>JAJPZB010000184.1 GCA_021204635.1 Opitutia bacterium | reverse complement strand
CCACCACCAACCCTTGCCGCCACCAAGCCATAGCCTTCGTTTTGGGTTTGACAAAGTCGGGTTTGTTGTAGAAACTCGCGCACCAATTTTCGGGCTGTAGCGCAGTCTGGCTAGCGCATTTGCATGGGGTGCAAAGGGTCGGAGGTTCGAATCCTCTCAGCCCGACCAAAATTTTTACTTTGCCCGCGAACCTGCTTAAAATCGGGAGTTGCGGGCTTTTTCATAGGCGAGATGGCACGCAAAAAGGGCAGTCGCAACCGCAAGGTGAACGTCAAGAAATTCCGCCTCAAGGTCTTGGCGCTCTCAGCCGGCGTCATCGCGCTTTTCGGGTGTGTTGCGGGCGCGATTCATCATTTTGGAGACGAGGACACGAAGGATCGCGTCGAGAGTGTGGTGGCGGCGACGATCGACATTGTCCGCGAGAGTTCGCTTGCGCCCGACGAGCTTGTTTTTTTGCTTGACCAGGTTGCCGACAATCTCCCGTTTGTCCACGGCGTCTCGGTGGCGACGGGTGCGGAGATTGTTGCCGGCGACTACGCGGTTGGCGGTTTGCCCAAGTCTGAGACAGCGTTGAGCGTGTTGCAGAACGCGGGGTATGTGGTGGGCTATGACGAGGCCCGCGGGAATCCGGCGTGGTGCGCGTACAAAATTTTTCCGCCGAAATCGTTTGACATTGCGGGGCGCCCGAGTTTTTCGGAGGACGCGCGTTCCCGCCGGCGCCCGCGCGTGACGTCGGGCGACTACACCTCGTCGGGCTACGATCGCGGCCACATGGCGCCGAACCAGTCCATTGGCGCGTGTTACGGTGACGCGGCGCAGATGGAGACTTTCCTCATGACAAACGTCACGCCGCAGCTTCACAGCCTGAACGCGGGCGTTTGGAAAAATTTGGAGCAACGGGCTCTGCGCCGCTACACGCGTGGTTTTGGCGACATCTGGGTGATTTGCGGCCCCATTTATTTTTCCCGCGACAATGGCGGGAGCGTCAAGAAAATCGGCAAGGCGGGCGTGGAAGTGCCCGACGCGTTTTTCATGATTTTGGCAGATGTGAGCGAGGAAAACGGCGAGGTGCGCACGCTTGCGTTCATCGTGCCGCAAAAGGAAAAGCTTGACACCGACCTGAAAAAATATCTCGTGAGCATAGACGAGATTGAGGCGGAGACGGGCTTGGACTTTTTCTCGGATTTCTCGAAAGAGGCGCAGGCTCAATTGGAATCGCGCGCGGCAAAGGCTGTGTGGTGAGCGCGTTTTGCGGCGGGGAATTTGTTTTTTGCGACAAAAAATGCTCGAAAAAATGCCCAATCCGTGAAGAATCGGAGGCACGTAATTCATTTCAAACCGGAAATTTTATCATGAAAATCGGAATATTCTACGGTTCAACACAGGGTGCCACCGAGCATGCCGCGGGTCTTATCCGCGACGCTCTCCAAGACGCGGCGGACGTCGCCATCTACAATGTCGCTTCGGACGATCTCAACGAGATGACGAATTGCGACCTCGTGATTCTCGGAACTTCCACCTGGAATTCCGGCGAGTTGCAAGACGATTGGATGAGCCACGAGACGCTCGACGGCATTTCGCTCGCCGGCAAAAAAGTCGCGCTCTTCGGTCTTGGCGACCAGAGCGGCTTCTCCGACACCTTTGTCAACGGCATGGGCATTCTCGCGGAAGCGGCGAAAAATGCCGGCGCGGAACTGATCGGCGCGTGGCCGACGGACGGCTATGATTTCACGGAATCTGCCGCAGTTTGCGACGGGAAATTCGTGGGGCTCGCGCTCGACGAAGAATCCCAGAGCGACTTGACGGAAGAACGCATCAACACGTGGGTCGCGCAGCTCAAGTCCGAGCTCGGGCTCTGATTTGCTATTCGCGTTTGAAAGGCGTTCCCGCGCAGTTTTTCTCGCGGGAACGCTTTTTTGTTTCACTGAAAATTTACTGCGACTACGATTTGCACAATATTTTTCAACATGAAGAAAGCCATTTTCTGTCTCTCAATCGTCGCTCTCATTCTCGCGGGCACGACTTTTTATTTTGCAATTCGCACGCACGACGCGGCGCTTGCGAACAAGAGCCTCGGGCAAGATCTTGAAGCCCAGCGCTTGGAAAACAAAGAAATTTTTGACTTGCGCGCGGAGCTGAAAGTTGCCCGCGCGGCGCGGCAGGAAGCTGCGGACCAAAAGCTTGACACCGAGCACGAGAACGAGGAATTGCGGAACCGGCAATCGGCGCACGAAGCAGAGGTGAAGCGCCTTTCCCGCGCGCTCGACGACGAGCGTCACGCCCGCGAAGCCGCCGAGGCAAAGGCGGAAGAGGCGCAACGGGGCGAGAAGGAGCAGAGCTCGAAGCTCTCGGAATTGGAGAAAAAACTTGCCGAAGAGCGCGCGCTTTCTGAATCGCTCAACGGCGAGTTGGCGATGATGAGAAGCGATCCGCAATACAAAATCGGCAGGGAAGAGGCGGAGAAAATCCGCGTGCATTCCGTGCAGGTCGAGCAGGAACTTGCGACGGCGAAAGAAAGCGTTGCCGACCTGAGCCGCCGCTTGGAAGAGGCGCAGGCGCAACTGATTGCCATACAAAGCGACCCGAGCCGCAGGGAAATGGAAGAGGAGCTGAAGGCGACGAAGGCGCGCGTCTCCGAGGTTGAATCGCAGAACATTTGGCTTCGCCGCGAACTCCACCGCCGCCAATAGTTGCGGGCGTGCAGGGGGCGCGGGTCTGTTGCCGGAATAGTTTGTTGCGGAGATGGAAATATTTCTGCTTGTCGTCTGGTTTTTGTTTGCGCTGGCGGGGATTTTTTTCGCGGTGATGCCACCGTTGCCCGGGCCGCTGATTTCGTGGCTCGGTGCGCTGATTTATTTTTTGTGCTCACCAAATCCGCGCATTAGTGGCTGGGCAATTTTGATATTCGGGATTGTTGCGGTGTTGACGCTCGTCTTTGATTTTCTCGCGACGGCGATTGGGGCAAAGAAGTTTGGCGCGAGCTGGCGCGGCGGCTTGGGCGCTGTCGTTGGGGCGGTGGTTTTCCCGATATTGTTGTCGCCGATCGGCTTGGGGGTTGTGGGGATTTTCGGCGGACCGCTCGTGGGCGCGTTTCTCGGCGAGCGGCTTGGTGGCAACACATTTCGCGACAGTGCGCGGGCTGGTGGTGGCGCGTTTTTGGCGTTTGTGGTGGCAACGATCGTGAAGCTCTGCGTGTGCATGCTCTTGCTCGCGTGGGTGCCGCTCGCGGTTCTCCTCGGTGGTGGCGACTGAGGGGTTGGTGGTGGCAACAATCAGGATTTTCCCATGGGCGAGAGAGCAACATTACCCAAGATTTTTCCAAGGCCGCACTCGCTTTTTTTGCACGGCGGATTTTTGAAAAAAAACGATGCCCGCCACCAACCCGCGTGCGACGATAGTTCCCACCACCAACCCGACAACGATCCCGCTCACCACCAACCCGCCTGCGGCAACGGCAATGGTGGTGGGGGCTCGCGCTTTGCGGCATTTCGCGGAATAGAAAATTTTCGCGCCGACATCGCAACAGACCCCGAGCTTGCCGACGAGGAATTTGCCATCTCGATAGACGCGGCAGACGGCGTGAAAATCCGCTTCGGCAAAGCCGCAGAGCGCTTTGCGGCGGAGACATTCTCGCAGATTTTTGAGCAGGCGACGGAGGCGGGGTTGCCATGCCTCACGCTGCGCGACTATCCGGATTTCCCCGAGCGCGGGTTCATGCTCGACATCTCGCGCGGCAGGGTGCCGACAATGCCGGAGCTTTTCGCGCTCGTGAAATTGCTGAGCCGCCTGCGCTACAACCGCCTCCAACTCTACACAGAGCACACGTTTGCGTTTGTGGGGCACGAGGAAGTGTGGCGCGGCGCGTCGCCGATGACGCCGGAGGAAGTGCGCGAGTTGGACGCGTTTTGCCGCGACAATGGCATCGAACTCGTCCCGAACCTAAATTCGTTTGGGCACGTGGAGCGTTGGTTGCGACACGAAAAATACAGGGATCTCGCCGAGTGCCCAGACGGCTTCTACCACGAATCCTTCAAGACGCACCGGCAGGCGGGGACGTTTCGCGCCTGCGAGGAAACGGCGGATTTCATGGGCGCGCTCTACCGAGAGTTTTTGCCGAATTTTTCAAGCAAAATTTTTAATATCGGTGGCGACGAACCCTGGGAACTCGGCTTGGGGCGCTCGCGCGAGGAATGCGAGAGGCGCGGCAAGAAAGTGGTTTACTTGGAGCACATGGAGCGACTGCGGCAACGCGCCGAGGCTTGTGGCAGGCGGATAATGTTTTGGGCTGACGTCTTGCTCGAGAACGACGACCACAATGCCGAATCTCACCACCAAGCCGAATCTCACCACCAACCCGGCGAGGGAGATTGTTGCCACCACCAACCCGACGACGGTGGTCACCACCAACCCGCCTGCGACAAAGCCTGCAACGGTGGCGACGCTCACCACCAACCCGGCGACGATGCCGGTTTGTTGTCGCGCCTCGCGGAGTGTATCCCCGCGATATGGGGCTACGAGAAGGGGCATCCGTTCGACGAGCAATGCAGGCGCGTGGCAGATTGTTGCAGGGATTTCTACGTGGTGCCGGGCACCTCGGCGTGGCTTTCGTTCACGGGGCGCTTGGACAATGCGCTCGCGAACATCGCCGAGTCGGTGGTGGCGGGATTCAGGCATGGCGCGCGCGGGGTAATGCTCACGACCTGGGGAGATGCCGGCTACCACAATCCCTTTTGCGCGAACCTCTTTCCCATGCTCGCGTGCGCGGCGCAGAGCTGGAATTTTCTCGGCAACAGAGAGCCGGATTTGCTCGGCGCGTTTGAGCGCTTTGTCGGCGCCCGCGAGCTTGGCGTGGAGCTTTTTTACTTCGGGCGGCTCGACAATTTCATCGCAAAAAAAATCGCGAACCGGAGCATTATTCGAGAATTTTTCTTCGCGAAAAAATCGGCTTTGTCGCAACTTGTCGCGGGCGTCTCGCGCGGCGAGATAGTTGCGGCGTTGGCGGAGTGTGACAGGCTTTTGCGCGAATTGGACAAACTTCGCGGCGCGGAAAATTCCCGCGATGGTGGTGCGACAATCGTGGCGGAAATCGGCTTGTCGTTGGGTTTGTCGCGGCTCGCTCTGTTGCGGGCGGGGGCATTGTTGCGGGGCGACAACGAGTTGCTTGCCGCCACCGAGGCGAGCATGGCGTCTCCGCGATTGTTGCGGCATTTTTCCGAGGTTTGGAAAATGCGCGATCGCCCGGGCGGGCTCGACGAGGCGCTCGAATATTTTCGCGCCGCAGTGGAGTAAATTTGTAATTCGCATGAGAGTTGTTTTGCAGAGAGTGAAGCGCGCGAGCGTCTCGGTGGGCGGGAATGTCGTCGGCGAGATCGGCGCGGGATTTTTGATTTTGCTCGGCGTCGGGCAGGGCGACACGGAGGCAGACGCCGATTGGCTCGTCGCGCGTTTGCAGCGCGTGCGGATTTTTGAGGACGACGCGGGCAAGATGAATTTGCCGATCGCGTCTGTTGCGGGAAACGCGCTCGTCGTGAGCCAGTTCACGCTTTTTGGCACGATGAAAAAGGGTTCGCGGCCGTCGTTCAATCGCGCCGCCGCGCCGGCAGAGGCGAAGGCGCTCTACGATAAATTTTCGCAGAAGCTTTCCGCCGCACTCGGGCGCATTGTTGCGAACGGCGTGTTTGGCGCGAACATGGAAGTGGCGCTCGTGAACGACGGACCGGTCACGCTCGTGCTCGATTCAAAGTTGCCCGATTTTTGAGAGCGCAAAAAAATCGGCGTCCCCGCGAGGAGAAGCGCCGATTGTCGCCGCGCCGCAGATTTGCCTGCGCGGGCGGGAGGGTTTGTTGTCACTCCCAGGCGAAGACGAGCTGGAGGTAGTAGGTGATGTCCAAGTGCTCGTCGGACGCGGTTTCCGAGCGATATTCGTTTTTGATTCCGATGCGGAAATACATTTGGTCGAAATCTTTGACGGATACCTGCACGTAGGTTTCGTGGAAAATGTAGTAGTTGCCGAGAAAATTGTCGAAGCCCGGGACGTAGTTTATCTCGGTGACGATTTTGCCCCAGCCCCACGAGTAGTCGTGCGAGATGCCGATGTCGAGACCGAAGGTGTTGGTGTTGTCGGGGTCGTCGCCTTCGTCCCACGTTCCCATGTAGTCGCGGTAATTTTCGTAGCGGTATGAGAGACCGCCCCTGATCGAGAAGTTCCAGTCGTCTTGCTTTATGATGTTGAGGCCGAAGCCGGCGGCGCTCGTGTCGAGGAACCTTATGTTCTGCGTGCGGTCGAAGCCGAGATCCGTCCTCGCATACCAAAACCACGGCGGGGCAAATTCCGAGGTGAAGTCGAAGCCGGCGTGGAGATCGTCGGCGGATTTTGACCACTCGCCGCTGTCGCGCGTTTTTCCGTAGTTATATTTTACATACAATTTGAGGTCGTTCTCGATGTTCTTCACCTCCGTCTGGAAGTTGGCGCCGCAGGAAATGCTTTCCGAATTGCCCGTCGTGCCGGTGACATTGAGCCCGACCTCGAACGACCACACGTAGTCGTATTTTTCCGCCTCGCGCTGCTCGGGAGTTTTCCCGTCGATGAGCCACGAACTCGTGATGTCTTCGACGGAGATCATTTTTTCGCCGACGAGGAGTTTGCCGGCTTCCGGCGCGGGGGCGAGTGCGCCCGAGAGCGTTTCGCCGCTTTTCAGCCGCAGGTTGAGCGATTGCGAACTCGAGATCGAAGAAATTTCGCTCTGCTTTACCTTGGTTTCGCCGGCGTCGTCGGCAGAGTTTTTGATCGTGGCGATTCCGTCGTCGATGCTCTGTATTTCGCCGACGAACACGGAGCCGTTTTTGCAATTGATTTCGTCTGCGAGAAGCGAGCCGGCGGCGAGGCATGTTGTGGCGCAAAGCAGGGTCCCAAGCGCTTTTTGCTTGTTCATTTTTGTCGTGAGTTTAGAGGGAGAGTTTTTTTGGGGAAAGGTTTTCGCCGGCGTTGCGCGTCGGCGTGTGGAGAATAAAAACGCTCCCGCGAAGGATTTTCGCGGGAACGTCTTTGTTGTCGTTTCTTTTAACGCTCGAAGAGTTTGCGGATTTTTGCTCCGACAACCTCTGCGGGGTGCTGCGCGAGGAGTGCGCGTTTTTTCGCGAGTGTCGGCGCGCCTTTCGCGGATTCTTTCATCCACACCTTGGCAAATTCGCCGCTCTCGATGCGCTTGAGAGATTCTTTCATGCGCGCTTTGACATCGGGCGTGATGATTTTCGGCCCGTTGTAGTATTCGCCAAATTCTGCGGTGTTCGAGATGACGGCGTTCATCGCGGCAATTCCCTTGTTGTAGATGATGTCAACGATGAGCTTCGCCTCGTGAATGCACTCGAAATACGCCATTTCCGGCGGATATCCGGCTTCGATGAGCGTCTCGAAACCATATTTCATCAAATCGACGATGCCGCCGCAGAGCACGTTTTGCTCGCCGAAGAGATCTTCGTAGGTCTCTTGCTGCATCGTGCATTCGAGGACGCCGCCGCGGGTGAGCCCCTCGGCTTTTGCGATCGCGAGAGCAGTCTTCATCGCGTTGCCGGAAGCGTCTTGGAAAACCGCGACGAGACCCGGGCAGCCGAAACCTTCTTCAAAAACTCGGCGAACTTCCGTGCCGGGGCCCTTCGGCGCGACCATGATCACGTCAACTCCTTCCGGCGGAACGATGTTTTTGAACACATACGCGAAGCCGTGCGAGCAGCAGAGCGTCTTGCCCGGCGTGACGTATTGCGCAATCTGCTTCGCGTAAACGTCCTTGTGGCTCTCGTCCGGCAGAAGGATGTGAATGATGTCTGCCTGCTTTGCCGCCTTATCGACGGACATGACGGGGAAACCGTCGTTTTTCGCCGCCTTGAACGACTTGCCCGGGCGGACGCCGACGATGACGTTCACCTTGCTGTCGCGCAGGCAGAGAGCTTGCGCGCGCCCCTGGGCGCCGTATCCCATGACGGCGACGGTCTTTCCCTCGAGGATCGAGGTATCCACGTCCTTGTCATGGAAGATTTTCACGGGCTTTGGAGCCGCTTTTTTGGCGACGGCCTTTGCAGCCTTCGCGGGAACAGCCTTTTTCGCAGCAGGGCTCGTCGCCTTGGCGCAACCGGCTTTTTTGCATGAGCATTTTTTCGTAGCCATATTGTTTTGTGTTTTTTGAGAAAGGTTATTGGCAGGAATTCGCGCCGCGTTCGAGCGTGAGTGTTCCCGTTCTCGCAATTTCTATTATTTCAAAATTATTAAGCAATTTTAGAAGCGCGGTAATCTTATTGTTGTTGCCGGTGAACTCTATGATAAGGCTTTCGAGCGAAACGTCGATCACTTGTGCACGGAAAATTCCCGCGATTTCGAGAATCTGGGAGCGGGTGCTTTTGTCTGCCTTGACTTTTACCATCACGAGCTCGCGGGCAACAGTGTCAACCCCGTCAAAGCTTTGCACGGTTATGACATTGGCGAGCTTGTCGAGTTGGCGAATGCAACGGTTGAGCGAAACTCCGTCTGCGAGAATCGTCGCAGTTATGCGGGAAATCGCGGGGTCGTTTGTCGGCGCCACGTTGAGTGTTTCGATGTTGAAACCGCGCCCGCTCAACATTCCGGAGACGCGAGCCAAGACACCGAATTTGTTTTCGACCAACGCTGAGACTGTGTGTTTGTTCATGCCTGTTTTACTTCCGTGGTAGGCGCTGAGGGATTCGAACCCACGACCTTCTCGGTGTAAACGAGATGCTCTAACCGGCTGAGCTAAACGCCCTAAATGAAAGGTGAAGATGACGCAACCGCGCCTGCCTTGCAAGTTTGTATTAAACTTGCAACACCGAATTTTACTGCCCCGAAAGCCCCAATTTTACAAAGGCATCCGCGAGTGAAAGCTTTACAAAATTGCCACTGGCTTTTATTCTCCGCAACCTTTTATGGAAAATTCGGACGACGTAAAAGCTAACTTGACTACCCCCCCCCTCAAACCTTAGATAGCGCCGGTGTTTGGCAGAGCCCCGCGTCGCGGTTTATCTGCTTTATCCGGTTTCCGCTGATGGCGATGGTCGTCGCGCAGCACATTCCTTTCTCGGAATTTTTAATTTCTTCCGGCGACCGTTCCATTTTCCCAAGTATATGGGATTTTCTTTTCGTGACGGGCATCAGGTGGATTTCTGTGGTTGCCGTCCCACTTTTCTTTTTCATTTCCGGATATCTGTTTTTTCTGAACACCACGTGGGGCAAAGAAACCTATTTCAAAAAGCTTAAAAAACGCTTTTGGACGCTGTGCATTCCGCTCGTTTGTTGGGGCGTGCCATTTTTGGTGGTCAAATATTTGGCGTGGCGGCAAGGGGTGTTGAATTACGATTTCTTTGGCGACTACACGGCGTTTGACTTTGTGCGCGACGCCGTTCTCGGGCTTCAAGACGGTCCATTTTGGTTCATTCACGGCTTGATAATCGCGTGCCTGCTTTCGCCGATTTTGTTTTGGCTCATCAAAAAATTCGGAATTATTCCGGTGCTCATTTTTTGCGCGTGGAATTTCTATTGGCCGGTTCCATACAAATATCATTTCGGGCCGGAGGTGCTACTATTTTTCAGCTTCGGCGCCTACTTTTCAATTCGGCAAATCGATTTCACGAAATTCTTTTCTGCGATCCGGATTCCCGCGATATTGCTGTATTTCGTGGTTGTCGCCGCGAATATCGTGAGCGTGAAAATGGGCGTTGCGCACCACGGAGATTCGTTCGGGAGGTCTTTGTTTGTGCTCTCGACTCTTGCCACTTTCTTTGTGGTGGGCTCGCTCGTCACGTTGCTTCTTGAAAAACTGCCAAAAATTCGGATGCCGAAAGTTTTGTCGGATTCCACATTTTTTGTTTATGCCGCGCACCAACTTCTCCTGCCGTTTTGGGGCGTTTTCGTCCTCAATCGCCTGAGCTACGAGACGCCGCTCAGCGTGCTCGCGGCATACGTAGGCTCCATAATTTTCGCGATTGCGGCGTGCGTCCTGCTGTCGATTGTGGTCAGGAAATTTGCCCCGTGGAGCGTCCGCTTCCTCACCGGCGGGCGTTAGCCGCAGCGTGCCGCAGTTTTACGAATGCGAACTTTACAAAGTCGCTTTTGATTTTTACTCTTCGCCGCTTCCATGGAAAAGCGTGATGACAATAAAAGTGCTGAGCTAACCCCCCCCCTCAAATCCTAAATGAGGTTGTCGGGCGGCGAAGTCCAGCGTCGCGGTTTATCGATTTTGTAAAATTTCCGCTGACGGCGATGGTCGTCGCGTTGCACGTGTCATTCCCTGGTTTTTTATCCACTTCTCCGCATGATTTTATCTTTCCGAGCGTGGGGTGTTTTCTTTCTGCGATAGGTGTCAGGGGTAACGCAGGAATCGCCGTTCCGTTTTTCTTTTTTATTTCCGGATATTTATTTTTCCTGAACACAACATGGAGCAAAGAAACATATTTCAAAAAACTTAAAAAGCGCTTTTGGACACTGTATATCCCTCTTGTTTGTTGGGGCGTGCCATATTTGGTGGTCAGGTATTTGTCGTGGCGTGCAGGCCTGTTGCAACACGATGCGTTTGGCAATTACACGGTGGTCGATTTCGCGCTTGACTTTGTTCTCGGGCGGCAAAACGGGCCATTTTGGTTTATCCATGCATTGATTATTTCTTGCCTGCTTTCTCCGATTTTATTTTGGCTCATCAAAAAGTTTGGAATAGCTCCCGTGATTGTTTTCGGGCTTATGCATTTTTATTGGGCGCAACCGTCGTACAAGTATCACTTCGGACCGGATGTTCTGCTATTTTTCTGCTTCGGCGCTTATTTTGCTATTCGGCAGATCGATTTCACAAAATTCTTTTCCTCGGTCCGAATTCCCGTGATTTTACTATATTTTGCGGTTGTTGCAGTGAATATCGCGGACGTGAAAATGAACTTTCTCCATCGCGAGGAACCGTTGGGAGCTTTCATTTGGGTGCTCGGTTCTGTCGCGGGCTTCCTGTTTGTCGGCTCGATTTTCGCGCTGCTTTTGGAAAAATTTCCAAAGTTGGCGATGCCGAAGATTTTGCAGGATTCAATGTTTTTCGTTTACGGCGGGCATATGCTTTTTTTGCCACTATTGAGAATTTTCGTCCTCAATCGCCTGAGCTACGAGACGCCGCTCAGCGTGCTCGCGGCATACGTAGGCTCCATAATTTTCGCGATTGCGGCGTGCGTCCTGCTGTCGATTGTGGTCAGGAAATTTGCCCCGTGGAGCGTCCGCTTCCTCACCGGCGGGCGTTAGCCGCAGCACTCGTTGTGCCGCCTGGCCTCAATTGAACGACAAATCTTCCGGCGAGCGGAGCGTGAGTTTGGCTTCGAGTTTTTTGCTCTTGGCGAGAATGCGATTCCACAAATCCGGCTCTGCGGATTTTTCCCATTCGTTGAAATCGACTTTCGAGATGTGCCAAAATCCGGCGGAGAGTTCGCTCTCGAGCTGCTTTGGCGCCCAGCCTGCCATTCCCGCAAATGCGAAGAGCTTCACTGCGGGGTTGTTCGCGTAGTCGCGGACTTTTTCCTCGTTGAGCCCGCATTGTATCGAGTGACCGCCGGTCATGAAGTTGCGAATGCACGCGAGTATAGAGATGTGGAACGAATCGACGGGCCCGCCGTTGAACATCGGGATTTTCGCCAACGGCGTTCCCGCAAAAAACGGGGAGCATTCGCCAAGGTTGTTGCCCATCGGCTTGTTCAAAACCAGCCCGTGCGCGCCTTCTTCGCGGGAAAACGACGATATCCAGACGACTGCGCGCGTGAAATTTTCGTCGGCGGCTATCCGCTGGCGGGCGAGAAGGAGGTTGCCGGAGACTTTTTGGTAGATTTCGTCGGGAAGGTTTTGCGGGTCGTTTTTCATGATTCTTTTGTTCCCGAGATGTGCGTTATCGGGATTTTTGCTTCGGCGAGAATTTCGTTGACAAGCGGGTCGTTGTTGTAATCGTGCAAATATTTGATTTGCCCGATTCCCGAGGACGCCAAAATTTTCGCGCAGTTTATGCACGGGAAATGCGTGATATATGCCGTTGCGCCCATCACCGAAACTCCGCGCTTGGCGGCGTCGGCAATCGCGTTTTGCTCCGCGTGGACCGTCGCCTGCTCGTGGCCGTCGCGGACGCACGACGAGTGCGGCGCGCCGGGCAAAAATCCGTTGTAGCCGGCGGCGACGAGGCGATTCGGGTGCTTGCCCGATGACACGACGACGCAGCCGACGTGGAGCCGCCCGCACGCCGAGCGCGACGACACCAAGAGCGCGACCGCCATGAAATAGGAATCCCACGACGGGCGGTCTTTTGTCGCGCCGACGACGCGACCAATCTCCGAGATAAAATCAGGCGTTTCGCCGTCCATTGTCGCCGAAATTGTTTGGTTATTCCACTTCGAGAACGACTTGGACTTCCGCCGTGGCGTGGAGCGGGACGCCGCCGATGGCGACAGCTGCGCGGGAGTGCCTGCCGTTTTCGCCAAAAACGGCGAGGAAAAGCTCAGAGGCGCCGTTGACAACTTTCGGCGCGTCCGCAAAGCCTTCGGGCGCGTAAACGAATCCGGTGACGCTGACGACGCGGCGCACGCGGCCCAAGGAGCCGAGAAAGGCTTTTGCGTTGGCGAGCGCGGCGAGTGCGCATTGGCGCGCGGCGGCATATCCGTAGGCGATGTCCTTCTCCGGCGCCGAGCCGATCATGCCGGTGTGCGTGAGCTTGCCGTCGGCAGAGGGGAGCGTTCCCGAGAGGAAGAGCAGGTTGCCGCTTCGCACGGCGGGGACATAGGCGCCGGCGGGTGCGGGCGGCGGCGGGAGCGTCAAACCGAGTTCTGTGATTTTATCTTCGATGGACATTTTTGTTCGTTGGTTGAAATTTTTCAGGGAAGTTTTGCCGCGAGAGCGGAGATTTTGTCTGCGTTTTCGAGCAAGTCTGCGATAGGGTCCCAGCGGCCGTCGAGCAGGGCGCGGCGCGTGGAATCCGGCATTGAGACCTCGATGTTGTTGCCGCCGAAAGACACGCGGAGATTTTCCAAATCGACGCGAACTTTTTCTCGCGGATTCTTTTCAACCCAACGCGCGAGGGCGTCGAGATTCTCACGCGTGGCGCACACGCAGGCGAGCCCGATTGTCGTGGCGTTCCCGAAGAAAATCTCTGCAAAGCTTCCCGCGACAATTGCCCTGATTCCGCGCCGCCAAAGGGCCTGTGGCGCGTGCTCGCGGGAGCTTCCGCAGCCGAAGTTCATGCCGGAAACCAACACGCCGGCGCCTTTCGCCTCGGGGGCGTTGAGCGGGTGCGGCTTGTCCGTGCCGTCGGGATTTTTCCTTTCGTCGTAGAACGCGAACTCTCCGAGGCCGTCGAAGGTGATGCTTTTTAGGAATCTCGCGGGAATGATGCGATCAGTGTCGATGTCGTCGCCGGCGACGCACACCGCAGTCGCCTCGATGCATTTGATTTTTTCGAGTGCCATTTTTTCTTCCGCCGTTTTACGAACTGCGGCGGCGACTTACAACATTTTTGCGGTTTGCAAAGCGGCTTTGGCGAAAAAACAAAAGGCGTCCCCGCGAAATTTTCGGGAACGCCTTCGATTTTCGAGATTCGCGAATCTTACGCCCCGATTTGGAAGCGGGAGAAGCGGGAGATGATGATGTTCTCGCCGGTCTTCGTGATTTGCTCGGTGAGAATGTCGTTGATCGTCTTCTTGTCGTCTTTGACGAACGGCTGGTCGAGCAGGCAGACTTCCGAGTAGAATTTCTCCAACTTTCCGGCGACGATCTTCTCGATCGCCTGCGGCGGCTTGCCCGCGCACTGCGCCTTCACGATTTCCGTTTCCTTCGCGACTTCTTCCGCAGGGACTTCGTCGCGCTTCACAAAGCGCGGGGAGGCAGCGGCGATGTGCATCGCGATGTCGCGGGCGAACGCCTGAAACAGGTCGTTTTTCGCGACAAAGTCGGACTCGCAGTTGATTTCCACGAGAACGCCGATGCGACCGCCCATGTGAATGTAGGAAGCGACCGTGCCTTGCGAGGCAACGCGCCCGGCCTTTTTGTCGCGGGTTGCGATGCCTTTTTTGCGGAGAATTTCTGCCGCAGCGTCCATGTCGCCGTTGGTCTCGACGAGTGCTTTTTTGCAATCCATGAGACCGGCGCCGGTGCGGGTGCGGAGTTCGTTGACGGTTTTTGCGTCGATTGTTGCCATTGTGAAAATTTCCTTGATTTTCGTGATTTTATTATTCCGCGGTTGCTGTTGCGGCGGCGGGTTTTGCCGAGCGCGGCTTGCGTGCGGCGGGCTTGCGCGTCGTGGCTCTTCCGCGCGCGGGCTTCTTTTCCGCGAGCATGTTGTCTTTCAGCAATTCTGCGGAAATAGTGACATCGCCGGCGGCTTCGTTGGCAGGCGTGATTTCCTGCTTTGCAGGCGCGGCAGCCTTTTTCGCTTCTGCCTCAATCGCGCGGCGGTTGAGACCCGCCTGAACGGCGTCCGTAATCACTGAGACGATGGTGCGGAGAGATTTCACCGCGTCGTCATTGCCCGGAATCGGGAACGCGACCTGCGCCGGATCCGAGTTTGTATCGACGAGACCGACCGCCGGAATGTGCAGGCGCTTGGCTTCGTTGACGGCGATTTCTTCGTTCTTGATGTCGATGACGAAAACTGCGCCCGGGAGTTTGTAAAATTCGAGAAGCCCTTCAAAGCCGCGTTCCATGCGGACCATGCTGCGCTTGATGACGGCGGCTTCCTTTTTGTTCATCTTGTCGAGCGAGCCGTCTGCCTCCATGCGGAGGTATTTTCTGTATTTTTCAAGCGAACCCTTGAGCGTTTCAAAATTTGTGAGGCAACCACCGAGCCAGCGGTTCACTGCGTAGGGCATGTTGCAAGATTTCGCGGCGTCGCGAATGAGGTCTTGCGCCTGGCGCTTTGTCGCGACAAACAAAATGTCTTTGCCGGAAGCAACCGTGTCTTCGACGAATTTGGAGGCTTTCTCCAAGCACTCGTATGTCTTTTCGAGATCGATGATGGAAACGCCGTCCTGATGTCTGAAGACAAATTCGCGGAACTTGGGATTCCAGCGGCGGAGTTGGTGTCCGAAGTGGACGCCGGCGTCAAACAAGTCGTTGATCGTGATATTCATGGCTTTATATGTGGGCTCCGTATTTCGTCGCGTTCCGGCGGCGCGGGAAACATTGGATAATGTGCGTATCTTATTTTGTTTTGAGTATTTGCGGGCTTTGCTCCGGAGGCACAAAGCCCAAGAAAGGAGCGGCGATGAAAACGGAAAAAAGGATTGTTCGCAAGTCAAAAAGTCTCGGCACCGGAGAAAAATGCGCGATTTTGCCGCGCAACGGCGCTACAATAGTTGCGAAAACTTGATAAAAAACCGCGTCGCGACTATCTTTTCCCGAGCACTTTTCGCTACTTGCCCGCCACATGCCTCTAATCTCACGAAAGTCCATCGAAGAAGTTCGCTCCCGTGCAAATATCGTGGAACTCATCGGAGATTACACGAATTTGACGCGCTCGGGGAGCAAGTGGAAGGGCCTAAGCCCGTTTTCGGCGGAAAAAACGCCGTCGTTCTTCGTCGATCCCGATCGCGGCGAATATTATTGCTTCAGCACGGCGCAGGGCGGCGACGCGATAAAGTTCCTCATGACGCGCGAGAATCTCACTTTCCCCGAGGCCGTCGAGAAAATCGCGCATCGCTTCGGAATCGCGCTCGAATACGAAAATTCTACGCACGGCATAGAGCGCTCAATGCGCGGCGTGCTCTTTGAAATCCACGAATTTGCGAGGGGATTTTTCCGCGCGCGCTTCACGGAAAAATCCGACGTCGCGGCGCGGGTGCGCGACTACTGGACGCGCGAACGCGGCTTCAGCCTTGATGTCGCGGAGGAATTTTCCATCGGCTTTTTGCCGGAAAACGGCTCGCGCGCGCTGATTGACGCGCTTCTCGAAAAGCATTTCCCCGAGCGCGCGGTAGCAACTTCGGGCATGTTTGGCAACTCCGCACATCCGCCGGTTCTGCGCAGCCGCAGACTGCAATTCGAGACGCGCCTGATAATTCCGATTCGCGACGTGCAGGGGCGCGTAATCGCATTCTCCGCGCGCAAAATTCCTACGATAACGCCGCAAAATCAGTGGGAAGAAGCGAAGTACAAAAATTCCTCCGAAAGCGAAATTTTCAAAAAAGGCCAGACGCTTTTCAACATCGACAAGGCGAAGGAAACATACACCGATTTGGCGCGCAAAAAAAACGGCGAAGACCTGCGCGAAATTCCCTTTGTCCTTGTGGAAGGGCAGTTGGACGCAATCCGTTGCTACATCTCGGGAATAAAGAGCGTCGTCGCGGGGCAGGGCACGGGAATCACGCTCGCGCAAATGCAACTTTTGGCGAGGTATAGCAACGGCTTGGATTGCCTGCTCGACGCCGACGAGGCGGGAATGAAAGCCGCATTGCGCCTCGCGCCAATCGCGTTTGAGGCAGGGTTGTCGCTGAATTTCCTGCACGTGCCCGACGGCAAGGACCCCGACGAATTTCTGCGAAAAAATTCCGCCGCGGCAGAGGAAATTTTGCAAAACCGGAAGAGCGCGATCGACTTCATCACGGATCGATTTTTCGGCACGGGCGAGCGCCTTTCATCCACCCGCCGGCAAGAGGCTTTGACGGAGGTTTACGAGATTTTGTCGGCGGCGAGCTCGCTCGTTTTTCGCTCCGAGGCTCTCATGGTTTTAGCGCGCAAAGCCGGCGTCGAAAGGCTGATGTTGGAGCGCGATTTCTCGACGTTTTTAAAGAAAAAGGAAGCGCGCAAAAGCGGGCACGAGGGCACTTCCCCCCGCTTTGCAGAAAGGGCAGACGGCGACAGCCACCCCTTGACAACCTTGGAAGAAGATGTTTTACTTCTCGCTCTCCAACATGAGGCGATTCTTCTCAATCTCGCAACTTACGTTCCCGTGGAGTGGATCGATACCGGAAATATTGCCGGACGCATTCTCAACAAAATTCTTGCGGAGTGCGCGGAGGGATCGTGGAAAAATGCGAGGGAATCGTTGCACGAACTGCTCGATGACGACGACGCTGAGCGATCTTTCGTCGCGGCGCTCTCTGTTCGCGCAGATCCTTCGGCAGGAACGGCAGAGCCTGACGAACTCGCGTGGGATTGCATTTGCCGTTTTTGCGAACGGCATTGCTCGCGCGAACGCGCAAAAATCGCCGCAGCCGTGGCGGCGCTCCCGCCCGATTCTCCCGAACTTGGAGATTGGCTCATGCGCGATCGCAAGTTGCGCGATTTGCTGAAAGAATACAAAACGAAGAAGTTCGATAAAAACAAAGAGGCTTGAGAATTTATATGGCAGACAAGAAAAAGGCTAAAAAAACCGCCGGCGGAAAAGCTACGAAAAGCGCTCCCGCCGCGAAAGAATCCGCAACCGCGAAAGACAACAAAGCCAAGAAGCCGGCGCCAAAAAAAGCCGCCGCAGCTCCGAAAAAATCTGCCGCGCCTTCGGCAAAGAAAGCGGCTCCGGCAAAGAAAAAAGTTGTGGCGCCAAAGAAGCCCGTCGCAGTCGCGAAAAAGCCGGCGGCAACAGAGAAAAAAGCTGTCGCCGCCACGAAGAAAACCGCGCCCGCCGCGAAACCCGCCGCGCAGAAAAAACCGGCTAAGAAACTTGCCGCCGCCACAAACTCCAAGGCTGCGAAAAAGCCCGTTGTTGCCGCGAAGAAACCGGCGCCAAAGAAGCCCGCGATTGTGGCGAAAAAACCGGCTGCGCCCGAGAAAAAGCCCGCAACAAAGAAGAGCGCTAAAACCGCCACCGTTGCCACCACCAAGCCCGCTTCAAAAGGGAAAGTTGCCACCTCCACCAAGCCGGCGACCACCAAGGCGGAGAAAGCGCAGGGACCGAAAAAAGTTATCGCCGACGAGGGCATGGTTTTCGAGAGCTCCGATGGAAAATCTGTCGTCGTGAAATACGCGCCCGACAGAAACTCGGAACCCTCCCACGCCGAGCTCGTGAAGCAGGCGAAAAAACACAAAGAGGACGCGAAAAAAATCAAGGAAATTTTGGGCAAGGTGCACTTCGATGCCGCTGCGACCGGCGAATCCGCCGCAATCGACCAAAACGAAGTAAACCTGCGAATGCACGAGCTCACCGCAATTTCCAACCGCCAAGGTTATGTCACGATTGAGGACATCAACAACCTCATTCCCGCGACAACGACGTCTCCGGAGTTTTTTGAAAAAATAATCGACCTGCTCGCAAACCTTAATATCAAGGTGCTCGACGAGGACGAAGTCGCCGCATACAAAGACAAGCTCACGACTGCGGAAGAAGAGGCTTTGCGCTCCGTGCAAGTCGATATTTTGGACGACCCAGTACGCATGTATCTGCGCCAAATGGGGCAGGTGCCGCTCTTGGATCGCGAGAAGGAAATCGCCATTTCAAAGAAAATCGAAGAGGCGGAATCGCGGGCGCAAGACGCGCTTTGCTCGATTTGGGTGACGCTCCCGCATCAACTCGAGGTCGCCCGCAACGTGAATGCACGCACAGAGCGTTTCGACCGCGTCGTTCTCGACAAAAAGGTCGAGTCACGCGATGCGTATTACAAAATGCTCCCGAAGGCGATTGCTGCCGTCGAAGCTGCTTCCGTGAAGCTCGACAAGGCGTGGATGGAATACGTGGGCGGCAACAGCGAGGAAACGCGCCGCCGCGGCCATGCCCGCTTCATCAAACTTCAAAAAGACATTTGCCCGCTCCTGAGGAAATTCTGCTTCAAGATGAAAGTCTTGGAAGAATGGCTCGCGAGCTTCAAACCCACGCTTGACAAAGTGCGCGAATGCGTCACGCAACTCCACATGATTGAGACGAAAGACCGCCGCGCGCGGAAACTCGACCCCGTCGCAATTCGCAAAACCCTCGAAGACATCGAAAAGGAAATTCGCATAAGCGGGAAAGATCTTTTGGAAATTTACACCGACGTGCGAAAATTCCTCCACGAGGCCAACAAGGCTAAAACCGACATGGTTGAGGCAAATCTGCGCCTCGTGATTTCGATCGCAAAAAAATACACGAATCGCGGGCTTTCGTTCTTGGATCTCATTCAGGAAGGAAACATGGGATTGATGAAGGCCGTCGAAAAATTTGAATACCGCCGCGGCTACAAATTTTCCACCTACGCAACGTGGTGGATTCGGCAGGCAATCACGCGCTCAATCGCAGATCAGGCGCGGACAATTCGCATCCCCGTGCATATGATCGAGACCCTGAACAAGGTCATGCAGGTGCAGAAGCAATTGTTCCAAGAACTCGGCCACGAACCCACTCCGGAAGAAGTTGCAAATGAAATGCAGATCGCCGTCGATCGCGTTCAGCAAATTATGAAAATGGCGCAACAGCCGATCTCGCTGCAAAGCCCTGTGGGCGACGGAGATGACACGAGCTTCGGTGATTTCATCGAGGACAAGGGCGCGGAAAATCCCTACGACATCGCTTCGTCCGCACTCCTGAAAGAAAAAATCTTGCAGGTCCTAAATTCGCTTACAGTGCGCGAAAAAGATGTCCTGATCGAGCGCTTCGGTCTGAAAGACGGAGTACCGCATACACTCGAAGAAGTGGGAAAAATGTTCAAGGTCACGCGCGAGCGAATCCGCCAAATCGAGGCGAAAGCTCTGCGCAAAATGCGCCACCCCGTCCGCCTGCGCCAACTCCACGGATTCTTTGAAGCAGGAGACCACGCCGCCGAAGGCCCGAGCTTCAATCAGTTCGCAAGAGACTGACGCTCACCCGCGCTACGAGCAAAGCCCACCACAAACTCTCCCGCCACCACCGTCGCGGGAGAGTTTTTGTTTGTGGCGGCGAGTCGGTGGTGAGAGGGTTGGTGGTGAAAACCGGGTTGGTGGTGAGGATTTGGGTTTGGTGGTGGCGGCAAGCTGCCACGATTGTTGTCACACGGATTTGTTCGGGACTAACGTCCCTCA
>JAJPZB010000070.1:13274-20145 GCA_021204635.1 Opitutia bacterium | reverse complement strand
GCTATCGCGGTCCCCTCCCGCTAACTTAGCGGGAGAATCGCGCATAAATGCGCGAGATTGCCGCCGCCACCAACCCGGCTCTCACCACTAACCCAATTCTCACCACCAACCTAAACTCGCCACCACCAACCCGAGTGCTATTTTTGGGCGGCGAGGGCGGCGCAGGCGCGGATGTCGAGTTTGCCGGTGCCGAGCGCGGGGATTTTTTCCACGTATTTTATTTCTTTCGGTAGCCACAGATTCGCGAAGCCGTTTTCCGAGAGGCGTTTGTTCAGCTCGCCCAAATTGAGGTCGGGGATTGTCGAGAGCAGGACGAGTTGCTCGCCTTTTGCGGGGTCGGGCCTCGCGGACACGGCGATTTTCAGCCCGTCCTCGATGTCGATGTTCAAAATCCTGATGATTTCTTCCTCGACGGCGCCGTGCGGCACCATTTCGCCGCCGATTTTTGAAAATCTCGCGAGCCGCCCGCGAATCGTGATGAAGCCGAATTTGTCGAGCGACACGATGTCGCCGGTTTTATACCAGCCGTTTTCTGTCGCGGGCACGAGGTTGCCATCATCGCCGAGATAGCCCGGAATCACGTTTGCGCCTTTTAAATAAAGCATTCCGGGCTCGTCGAAGCCGCAGATTTTGCCGGTCTCTACGTCGCGCGTTTCCGCCGCCATGCCCGGATACAAAATGCCGACGGAGCCCGCTTTCCGCCCCGGGTGCACCTCGCCCGGAGCGCCTGTGTTCACGGGCACATCGGGCTTGTTGACGGAGATGATCGGCGACGTTTCCGTCATGCCGCAGCCTTCGAGGTAATACGAGCCCGGGAATTTTTTCTCCCACTCGTCGGCGAATCCCGCCGGAGTTTTTTCCGCGCCGGCGATCGTGAAGTAGATGGATTTCATCTGCTCGGGCGTGGCTTTTTTCAGGTATGTGCGCAGGAAAGTCGGCGTGCTCAAAATCACGGTCGGGCGGTCGGCGACAATCGCCTTCAAATTTTTTGCGAAATCGAGCGGCGATGGCGTCGTTATCGCGACGATGTCCTGCGTCATCGCGAACCAAATGAGGGTCATGAAGCCGAAGCTGTGGAAAATCGGCAGGTTGCAGAGCAGGCGCGTTTTCGGCGGGAGAATGTCGTAGTCGTCGGTCTGCTCGATGTTTGCGATGAGATTTTTGTGCGTGATGACGGCGGCTTTCGGCGTCCCCGAGCTCCCGCTTGTGAAGAGGATTGCGGCCTCGTTGTCGCCGCCTTGCGAGGGAATTTTCCAGAGCTTTTTCGTGATGAAACTCGGCAGCAAAATGAGTTGCAAAAGGGCGAGAACGATTTTGCTCTTCGGGATCGATTTCAGTTCGTCGAGAAGGTCGATGGTTTTGTCTGCCCACGGGAACTCCGGCAGGCGCTCGCTGATTTGTTTTCGCACGGGCGCGACGGTGATCATCGTGTCGATTTTTGCCTTCGCGAGGCAGGCATCGACCTGCGTTCTGCCGAGCGTGAAATTGAGATTTACCGGAATTTTTCCTGCGAACGACACGGCGAGATTTGCCAAAATCCCGGGCGTTCCCGCCGGCAAAACGATGCCGACACGCCGCGCCGCAATCCGCTTCTTTACTCGCTCTGCGAGCAAATGCGAGACCGCGACAATGATCCCGCGGCGAAACACGAGCCGCTCGCGCGAGTGGTCGATGGCGCCGATTTTAAACGGGTGGCGCGCGCAAATTCCGACGAGCATTGACGCGAGATGTTTGTCGAGCGATTTGCGCATTGCAAATGCCTGACTGCCGAGTTCAAGCAAAATCTGCCGAGCCTCGAAAATTCTTTTTTCTCCCGCCTTTTTCCCCATTTTAAAAGGTTTGCCGAAGAGAAATGTCACCGGCGTGCGCGAAATTCGCGGCATTTTGAAGAAAAATTTTCCGCCGCGGTGGCTGAAAATGGAGCCCCACAAACCGTCGATGTACACCGGAATTACGGGGACGCCGGTGCGCCGCGCGAGCAGCTCGAATCCGCCGAGAAAGGGCTGAATGCTGCCGTTGCGCGTCATGCCGCCTTCGGGGAAAATGCAAATCAGCTCGCCGCGCGCGACTGCGTCGATTGCGAGTTGCAAGCCGCTTTTTGCGTGCTCGGGCGAAATTGGAATCGTCCCAAAGGCGCGCATAAACTGCTTCAAAAACGGCAGCGATTCAAAGCCTTCCCACGACAAAAAGCGTATCGGCCGGCGCAGCGCCAAGCCCATCAATATCACGTCCGAGTAGGAGGAATGGTTCGCAAAAATCATCGCGCCGCCCTCGGCGGGAACGTTCTCCGCGCCGATCACCTTCATCTTGTAGAGCGGCAGCGCGATTATCCAATAGGGCAGACGCGAAAACGCGTAAACCCAGGTCATGTATTTTCCGCGACTTGAAAATTTTTCCGACAGCCCGTAAACCACGATTGCGACTATGACGAGCCCGATTGCCGAGGCGAGGTAGATCATCAGTTTTTTGCTTGCAAATTTTTTGAAAATTGTTCCCGCACCGGAACTTTTGTGGGGAAGGAAAATTCACGGGACCGGCGCCGGCGACGAAAGCGCGACAAACTCACTACGCGGACGCGTGCCAGAGCAGGGCGAGCTCGTAGCCGCGTATTCCCAAGCCGCAGATTTGCCCCGCGCACACGCCGGCGAGCAACGAACGGTGGCGAAATTCTTCGCGCTTGTGAATGTTGGAAATGTGCACCTCGATCGTCGGAATTCCGCAGCCCGCAATGCAGTCGCGCAGGGAAACGCTCGTGTGCGTCAGCCCGCCCGGGTTGACGACGATCCCGCAAATTCCCTCCTGTGCCCACGCATAAATTTTGTCGATCAACTCGCCCTCGGAATTGCACTGAAAGCAAAGCGCCTCCATGCCGTTGGTGGCGGCAAATTTTTTTAGTCGCGCCTCGAGATCCGGTAATGTCACCGCGCCGTAAATCTCCGGCTCGCGCTTGCCAAGCCAATTCATGTTTGGACCGTTCAAAATCCCGATTCTCTTCATACGCAAAATTTATTCTGTGCGCCAAAACTCCCGCAAAACAAAAATCCCCAAGCACGGGGTGGCTTGGTGGTGGCGAGGGACGGTGGTGGGACTTGGCTTTGTGGTGGCTATGCGATTGCGGCGCGGAGTGCGTCCACTTTGTTTGTCTGTTCCCAGGGGAGGTAGGCTTTTGTGAAGTGGCCGTAGTTCGTTGTCTGCACGTAGATTGGGCGGAGCAGGTCGAGTTGGCGGATGATTGTTGCCGGCTTGAAGGAGAAGACTTTTTTCACGGCGGCGACAATTTTGTCGTCATCGACGGTGTTTGTCCCTGCGGTGTTCACGAAGATGCTCGTGGGTTCGGGCTCGCCGATCGCGTATGAAATTTGGATCTCGACTTTTTTTGCGAAACCTGCTGCGACAATGTTTTTCGCGACCCAGCGGCACATGTATGTCGCGGCGCGGTCAACCTTCGACGGGTCTTTGCCCGAGAACGCGCCGCCACCGTGGCGCCCCATTCCGCCGTAGGTATCGACGATGATTTTGCGCCCCGTGACACCCGCGTCGCCGTGCGGGCCGCCGGTGACGAATTTCCCCGTCGGATTTATGAAAAATTTTGTGTCGGGGGCGAAAAGGTGGCTCGGGAGCGTGGTGCGAATGAGGTTTTCGCAGAATGTGCAAATGGTCTCGCGCGTCGTTGGTTCGGTGTGTTGCGTGGAGAGGACGACGTTGTCGATTTTCGCGGGCACGCCGTTGTCGTAGAGGACGGTGACCTGCGATTTGCAATCTGGGCGGAGCCATGCCGAGGCGGGATTTGCCTTGTCGTGGCGGATTTTGTCGAGCTCGAACAAAATTTTGTGCGCGAACATTATGGGCGCGGGCATGAGTTCGGGGGTCTCGTCTGTCGCGTAGCCGAACATGATGCCTTGGTCGCCGGCGCCTTGTTCCGCCGAGCTTTTTCCGGCGGCGGCGATTGCGTCAACGCCTTGCGCGATGTCGGGCGATTGTGTTCCGAGGAAATTGAGAATTTTCACGGAATCGGCGTGGAAAACGTCGTCGTCGCGTGCGTCAACGTAGCCGATGTCGCGAATTGTTTTTCTCACGATCGTCTCGTAGTCGGGCTTCGCGGTTGTCGTGATTTCTCCGGCGAGAATGACATAGTCGTCCTTCACGAGGGTTTCGCAGGCGACGCGGGAATGCGGGTCTTTCGCGATGCATGCGTCCAAGATTGAATCTGCGATGAGGTCTGCGACTTTGTCGGGGTGTCCTGCGCCGACGGATTCAGAGGTGAATGTGAAATTTTTCATGCGAATGGAAAAGCGGCGGTTAAACCGGATTTTATCTCGTGCCTATGTGTGTTCCGCCCTTTTGCGGCGGGGAAATTTCATCAAAGCGGCGGGCGGATTTTGAGAATTTCATAGCACTCGATGATGTCGCCCTCCTGATATGCCTCGAAGCCGGTGACGCGAATACCGCATTCGTAGCCGGCTTTGACCTCGGTGACGTCGTCTTTGAAGCGCTTGAGAGTGTCGATTCTGCCCGTGTGCATGACCTCGCCTTTGCGCAGGACGCGCGCGTTGAAGTCGCGGCGAATGCTGCCCTCCGTGACCATCGAGCCGGCGACGAACGCATTTTTCCCATACGGGTAAATGACGCGCGCTTCCGCGAGCCCGACGCGGTTTTCCTTCAATTCCGGATCGAGCAATTCCGCCATCGCCTCTTTCACGGTGTCGAGGAGCATGTAGATGATTTCGTGGGAAATTACCTTGACGTTTTGCCGCTTCAAAATCGCGGGCACGCCGTTGTCCGGCTTCACGTCGAAGGCGACGATTGTCGCGCCCGAGGCGGACGCCATGTTCACGTCGTTTTGCGTTATCGGACCTACCGAGCCGCCGACGATTTCCAACTTTACGCGCTTCGATTTTATCGCTTCGAGAGAGGCGTTGAGGGCTTCGAGCGTTCCATCGACATCGGCTTTGGTTACGACTTTGAAAACTTTCTCGCTCGTGCCTGCGATGAGCGCGTTGAGGCGCTCCATGTCGGAGAGATTTTTGCTTTCTTCCAACTCCGCGTTTTTGGCGTTTTCTTCCTCTTCTTCAATCGCTTTGCGGAGTTTGTATTTGTTTTCGTCGGCAATGCGCTCAGCCTCGCGCGCGTTTTTCACTGCGGAGAAAACTGCGCCCGCCGAGGGAATGCCCGACCAGCCCATCACGCGGCCCGGGCAACCCGGGGAAATGTTTTTCAGCGGCTTCCCGTATTCGTCGAGAATCGCGCGCACGCGGCAGAAATTCGGTCCGCACACGAGGGCGTCGCCGGGCTTGAGCGTCCCGCGATTGACGATGACGGTCGCCGTCGGCCCGCGCCCTTGTTCCATTTGCGCTTCGACGACGGTGCCCGACGCGGCGCACTTCGGGTTTGCCTTGAGCTCCATGATTTCCGCCTGGAGCAAAATCGCGTCGAGCAGGGATTCCATTCCGGTGCCTTTCAGCGCGGAAACGGGCTCGCACTGAATTGTGCCGCCCCAGTCTTCGGAGGTGATTCCGCGCGCCTGCATTTGCTGTTTCACGCGGTCAACGTTCGCGCCTTTCGCGTCGATTTTGTTGATTGCGACGACGAGTTGGACGTTGTTCTTCTGGGCAAATTTCAGGGCCTCGTCGGTCTGCGGCATAAATCCGTCGTCGGCGGCGACAACGAGAACTGCGATATCCGTGAGGGCTGCGCCGCGCTCGCGCATTTTTGAAAATGCGGCGTGACCCGGCGTGTCCAAAAATGTGATCTGCTTGTCGTTCCTTTTTACGGAATATGCGGCGACGTGCTGCGTGATTCCGCCGGCTTCTCCGGCAGTCACGTTGGACTTGCGATAGTAGTCGAGCAGCGTGGTTTTGCCGTGGTCAACGTGGCCGAGGACGCAGACGACCGGCGGGCGCAGAACCTTGTCCTTTTCGTCGTCAACCGGCTTGGCGATTACGGGCTCGGCGGGACGCTGCGTTGCGGCGCCTTTTTCGCGGCGGTGAATTTCGAGTTCGACGCCGAATTTTTCCGCGACTTTGCACGCGATTTCGTCTTTCAAGTCCTGATTGAGCGAGGCGAAAATGCCCATGCTCATCAGCTCGGAAATGAGGCGGAACGGGCGAATGTTGAGCGTCGTCGCCAAGTCGCGTACCACGACGGGCGCGCGCACGGAGACTTTTTTCAACTCGCTCAGCGCCGGTGCTGCCGCGGCTGTTTCCGCAGTTGCGCCGGGCGCGCCGACTGCCGGCGTGGGCGGCACGGGAGGTGCGACTCTCGGCACGGGTGGCGGGACAGAAATTTTTGGCGGGGGCAGGATTGGTGCCGGCTTTGGGGCGAAGGGCGAGGGCACCGCCGGCGCGGGGCGTGGTACGGGGATGCTTGGCGGAATTTTCACGGGCGCCGGCCTTGGTGGCAGAGGCGCAACTGTGCGCACCGACGAGTTCGGTGGCGGGATCGGCGGGATTGGCGCAATTTTCGGGCGCTGGATCGGTGGCACGGGTGGCGGAGTCACTCGCGGCACAGGTGGCGGCGGCACCGGAATTTTTGGCGCAACGGAAACGGGTGGCTTTGGCGCCACAGCAATGGGAGGCTTTGGTGGCGCGACAACGGTGGGGATTGGTGGTGGCACGGGCGCCGGCTTTGGCTTTGGTATCGCGGGTGCCGCAGGCGGCTTGGTGGCGGGAGTTGTTGCTGCGGCAGGCGCGCTTGCGGGCTTGGTGGTGGCGGGCTCGGGCGTCTTTGTTGCCGTCGCCTTGGTGGTGGCGGCAGATGAAGTCTTTGTCTTTGTGGTGGATTTTTTCTTTGTTGCCGATTTCGCGCTTGTTGCGGATTTCGAGCCCGCCGCAGATTTCGGCTTGGTGGCGGCAGCCTTGGTGGTGGCGGGTTT
>JAJPZB010000070.1:0-13174 GCA_021204635.1 Opitutia bacterium | reverse complement strand
TGCGTCATCTGCGAGTTCGGGGTGTTTTGCCACAAACGCCGCCAACTGCTCGCGGATTTCTTCCTCCGGGCTTTTCGCGTCGTCTTCAACCCACCACGAGAACTCCTTGTTGTGGTGCTTGCTCGCGTCCGTGATCCCGTATTCGGGGTGAGTTTCCGCGAGGAAAAGCACCATCAATCTGTTTGAGACGCCGAGTTGCGCAGAGATGTCTTTTACGTGTAATGCCATGGCGCTGAAAAATTCAGTTGGGCAATCTTAGGCTTTTCCTCGGGCGGCTTCAACGCATTCCACAATGATTTTTGCTTCCTCGGGCGAGAATCCTGCCTCGCAGAGGTCTTCCGTGATGTTTTCCTCGTCGAAGAATTGCAAATCGGTGAATCCGGCGGAGACGAGGCGCGAGGCGAAATCTTCGGTGATGCCCGGAATATTTGCGAAGACGGAAACGGCGGCGTCTTTCTTGGCGTCGATATGCGTCGTCTGCGCGGCGAGTTTGTCAATCTGCAAGCGCCAACCGAGGAGCTTCGAGGTGAGTTTTGCGTTTTGCCCGCGGCGGCCGAGCGCGGTCGCCATGTCGTCGTCGGAGACTTCAAAATATATGCTGTGATTTTCGGGATCTATCGCGATGTTGCGCGGAATTGCCGGCTTTATCGCGTCGCGGAGCATCGTCTCCGGATCTTCGCTGTAGCGGATGATGTCGATTTTCTCGTTGTTCAATTCCTTGACGAGATTGCGAACGCGTGCACCGCGCGCGCCGACGCATGCGCCGACGGGGTCGATCTTCGGGTCGTCGGTATCGACTGCGATCTTCGTGCGGTTGCCCGCGTCGCGAGCGATTGCGACAATCTTGACCGAGCCGTCGGCAATTTCCGTCACTTCGCGCTCGAGCATTCGGCGGACGAAATTCGGGTCCGTGCGCGAGAGAATGATTTCGGGCCCGCGCGTCGTCGTGTCAATGCGCTGCAACAATGCGGTGATGTGGTCTCCGACCTGAAATTCGTCCGTGCGGGAGCACTCGCGGCCCGGCAGCGTCGCCTCCGCCTTTCCGAGGCTGACGATGAAGTCTCGGCGTTCGCGCCTGTGGATTTCGCCGGAGACTATCAGCCCGACCTTGTCTTTGTATTCTTCGTAAAGCTGCTCCTTCGTCCTGTTGCTCACCCATTGCGTCACCGTCTGCTGGACCATTTGCGCGGCGATGCGCCCGAGAGAGCTCGGGGAAATTTCCTGCTCAATGACGTCGCCGATTTTCGGGTTCGCCTTGTAGAGCTCCGCCTTTTTGATGTGGATTTCGCGCAACTGGTCGGAGACGGAATCCACGACTGTTTTCAGCGCCCACGCCTTGATGTCGCCGCTCTTGGGGTCGATTTCGACTTTGATTTCCTGACCGGCGTTTACGCCCCTTTCCGAAGCGGTTTTAATCGCCGTGCATATCACGGGAATCAGGTCGTGGCGGCTGATTCCCTTTTCTTTTTCCATGTATTCGAAGACGCTGATTATTTCGTTATTCATGTTTGACTTTGTTGTGATTGATTGGCGGCTTTTTTCGACAAAAAAAGCGGGGCGCGTCCCCACTCTCAGTGTCGGAAAAGGTGTTGCGGGCGATGTTGCTCTCGCGCGCGGGCATTGTCAACCCAAAGCAAAGCGCAAAATGCTTCGCCGCCACCAACCCAAGTTCACCACCAACCCAAATTCCGCCACCAACCCGCCTCACCACCAACCCAAATCCCGCCACTGACCCGCGCCACCACCAACCCGCCGCGACTATAAGGAAAAGTCTTGGCGTTTTTTCGGCGGTTTGTGTTATTGTGGCGAAAAGCAAAAGCATGGCGACAAATTCGACACTTGAGCTCGAGACCGAACCGGTTGGGCGACTATTGGCTAAGTACGCGCTTCCCGCGATTGCGGGCATGATCGCGATTGCCCTCTACAATGTTGTTGACAGCATTTTCATTGGGCAATGGGTCGGCGAATATGCGCTCGCGGGTTTGGCGGTGGCGTTCCCGATTATGACGCTTTCCGTTGCCTTGGGGACGCTTCTCGGCGTCGGTGGCGCGTCGGTTTGCTCGATTCGCCTTGGCGAGAAAGACGAAATGGGTGCGGCGCGTGCGTTTGGCAATGTTTTCTCGCTCGGGCTCGTGTTCGGGATTCCGTTCGGAGTGCTTTCTGCGTGCGCGCTCGTGCCGATTCTCACGTGGTTTGGCGCGAGCGATCAGACCTTGCCCTACGCATACAAGTTCATGGTTGTCATTTTGTTCGGGACGCCCGTGAACTTCACGTTTTTCAACCTGACGCACATCATGCGCGCGGCGGGTTTCCCGAATCGCGCGCTCGTGGCTGTGGTAATTTCTGTCTTAATCAACATCATTCTCGCGCCGCTTTTCATCAAAGTTTTTGACTGGGGAATTATGGGCGCGGCGTTTGCGACGCTCACCGCGCAGATTTGCGGCTTGTTGTTCACGCTCCACCACTTTCTGTTCGTGAACAGCCCTGTGCGCTTCAGGCGCGGAATTTATCGCCCGCGAGCGAACACGGTTTTGCCGATAATTTCAATTGGTTGCGCGCCGAGCATTTTGAATATTTGCGCGTGCGCCATCGCCGTGATTATCAACCAGCAATTGCTGCGCTATGGTGGCGACCTCGCAGTCGGGGCGTATGGAATAATTTTGCGGATTCTCACGGTGAGCACGCTCACGGTTGTCGGGCTCACGCAGGGCATGCAGCCAATCGTGGGCTACAACCATGGCGCGCGGCGCTACGACCGGTCGCGCAAGGCATTTGCGCTCACGTTTGTCGTGGGAATGATCATCACGACAATCTGCTGCGCCGCCTGCCAATTTTGCCCGCGCCTGATCGCGAGTGTGTTCACAGACAACTTGGAGATGATAAGGCACACGGTGCGCGGCCTCCACTTCTCGACAGCGATATTCCTGTTTGTCGGCGGGCAAATCGTCATCAACAACTTCTTCCAGGCGATAGGCCACGGCAAAACTGCGGCATTGCTCTCGACAACGCGACAAATGCTGTTCCTCGTGCCCGGGCTACTGATTTTCCCGTATTTCTTCGGGCAAGACGGCGTCTGGGTGAGCATGCCCGTCGCGGACCTCGCGGCAGTTGTCCTCACCGCAGTCGTATTTCTGCGCTTTCTCCGCAACTATAAGCCCGTGGAATTGCGGTAAGCGGCTTGGTGGCGGAACCCGGGTTGGTGGTGAAACTTGGGTTGGTGGTGGAAACGCCTTGGTGGCGGCAACGATGGCGGGTTGGTGGTGAGCGGGTTGTTGGTGGCGAGTTTTTAGTTTAAAAAATTCTCGCGACAATGCCTCGCAAGTGAAAAGATTGCCCGCAATAACCATGAGTCAGGAACAGAGCTGCGCCGACCCCACGGCGGAATCAGAACAACAAACCGACCAAGTTCCCGCCGACGCCGAAACTGTCGATACCGGCGTTTTTGCGCTCGACAAAATCCCCGTCGATAAGCGCGACGCGTACTGGCGCAAATACATTTACCGCGCCGACAAAGAGCCGCAACTGACGGTTCGCGGCGCGATTTTCGGCGGGATAATCGGCATTTTCGCGTGCTCGTCGAGCATGTACACCTCGCTGAAAATCGGCTGGGGATTCGGCATCGCGTTGGTTGCCGTGATCTTGTCGTTTGTGGTGTTCAACGGGTTGCGCAGTTTGTCGGGCGGGCGCGTCAAGCCGATGGGGATTTTGGAAAATGCGGCAACGTCGTCCGTCGCGTCTGTCATCGGCATGACGACGACGCACACGGTTGTTTCCGCGTTCGGCGCGCTCATGCTCGTGAGCCTCGTGCCTGCGCCGTGGTACAAAATGGTGCCGACGATTTTCTTCGCCGCATTGTTGGGGACGTGCATCGCGATTCCGCTCAAACGCGCGATGGTCAATCGCGAGCGACTCCGTTTCCCCTCGTCGATCGCGTCTGCCGAAACGCTCAAAAGTCTTTACGCGAACAAAGACAATCCGGTTGTCAAGCGCAAAGTCGCGACGCTGCTTTCCGCGCTCGGCTTCGGTGCGCTTCTCGGCGTTTTCAAGCAAATGCCGACGCTCGCCGAGACTTTTGCCGAAATCGGCAGGGAAAAATTTTCAAATTTCTGCTCGGCGCTCTCGTTTATTCCCGACGAAATCGGGCTACCAAATTTTCTTAACCCGCTCTCGCTCTGGGGCGGGATTCAGGGCAAGACGCTGATGACCGACGCGAAGATGGAAAACGGCGTCATCTCGGCGCAGCCCGCGCCTGTCGTGATTCCGGCTGATTGCGTCAACGACAAAGGCGACACGGTTGCGGGCGCGACTTTGCCGGGCGTCTCGGTCGATGCTTCGGTGCTCCTCATAGGCGCGGGAATGCTCTGCGGAATGCGCGTTTCTCTGACGATGTTTTTCACCGCGATTTTGCTCGATTGGGTGATCGCGCCGTGGCTCATTTCGCAGGATATTTTGCACGTTGCCGCCGGCGCCGACATTTTCCGCAACATCGAGGTCGTCGCCAATGCCGACGGCGAATTTGGCGGATTTCGCGTCATATACTGGTCTCTCTGGTGCGGCACTTCGATCATGGTCATGGCGAGCTTCACCTCGCTCGCGTTTCAGTGGAAAACGATCGGGCGCGCGTTCGCGAGTGCGTTCAAGAAAACTCCCGACAAGGCCGAGGCGGACGACCCCGTGGCAGACGTGGAAGTGCCGATGAAGTGGTTTTTCATCGGGATTGCGCCGGCGGCGATCGGCTTGATCGCGACGCTCCACTTCGCATTCAACACCGCGTGGTATCTCGGCATTTTGGCGATTTTCCTCGCGGGCGCGTTCGGCATGATTTGCGCGCGCTCGTGCGGCGAGGCGGACACCAACCCGATTGGCGCGATGGGGAAAATTTCCCAGTTGATATATTCAATTGTGCCAGGCGCAAAAGCAGTGGAGAACACGCCGTTTGCGATTAAAGCTGCGTTGCAGACGAATTTGATCACCGGTGGCGTCACGGCTGCGGCAGGCGGCGCGGCGGGCGATTTGATGTCCGACATGAAGCTCGGAAATCTCCTCGGCATGAAGCCGCGAATCCAGTTTTTCACGCAGCTTCTCGCGATTTGCATAGGCACCACGCTCGTCGTCCCCGTGTGGAGTTTGCTCGTGCCAAACGTCGAGACTTTGGAAAAATATCCGGCGCCGCCCGCGCGCATGTGGAAGGCTGTTGCGGAATTTTTGAACGACCCGACGATGCACTTGCCGACGACGATTTACTGGGCGATGGCGATTGGCGGCATCATCGGCATCGCGATCCCCGTTCTCGAAAAATTGCTCCCGAGATTCCGCGCGTATCTGCCTTCCGCAATCGGGATGGGGATCGTGCTCACGCTGCCGGCGGCATTCAACAACGCGGCGTCGTTCGCGCTCGGTGCGGTCGCGGTCTGGCTTTGGAACAAACTTCACCGGCGCACGGAGGAAGAATATTCCGTCGCGCTCGCCTCGGGCCTTGTCGGCGGCGAATCGATCGCGTGCGCGTTTGTCGCGATGACGGCGACGGCACTTCTGCAACTGCACGGGCAGGGCGTTCTCTGACGCCCGCGCCTGCGCGAGAGCATTCGCTGCATGAGAGATTTCGCCGAGTGCAGAAACTCCAACGCGCTTTGGTGCGCGGTGTTCGCGGAGACGTTGAAAAACTGCGGCGTCCGCTCTGTTGTCGCTTCCCCGGGCTCGCGCTCGACCCCGCTCGCGGCGGCATTTTCGCACACTCTCGGGATTGAGGTCGTGCCGGTTTTGGACGAGCGTTCCGCCGGATTTTTCGCGCTCGGCCTCGCCAAGAGCACGCATTTCCCCGTCGTGCTTTTTTGCACCTCGGGCACCGCTGTCGCGAACTACCTGCCCGCCGTTGTCGAGGCAAAAATGTCGCGGACGCCGCTCATTGTTGTGAGCGCCGATCGCCCGCCGGAAATGCAGGATTGCCACGCTGGACAGACGATTCCGCAGCGCGGAATTTTCTCCGCGTTCCCCGTGTTTGAGAAAAATTGCGTCCCCGAAAATTCGCAACAAAGCGTGGACGAGGCTTTCGCGACCGCGTGCGACGCCGTGGAAAATGCATTGTTGCAGAGCGCGCCGGTGCACGTGAATGTCGGCTTTCGCGAGCCGCTTTCGCCACACATTCGCGAGGCCGGGTTGGTGGTGGGAAATTTCTCCGTGCGGACGCAACCGCAGGGTTTGTGGCGGCGGGGTTTGTGGCGGCAGGAGGCGCCGTTTCCGGTGGTTGCGGCTGCGGCGCGCGACGAGATCTTGGGGCTTTTCGCGTGCGGCAAGCGTGGGATGGTGGTGGCGGGAACTGTCCCGCCCGGGCAGGACGATTCGTTCAACGCTGCGTTGCTCGCCGCGCGCTTTTCCGCCCCGATTCTCGCAGACGCCACACACCCGCTGCGCCTTTTCCCGCCTGCGGGCGACAATCTCGTGGCGCGCTACGACAAGATTCTCCGCGACGCTGCCGCCCGCCACAAAGGGGTTGGTGGTGGCAACAACAACGGGGTTGGTGGTGATGGGGTTGGTGGTGGCAACAATGGTGGGGTTAGTGGTGAAAATGTGGTTGGTGGTGGCGACGAACTGGCGCCGGACTTTGTCGTGCAAATCGGCACCTTGCCGGAATCGAAATTTCTCCGCGCCTGGCTCGCAAAGTTGAAAGTCCCTGTTTTCCTCTTCAATTATTGTGGCGACAACACAGACGCCTTGCACCGCGAGATGGTGGTGAACACCGGCGCTCGGTTGCGGGAATGTTTCCCCGAAGTGTTTTTCTCCCACCACAAAAGGGTCGGTGGTGGAAACAATCCCCGCCACCACCAGCCCGAGGCTTCGTCATTGTTGCAGAAAAACTTTTTGCGAGCGTGGAAGGTGACGGACGCCCGCGCAAACCTCGCAGCGTCGGAATTTTTCTCCGCGCAAATCGGCGCTACCACCAACCCGACCGAGCCCGAAATCGCGCGCTTCATCTGCGAAAATGTCCCCGAGCCCGAGACGATGGTCTTCGTTGCCAACGGCATGCCGGTGCGCGACATGAACGCGTTTTGCCCCGTTGGTTGCAGGTTTTGGGCGTTTCACAACCGTGGCGCGAACGGGATTGACGGCACGCTGTCAACCGCGCTCGGCGTCGCGCACGGCTGCATGGAGCAGACGATTCTCTACACCGGCGACCTCTCATTATTGCACGACGTGAACGGATTTTTGATCGCGCCGCATTTCAGGGGCAATTTGACCATTGTTTTGCAAAACGACGGTGGCGGGAACATTTTTCGCAACTTGCCAATCGCGGAAAGTGGCGAGCCCGATTTCGAGAAACTCTGGATAATGCCGCAGCGGGCGGATTTCAAAAAGTTGGCGGAGGCATATGGTGCGGACTACGCCTTTGCGCAGACGCTCGGCGACCTCGCGCGGGCACTCGAGAAATTCCGCTCGCGCGCCGGAATCCACGTCGTGGAAATGCGGCCCGACGGGGCGGAATCCGCGAAACTCCGCCGGAGAATCTGATTTCGGGGCTGTTGCGGAAGCGAACGCCTGCTCGGGGAGCGGTTTGCCGGCTCGCGCGAAGATTCTTGACAGTTAAGTCAAACGAGAGTGTCATGCAAGGAAGTCAATTTTTTTTACACACGCGAGATGACGAAGACGACGACGGAGATAAAAATTTTGTCCGCAGCCAAGAAGGTTTTTATGCGAAAGGGCTTGGAGGCCACTTCCATGAACGACATCGCCGAGGAGGCGGAGATCAGCCGGCCGTCGCTCCACTATTATTTCCGTACGAAAGAGAATCTTTTTCAGGCTGTTTTCAGGAGCGCGGCAGAGGAATTTATGCCGCAGCTCGGCGACCTCGTGCGCGGAAACGACACTGTAGAGAACAAAATTCGCCGCTTCGTTGACACGTATATCGATTTGCTCGCGACGACGCCGCTCGGCCCGCACTTCGTCATGAGCGAGATTTATCGCGATCCGGTCGGCATGACGGAGTTGTTTTTCTCGGTGGAGAGCCAGCACGAGAACGTTGCCTACGCAATAAACACGATCGACGAGTTTGCGAAACAGCGCGGGCTGAAAAATTTTGACGCGCAGCAATTTTGCCTCTCGCTCTACGGGCAATGCGTGTTCCCGTTCTTGGTGGAGCCGATTCTGCGGGTGGCGTTTTTTGATAAAAATTCGGAGTTGTTCAAGCAGTTTCTCGCGAACTTGAAGGCGAACATCGTGCGCAACGCGTTGCTTTCGCTCGGGATTCAGGCGGAGTGAAGCCGGCGCGGCAGCAGAGAATTTCAGATTTTTTTACAGGAGATTAGATTAGTAAATGGTTAGTAAAACGGTTTTCAGTGCAGGTTTGGACGTCGGTTCCACGACGTTGAAATTCGTCGTGTGCGACAGCGCCGGCGATGTGGTTTATTCGGAATACAGGCGCCACCACGCGGATATTTTTGCGGCTCTGCGGGCGGCTTTCGAGAACGCGCGCGCGAAACTCGGCGACAGCGAGATCGCGCTCATAGTCACGGGCTCTGCGGGAATGGGCGTCGCAGAGCGCAGCAATTTGCCGTTTGTGCAAGAGGTCGTCGCGTCGGCAGAAGTGATTCGCCAAAAATATCCGGCGACAAAGACGTTTATCGATATCGGCGGTGAAGACGCGAAGATGATATTTTTTGAAGAGGGAAAGTCGCCCGACATCCGCATGAACGGCTCGTGCGCCGGCGGAACCGGAGCGTTTATCGACCAGATGGCGACGCTCCTCGGCCGCGATGTTTCCGAGCTTTCCGCGCTCGCGGAAAAGGCGACGCGGGTGCACCCGATCGCCTCGCGCTGCGGAGTTTTTTCCAAGACGGACATTCAGAATTTGCTGGCTCGCGGCACTCCGCGCGAAGAAATTGCCTCGTCGATTTTCCACGCCGTGGCGTTGCAGTGCATCGGCAATCTCGCGCGCGGGTTCGACATCTTGCCGCAAGTGTTTTTCTGCGGCGGGCCGTTCGCATTTATTCCCGCTCTCAGAAAGGCTTTCCGCGACGAGCTCAACCTCACGGAAGAGCAGTGCGTGTATTCCGAAAACGCGGCGATAATCCCCGCGTGGGGCTGCGCGCTCACGGCTCTCGGGCGCGGCGACGAGGCGCGACAAAGCGCGAAAACGCTTTCCGAGCTCGAGAAAATCGTCATGGAAGCGCGCGAGCGCACCGGCGGCAAATTGAACGCGGGCGCGCTGCCGAGGCTTTTCAATGACAAGGCGGATTTCGACAGTTGGAAAATCGCGCACTCGCAGGGCGTCATTCCCGAAATCCCGCTCTCGGAATACGACGAAACTCCGTGCTTCCTCGGCATAGATTCCGGCTCGACGACGACGAAAATCGCCGTGATGGATTCGCGCGAGCGCCTGCTGTTCAGCTTTTACAAAAAATCTCAGGGCGACGCGCTCGGCACCGCGCAAGAGGGGCTGAACATTTTGCTCGAAGAATTGGAAAAACTCGGGAAGAAAATTTCCATCGCGCGCTCGTGCGTCACGGGCTATGGCGAAGACCTCGTCAAGGCGGCATTTAATCTCGACGCCGGCATTGTCGAGACGATAGCGCACTATCGCGCGGCGCGAAAATTCAAGCCCGACGTTTCTTTTATTCTCGACATCGGCGGGCAGGACATGAAGGCGGTTTTCGTCGAAAATGGCGCGATAAACCGGCTCGAAATCAACGAGGCGTGCTCTTCGGGCTGCGGCTCGTTTGTCGAGGCGTTCGCAGGCACGCTGAAATACAAGGTGTCAGAATTTGCCAACATCGCGTGTTTCTCGGAATCGCCGAGCGACCTCGGGACGCGCTGCACGGTGTTCATGAACTCCAAGGTCAAGCAGTGTTTGCGCGAGGGCGCGGCGGTTGCCGACATCGCGGCGGGGTTGAGCTTTTCGATCATCAAAAACTGCCTGCACAAGGTCTTGAAAATCCGCGACATGAGCGAGCTCGGCGACCACGTCGTCGTCCAAGGCGGGACGTTCCGGAATCTCTCCGTCGTGCGCGCGTTTGAGATTCTCACCGGCAAAACCGTGGTTTACACGAACATGCCCGAGATGATGGGTGCATATGGCTGCGCGCTCTACGCTAAGGAAACTTTCGAGCGCGAGACCGCCGGCGACGACAATGCCGCCGCGCCGACCGAATATCGCTTCCCGCGCCTGAACAGCTTCTCGGAAAAGCGGTTGACCTGCCCGGGCTGCACAAACCGCTGCACAGTGAGCGAGTTCCTTTTCGAGAACGGGAACACGTATTTTTCGGGCAACAAGTGCGAGAAAATTTTCACGAACAAAGGCGCGGAATTCAAAAAGGGCGAGAACATGTACACCTATAAGTACGCGCGGATTTTCAAAAAATACGTTCCCGAAAAACGCGTGCCCGCTCCGAAAAAAGGAAAGCTCAGAATCGGCATTCCGCGCGCGCTCAATCAATTTGAAAACTATCAATTTTGGAGCGCGTTTTTGACGGAATGCGGTTGCGATGTCGTTCTTTCCTCGACTTCCACGGTGCCGCTCTACGAAAAGGGCTTGCACTCCGTGATGTCTGACAACATCTGCTTCCCCGCCAAGATTACGCACGGCCACGTGCTCGACCTCGTGAGGCGCAAAGTCGATCGCATTTTCATTCCATACGTCGTGCGCGAGCGCAAAGAGGACAAGGAGGCGCACGGCAGCTTCAACTGCCCGATAGTTTCCGGCTATGGCGAAGTCATAAAATCCGCGATGGAGACGGAGCGCAAATACGGCATCCCGACCGACGTGCCCGTGTTCACGTTTGCCGAGGAAAAGCTTCTGCGCAAGGCGTGCCTGCAATACGCGGAAACGCTCGGCGTGCGGAAACGCGCGTTTCGCAAGGCGTTTTCCGCGGCGATTGAGTCGCAGCGCGCGTTGAAGCGAGACCTTTCCGAGAAGGCGAAATCGATCCTCGACCGTGCGCGCTCGGAAGGCCGCATGGTGATTTTGCTCGCCGGTCGCCCATACCATTCCGACCCGCTGATCCAGCACAAAATCTCCGACATGGCGGCGGATTTCGGCGTCGATATCATCACGGAAGACATCGTCAGATTTGCCGACGAAGACGCGCTCGACGACATCAACGGCGTGCTTCAATGGACCTATGTTACGCGCATTTTGAAGGCGGCGCGCTTTGTCGCAAACTCCACCGATTCGATTCACTACGTGCAAATGACGTCGTTCGGCTGCGGCCCCGACGCGTTTATCATCGACGAGGCCTCGGACATTTTGCGGCGCGGCGGCAAGAATATAACGATTTTGAAAATCGACGATGTGAACAACATCGGTTCGTTGAAGCTGCGTTTGCGCTCGCTCATCGAGAGCCTGAAATTCAAAAACGGGCATCCGACGGCGCGCGCGCGGAAGGAAATCGCGGGCCACACTGCGATTTTCCGCGAGGCGGACAGGGATCGCACGATCCTTTATCCATACATCTCGGAATACCTTTCGCCGATAATCAAGCCCGCGCTCGAATCCGCCGGCTACAAGGCGGAAATGCTCCCGCCCTCCGACGAAAAAACCATCGAGTTCGGCTTGAAGCATTCCAACAACGAGATTTGCTATCCGGCGACGCTCTGCGTGGGCGACATCGTGAAGGCGCTCGAATCGGGGAAATACGACCGCAACAAAATCGCCGTCGGCATTTCGCAAACCGGCGGGCAGTGCCGCGCGACAAACTACCTCGGGCTGATCAAAAAGGCGCTCGCGCAATCCGGATTTTCCGACGTCCCCGTCGTCGCCCTCGGCGTCGGAACTTCGCCGATAAACGAGCAGCCGGGCATGGCGTTTTCGCTGACGAAAATCGCTTCCCGCGCCGTTTCCGCAATCGTGTATGGCGACTGCATCGCGCAAATGTATTACTCGACCGTCGTGCGCGAACAGGTGCCCGGCACGGCGGCGCAGATTCGCGACAACTATCTCGCCGCGTTGCGGCCCTGCGTGCGCAACGACAAGGTAAGGGAAATGTTCGAGCTTCTCGCCCGCGCCGCAGGAGAATTTGAGGCGGTCCCGACAAAGGGCGTTCCCGTTCCCGCGATCGGCATCGTCGGCGAGATCTACGTGAAATACAACTCGTTCTCGCACAAAAACGTCGTCTCGTGGCTCGTGGAGCAGGGCGTCGAGCCCGTCGTCCCCAACGTCACGGACTTCATGATTCAGGACATCGTGAACAACAAGACCAACACCAAGCAGAATCTGGCGCGTCGTTCGCTGAAAACATGGGGCTTCACGTTTGCGCTGCGAATGATTGCGAACAGGGCAATTGTCCGCGCGGATCGCGCCTGCAGGGCGTTTTCGCGCTATCGCCCGTTTGGCGATATCAGGGAAAAGGCGCGTCGCGGCGCGCAAATCGTCAATCTCGCCGCGCAATTCGGCGAGGGCTGGCTCATTCCCGCAGAGTTTGCCGGATTCGCCGAGCACGGAGTTTTCAACGCGGTTTCCATGCAGCCCTTTGGTTGCATTGCGAACCACATTGTTGCGAAGGGAATCGAGAAGAGAGTCAAGCGAATTTATCCGAAAATGAATTTGCTGTTCCTCGACTTCGATTCCGGCACATCGGAGGCAAACGTTCTCAACCGCCTGCACTTCATGATCAAAAACGCGCGCGAGCAACTCGCGGAAACCGTGGCGCCCGCCGCAGACAAGAAAAATTTTGCGGAAGCGGCGGCGAACTGAGAAACTTTTCCCACAACTATGAGCAAAGAAATCGAAGAAGGATTGAAGCTGAATTTCGACTTCAAAAAATTGCGCAAGGTAATGGAAAAGTGCGAATCGGACGTCGTGCCCGTCGTCGCGCAAGACGCCGACACGAAAGAAGTCCTCATTGTGGCGTATGCCAACAAACTCGCGCTCGACACCACGCTGAAAGAAGGCATGGCGACGTTTTGGAGCACTTCGCGCAACGAACTCTGGATAAAGGGAAAGACGTCCGGAGACTTTTTGAAAATCGTGGAAATCCGCGTGAACTGCGAGCAGAACTCGCTCCTCTACCTCGTGAGGCCTGCGGGCAAAGGCGCGTGCCACACCAAACACGCCGCCACCAACCTCCCGCGCGCCTCCTGCTATTACCGCCGCTTGGATTTGCAAGACGGCGAGACGCTCTCGTTTGTTCCCGGCGCGGAATAATTTTCCCCACCACCCGCGGCGGCGCCGCACCCCGCGGCGCCG
>JAJPZB010000190.1 GCA_021204635.1 Opitutia bacterium | reverse complement strand
CTAATACATACCCCTCTAAAACAATGAAAAAAGCAAAAGGATACGTCTATATACTCACAAACCCCAGCTTTCGAGAAGATTGGGTGAAAATTGGGAAAAGCGCCAGACCCGTTGACGTGAGATTAAAAGAATTGGACAACACCGCAGTCCCGCTGCCATTTGAAATATATGCCACGCTTCAAACGACAAAGTTCCACGACGCAGAAAAATTAATCCACGAACAAATAATGGAACTTAACCCTGATCTTGTGGTACGCCCCAACCGAGAATTTTTCAAAGTAAAACCCGAAAGAGCCTTAGGAATATTTCGACGCATTGCAAAAATAATAGACGATGCCGTAATCGAAGAATACCCCAAAAGCCCAAAGCCAGAGCCTAAACCCAAGCCCGAGCCAAAACCAAAACCTAAAAGACCAAGATTTAAATTCAGCATGGTCGGAATCAAAATCGGGGAATACGTGACATTCATTCCGACAAACATAAAAGTGAAAGTTGTGGCAGACAATTTAATCGGATACAAAGGAAAAGAATACAAACTGTCGCAATTCGTCCAAAATTTCCTCCCCAAAAGCCAACGAAACGCTTCCGGAGCATATCAGGGCGCCAAATACTTTTCCTATAAGGGAGAAATCCTCGACGACTTACGAACAAAAGCCGAAGCAGAAGGCACGATATATAAACCAAAACCTAATCCCCCAAGGCGCCCCAAACACGAACCAGAAGATGAAAAACGGACCGCCAACCGCAAACCATTTAGATTCAGCATGGTTGGAATCAAACCGGGTGAACTCATAACCTTCACCCCCACGAACACAAAAGTGAAGGTTGCAACGGACGAGTTAATCGAGTACGACGGAGAAACATACAGACCAACGACCTTCGTCAAATATTTCATACCGGAAGACAGACGCAACGCCTCCGGCGCATACCAAGGTCCGGCATATTTCACCTACAACGGAAAAACACTCGTCGAGTTGCGCGCCGAAGCCGAACGCTCCCAAAACTACCCCCCAGACGAAACCGCAGAATAACCTGCGGAGAAGCGATAACTCTTCGCCTTTATAGTAGTTCGTCAAATCTGATTTTCATGAAAAATTGGATTTGACTGGCAACGATCCCAACGGCGGCAACCTACAGGCGCGAACTTGCTATAGCGAAATTTTCAGTAGCAAATTCGCACATTGAGGGTCCGCCATCGCGGTCAAGTGCGACAAAAGTCAGTCATGGCAAAATTTCTACTTGACACTCCTCTTTGAACCAAGTTGATGCCGGATAAGTCTGCCTCTGTTGTGGCGGAACGTATTTGGATTTGTGACGATTATGTGGCGGGCGGCTGATTTGAAGCGGTTTCGGATGTTCACGGCGTATTTCTTTTCGTATTCGCCTGCGATGTAGCCCCCATATAGTTCTTCGGTCAGGGGTGTGCGGCCTATCACCATCATTGCTTTGCAGGGCAGATCTTTGAAGTCTCGCGCCAAGCGTCTGTGGTTGTCTTCGCTGAATCCGCCCCTGTATTCTTCGTTGCCATAGTCCGAGAAAATGCAATCGTATGGCGGGTCGAGGAAGACAAAGTCTTCGGGGTGGCACATATTGAAAATATCGCTGTAATCTGTGTTAAAAATTTCCGCGCGTTGGAGCAGTTTGTGGTGGGCTTCTGTGACGAATTTAGTGTTCAGGCACTTGTAGCGGCCAAACGGGACGTTGAACTCCCCGTTTGAGTTGTAGCGAATCATTCCCGAGTAGGCAGTTTTGTTAATGTAATAATAAAGTACCGCGTCGGAATATGTCTTGGCCGCAGCGTCATTAAACATTGCGCGAAGTTTGTAATATAATTCCTCGTTTTTGTCTTCCACTCTTTTATTGGGGTGAATGGCTTTAAGCGCATCAAACTCTTTCCTGTTTCGGGCATATATTGCTTCCAATTCGTCGAGTTCTCGGCTCATATTTTCATAATCATCTCTCACCCCTTTATAAAAAGCCATGAGTTTGGAATTAATATCATTTATGATACTTCTTTCCGGCTCCAAATAGAAAAATAGGGCACCGCCGCCGAAGAACGGCTCTATGTAGCGTCCATCGAATTTCGGAATATCCCTTATGATATAAGGAATCTCCCGCGATTTCCCGCCCCTATATTTAATCATTGGCTTCATGCCTTGCCCTGCGACTTTGCGGGCGATATCTCAACTAATCGAATCGCCGATTGCAATATCGAAATCTCGCCGATTTCGCCGCCGCAACCGAGCGCCGGCGCAAGAATCGACATTGTTGTGCGGGGACAAACGCCGGAATTTTTTTCCACAACAAACCGCCGGAACTGAGAAAAATCTCTCGTCGCGGGCGGATTTTTTTGGGAGAATTGCGGAAAGGAAAATTACACACATGGCAAAGATTTTCACAAAAAACGAAGCGGAAATTTTCGCAAAAACGGGCGCGCGCGTGTTTCGCCACGGTCCCGAATTAAAGCCGGAAGACGCGGCGATTGACGTCCTCGTCGCCGCCGGAATCCGCCTGATACTCGATCCCGCGCTTGCGGGCACGACGCCGCTCGCGACAAACGCCGTTCCCACGAACGACTTCACCGCAGACGAAAACCTCGCGCGGCTCACCGCCACGGGGCGCTCCACGCGCAATTTCTGCCCCTCTCCCGCCGACCAATCGGGCTACAAAAAAGCGGACATCGACTACTTCAATTCGCCCGAGTGCGAGGCGCTGAAATATCAAATGTGCGACATCGGCCGCAGAATTTGGATGCGCGAATACGTTGACGGCAACGGCGGAAACATCACCGCGCGCGTTGACGGCGACCGCTATCTGTGCACGCCGACCGGCGTCAGCAAAGGCTTTTTGACGCCCGACATGATCGGCATGGTCGATGCGACCGGCAAGCAAATCGCGGGCACATGGAAGCGGACGAGCGAGGTGAACACGCACATCGCGATCATGAAAGCCGCGCCGGCGGCAATGTCCGTCATCCACGCGCACCCCGTCCACGCCACGGCGTTTGCGGTCGCCGGCGTCGAGCCTCCGACCTGCCTTTTGACGGAATCCGAAATTTTTCTCGGCAGAATTCCGATTGCGAAATACGCGACGCCGGGCAGCCCCGATGTCGCGAAATTCTGCGCCGAACTCGCGCCCGAACATCAGGCGATTTTGATGGCGTCGCACGGCGTAATCGTCTGGGGAACCGGCGTGGAAGACGCGTATTACAAGATGGAAATCGCGGACACTCTTTGCCGCACGATCATCATCGCAAACCAGCTTCCGAAGCGCGGCGAGCCGATCACAAACGAGGGCATGTCGGAAATTCTCGACCTCAAAAAAATCATGGGCTTGCCGGACGACCGCTTTGGCTTGGAAAAATCGAAGCTCTGCCCGAGCAATCCCTGGGACAGCATCGACACAAAGAAATAGCGCGAGAGCGAAAAAGGTGTTTCCGCCGGTGAAAAAAACGAAATTGCAAGCATAAAATTTCGCCACAAAGGAAAAAATGCCGCAGCGGAAATCCCTCATCTCCTTCGACCGCAAAAATCTCGGTCAAGCGCCCGGCCTCGTCGGCATCGATGAAGCCGGGCGCGGGAGCTTTGCGGGCCCCGTTGTCGCGGGCGCCGTCTGGGCACTGCGCAGTTTTTACGCGAACGCCACGCCGCTGCGCCGGAGCGAATTTATCAACGACTCGAAACAACTTTCGCCGAGTTCGCGCGAAGAAATTTTCGCGCTCGTGGAGCACTGGGAAAAATCCGGCGAGCTGCTGTTTGCCACGGGCGCGGCGAGCGGCGGCGAGATTGACGAATTGAACATTCTCGGCGCGACAAAGCTCGCAATGCAGCGCGCAATCGCGGGAGTGTTGAAAAAATTTGAAACGCGTTCGCCGGCGGGGACGCCTTGCCCCTTCGAGAGCGCCGGCAGCGATGCCCCGCTTTTCAAAAAAGAAAGCGCGCTCTCGCCAATCCTCATCGACGGCAACCCGCTCACGCAGTTTTGCTGGAAGCACAAGGCAATTGTCAAAGGCGACGCGACGAGCCTCGCAATCGCGCTCGCGTCGATAGTCGCAAAGGTCTCGCGAGACAGGCTGATGTGCGAGCTGAGCGCGCAATTTCCCAACTACGACTTTGCGTCAAACAAAGGTTACGGAACAAAGAAGCACGTTGAAGCAATACTTAGAAACGGAATCACACCGCTACACCGGATAACGTTTCTGCGCAAGCTCGCCGCCGAATACGCCGGAAAAAATATTCCGGGTCTCGAGAAATTTTTTCCTAAGTGCGCACCGGCGCCGGAACAAAGTGAATTTTCGTTCTAATCAGCATTAGAGGTCGATTCTGTGGTGATAAGTCAACTTATCACCAACATTTATACAACAAGAAAAATACACAAGCTGAAAAAAAAGTTTGTCTGATAGGTTCACAAAAGCTACTATTCGCAGAAACCTTAACCAAGAAAGAAAAAAAAACTATATGGGAATGTCCGTAAGATACAATGTGTCGCTCAACCAAGAACTCGTCGATCTGCTGAACCGGACCGCCGCCGAACAAAAGATGCCGGTGTCTAAATTAATTAGACTCTCCGTCATCGATAAATTGCGCGGACTTGGAAAAACCGTTTCCGACGAACAGACGTATTGGGGCGCGCGAACCGACCTGCCAAACCGCAAAAAGGAATCCGAAAAACGGAAACTCGCGGAAATGCGCAGACTCGCGCGTGAAGCAGCCCACAGAGCCGTTGCCGCCTACGACAGTGGCGAATCCTTCAAGGATTCAGACGGCTCCGCGCCGGCAACTCCCACCCTGTAAAACTCAGTAGTCGCAGATCTACACAACAAAGCGCGGCGGCACAGCAAAATGTTCCCCCCCCCCCCGTTTTTATTGGCCCCGGGGTATGGTGTGAAAAATTAGTTTGTTGTTGCGGCGGGTGGGGAGGGGAGGCAAATAGATGTGT
>JAJPZB010000082.1 GCA_021204635.1 Opitutia bacterium | reverse complement strand
TTTTGTTATCTTCAGTAGTTTATATTTGTCAGCGATTTTGGTTGTCGGTTGTGTTTGTTGCGGTTTTGTTTGTGGGAGTTGGGTTGGTGGTGGCGTTTGTTGCCGGGTTGGTGGAGGCTGGCTCGGGCTTGGTGGTCGCGGGAGGCAGGGGATTTTCCGTAGCCGGTTTTTCTGCGGGCTTTTCGGTGGCAGTGCTTTGTTGTGGGGCAGGTTCGTCGTTCATCGGCGCAAAGCTTAAAGCAGGCGTTTTTTCGCGCAACGCAATTTTGTTTTTCGAGGGTTTGTGGTGCGCGAATTTGGATTTTTTTATAAAAATCAAGCGAAATTTTTTGCGTTATTTCGGAAAATTTTTTGCGAATTTTGAAAAAAAACTTGCGCGCTTCGATTAAATTCTGTTTCCTTCGCTTTCCTTTTACACAATTTCAAGTCCAAGGACATGCCAACAATCAATCAACTCGTCCGCAAGCCGCGGGCAAAAGTAAGCGTCAAGTCGAAGTCTCCCGCCTTGAATTGCTCGCCGTTTAAGCGTGGCGTCTGCATTCAGGTTATGACGCGCACGCCCAAGAAGCCGAATTCGGCTCAGCGCAAGGTCGCCAAGGTTCGTCTCACTTCCGGGACGGAGGTCATTTCCTACATTCCCGACGAGGGGCACAAGTTGCAAGAGCACAGCGTTGTTTTGATTCGCGGTGGTCGTGTGAAGGACTTGCCTGGTGTTCGTTATCACATTGTTCGCGGGCCGTTGGATTGTGCCGGCGTGGATAAGCGCCGTCGCAGCCGCTCGAAGTATGGAGTGAAGCGCCCGAAAGCCGGCAAATAACAACAGAATTTTTTAGAAAATGTCACGTCGTCGCAAAGCCACGAAGAAAGTTCACGAGCCAGACTCCCGCTACAACAGCCCGTTGGTGAGCCAGCTCATCAATGTCGTCATGAAAAACGGCAAGAAGACGGTTGCCCAGCGCATAGTTTACGGGGCGATCGAGCGCGTGAGCGAGAAGCTTGAAAAGGGCGATCCGATGGAACTTCTCCTCGGAGCGCTTGAAAATTGCCGCCCGAAATTGGAAGTCAAGAGCCGCCGAGTTGGTGGCGCGACGTATCAGGTGCCTGTGGAAATTTCGCACGACCGCCAGACGAGCATGGCGTTCCGCTGGCTCGTAAGCGCTGCCGCCGCCCGCAAGGGAACCCCGATGTTGGAGGCTTTGGCGTCGGAGGTCATCGACGCGTACAACAACACCGGCACAGTTGTGAAAAAACGCGAGGAAACACACAAGATGGCGCAGGCGAACCGCGCCTTTGCCCACCTGCGTTGGGGCAACTAATTTTTAATACACGAGCCAAGCACTTTTATGGCTGCTGCACTTTCCGATAAAAATTCTTCAGGGCGTAAAACCCCGTTAGAGTACACGAGAAACTTCGGTATCGCCGCTCACATCGACGCGGGCAAGACGACGACTTCCGAGCGAATCCTTTATTATGCCGGCGTGATCCACAAGATCGGCGAGGTGCACGATGGCGCGGCGACCACAGACTGGATGGAACAGGAGCAGGAGCGCGGAATCACCATTACTTCTGCGGCTGTCTCTTGCGGGTGGACCGTGTCCGACGGGCCTTTTGCCAAGATCCCGCACCGCCTGAACATCATCGACACCCCCGGCCACGTCGATTTCACCGCTGAGGTGGAGCGCTCTCTCCGCGTTCTCGACGGCGCTGTCGCGGTGTTTTGCGCCGTCGCAGGCGTTCAGCCGCAATCCGAGACGGTTTGGAGGCAGATGAACAAATACAACGTTCCCCGCATTGCATACATCAACAAGATGGATCGCACGGGGGCAGACTTTTTCAGCGCCGTAAAGGGAATTCGCGAAAAACTTCGCGGAAATGCGCACCCGCTCTTCATTCCGATTGGCGCAGGCGAAACCTTCGTCGGGCTCGTCGATCTCGTCAAAGGTTGCGAATATCGCTACAAGACCGACTTGGGCAGGGCGTATGACACGCTCCCCGTTTCGGAAGAAAACAAGGCGAACTACGAGAAATATCGCGAAGCCCTCATCGAGGCGGTTTCCGACTTTGACGATGCCATCGCGGAAAAATTCCTCGGCGGCGAAGAGGTTTCGGCGGACGAACTCCGCATCGCAATTCGCAAGGCGACGCTCTCGCTCGATTTCGTCGGCGTTATCCCCGGCTCTTCTTTCAAGAACAAAGGCGTTCAGATGGTGCTCGACGCCGTTGTCGATTACCTGCCGTCTCCGCTCGACTTGCCGCCGATGAAGGCGTTTAAGGACGATGGCGAGACCGAAATTGGCGTCGAACCCGACGACAACACTCCGCCGGTTGGTCTTTGCTTCAAACTTTGGTCAGACCCCTATGTCGGGCAGCTCGTGTTCTTCCGCGTTTATCGCGGGACGCTCAAAAAGGGCGAGGCTCTTTACAATCCGCGCACCCGCAGGACGGAGCGCGTTTCCCGCCTCATGATCATGACGGCGATGGATCGCGAGGAAATCGACACCGCGTATTCCGGAGACATTTGCGCCCTCATAGGGCCGAAGGAAATTGTCACCGGCGACACGCTTTGCACCCGCGACGAGGACATTATCCTCGAGCCGCCGACGTTCCCCGAGCCTGTCATCTCGATGGCGATTGAGCCGGCGACAAAGGCAGACCAGGAAAAACTTTCCATCGGATTGCAACGCCTCGCGCAGGAAGACCCGACGTTCCGCGTTTCCACAAATCAGGAAACGGGGCAGACGCTTATTTCCGGCATGGGCGAGCTTCACCTCGACATCATCGTCGATCGCCTGCGCCGCGAGTTCAAGGTTGAGGCGAAATCCGGCCGCCCGCAGATTTCTTACCGCGAAACGATCACGGGCAAGGCGCACGGCGTCGGGAAGTTCATCCGCCAGTCCGGTGGCCGCGGTCAATACGGCCACGCGGAAGTCGATATCGAGCCGAATCCTGGCAAGGGCATCGAGATTCTCAACGAGATCGTCGGTGGCGTCATTCCGAAAGAATTTATCAAGCCGACCATCGATGGTATCAACGAGGCGTCGAACAACGGAACGATTGCCGGATATCCGGTCATCGACTTCAAGGTTCACATCGTCTTTGGTTCATACCACGAAGTCGATTCGAGCGAATTGGCGTTCAAGATGGCGGGCATTTTCGCGCTGAAAGACGCACTCGCGAAGGCTTCCCCGATTCTGCTCGAGCCGATAATGAAGGTCGAGGTCGTGTCGCCGGAAGAATATCAGGGCGATATCATGGGCGACCTCAATCGCCGGCGCGGTCAGATTCAGAACATGGAAACGAAGAACGGGGTTTGCACCATCGACGCGATGGTTCCCTTGCAGACAATGTTCGGCTACGCCACAGACGTCCGCTCGCTCTCCAAAGGTCGTGCGTCCTACACGATGGAGCCGCACAACTTTGAGCAGGTTCCCGCGAACGTCTTGAAGGAAATCGTCGAGACCGCTTCCCGCGCTCCTGCCCGCACCTGAACATTGCAAAATTTCAAGATTTTACACAGCTATGGCTCGTCAAAAGAGAATTCGCATTAAATTGAAAGGCTTCGATTATCGGATCATAGATCAATCCGCCGGAGAGATCGCCGAGACTGCGAAGCGCACGGGCGCCCGCGTCTCCGGACCGGTGCCGCTCCCGACGCGGATTGAGCGTTGGACGGTGAATCGTTCGCCGCACGTTGACAAAAAGTCAATGGATCAGTTTGAGCAACGCACGCACAAACGCCTGATCGACATTATCGGACCGACCGCGCAAACGGTCGATGAACTCAAAAAATTAAACCTTCCTGCAGGTGTGGACATTTCGATCAATGCCTGACCTGCCAAACCGTAAAAAATAACAAATTTTCGTTTTTTGCGGATACGCTTGGGACTGTAAATAATCGAACAAAAAGACTGATTGCAGCCTAAAGCAGGTCTGTGCAAACGGAATTAAACCTCCACCTGCCTCTTAGACAGAATGAAAGTACAACTGATTGGCAAAAAAATTGGGATGACCCAAATCTACGACGGGGACAAAAATCTCGTCCCCGTGACCGTGGTTCAAGCGGGTCCGTGCCCTGTTGTTCAAGTCAAGACTGTTGAGTCTGACGGATACAACGCCGTACAAATTGCCTACGGCGAACAGAAAAAAGAGCGCTTGACGAAGCCCCTCCAAGGGCATTTCGCCAAAGCCGGCGTCGCAACACACTCGGTGTTGAGCGAAATTCGCTTCGACGACAAGGCGCCCGAATACAAGGTCGGCGACGTGCTGACCGTGACGACCTTTAAGGAAGGCCAGACCGTTGACGTCATCGGGACGACGAAGGGTCGCGGATTCCAAGGGAACGTCAAACGCCACCACCAAGACGGGCAACCGGCGTCGCACGGTCACATGATGCACCGTCGCCCCGGTTCCATCGGCATGCGCCAGACGCCGGGTCACGTCTTCAAGGGCAAGGCGATGCCCGGCCACATGGGGCAGGTTCGCCGGACGGTTCAGAACCTCAAGGTCGTCAAGGTTGTCGAGGATCAAAATCTTATTCTCATAAAAGGAAGCTTCCCGGGCGCGACCGGCGATCTCGTCTATGTCCGCGAAGCCAAAAAAGCGAAATAAGGAGAGGCTAACAGATGAAACTAAAAGTTTACACAGTTGACGGCGCCTCCTTTGTCGAAAAGGAATTCGACGCGTTTCCAAGCCTCGAGGAAGGCAAGGGAACGGCGGCACTGAAACAAGCCGTCGTCGCTTATCGGGCGAATCTTCGCCAGGGTAGCGCGAAGACGAAAGACTACGGCGAAGTTGCCGGTTCGGGCAAGAAGCAAGGACCGCAGAAAGGTTCCGGCGGCGCCCGCCACGGTGCGAAGCGCGCCCCGCAACTCTACAAGGGCGGCGTGGTTTTCGGTCCGCGTCCCCGCGATTGGTCGCTCGGGCTCAACGCCAAGGTCAAGAAACTCGCGTTGAAGCGCGCTCTGGTCGATCTCGCAAACGGCGGCGGGTTGAGCCTCATCGAGAAATTTGAGGCGAGTGCTCCCAAGACAAAGCCCATGAACGAAGTGTTCGCGAAAGTGTTCCCGAAAGGGAAAATCCTCATCGTTTCAGAAGCTTGGGAAGACAACGTCGTCCTTTCCGTCCGCAACATCGAGCGCGTTTATGTGACCGATACTGCGACAATCAATGCGCTTGATCTCGTTCAATTTGGCCAGGTCTTGGTCAGCGAGCAAGGTTTGCAGAAAATAATCGAACGCGCAGGTTAAGGAGAAAAAGAAACATGAAATCTGCATTCAGAGTTCTCAAACGCCCGCTCGTCTCCGAGAAAACGGCAGCTTTCGCAGAAGCGAACAAGTACGTTTTCGAGGTTTATCCGGGGACAGACAAGAAGGAAATCGCGAAGGCGGTGGAAGCCACTTTCAAGGTCACCGTCACGGGCGTAAACATCATCAACACGAAAGGGAAAGTGAAGGCGTCACGCGTGAAACGCGGCGAGGTCACGAAGTCTCCCGACGTGAAAAAAGCGATCGTCACCCTTAAAGCGGGCGACAAGATCGAACTCATTTAACGCACAGACAGAGGAAGACACATCATGGCACTCAAATCCAACCGTCCGCTCACTCCGTCTCAGCGATTCCTCGTCCGCAACAAACAGGAACTCGCGAAGAAACGTCCGGAGAAGAACCTGATCGAATCCAAGAAACGTACCGGCGGGCGCAACAACAATGGGCGCATAACGTCTCGTCGCCGCGGCGGCGGGCACAAGCGCCTGTACCGCCTCATTGATTTCCGCCGCTCGAAGGTTGAAGTTCCCGCCAAGGTTTTGGCTATAGAATACGATCCGAACCGCACGGCGAACATCGCGCTTCTCCAATACGAAGATGGCGAAAAGTCTTACATTCTCGCCCCCAACGGTCTCAGTGTCGGCGACAGCGTCGTTTCCACCGCAAAGCCGGTCGAGGAATTTAATCCCGGCTGCGCAGTCAAACTTCGCTACATCGCTCCCGCAACTTTCATCCATGCAATTCAGATGGAGCCAGGCCAAAAGGCGCGCATTGCGCGTTCCGCCGGCAACGCCGCGCAATTGCTCGGCATCGAGGGCGATCGCGCTATCGTGAAAATGCCTTCCGGCGAGCAACGTTATTTGAATGCGGACTGCATGGCGACGATCGGCTACGTCGGCAACGGCGACCATTACAATCGTTCGCTCGGCAAGGCGGGGCGCAACCGCTGGCTCGGGCGCAGGCCTCGGGTTCGCGGTATGGTCATGAATCCTGTCGATCACCCGAACGGTGGTGGTCAGGGCAAGTCAAAGGGCGGCGGCGGTCGCCAGCACCTCACCTCTCCGTGGGGGCAACTTGCCAAGGGCTTGCTGACACGCAAGAAATCCAAGACCACGAACGTTTACATCATTGTTCGTCGCAACGGACGCAAAGTAAAGAAGGGATAACGCACTATGTCACGTTCAATCAAAAAAGGATTCTACGTCGAATCTTCGCTCATGGCGAAGGTGCAGGCAGCGCAAAAAGCCGGCGACCACAAGCCGATCAAGACCTGGTCGCGCCGCTCGACGGTTACCCCCGATTTTGTGGGGCTCAACCTCAACGTCCACAACGGGAAAGTTTTTATTCCCGTCTATGTGACGGAAAACATGGTTGGCCACAAACTCGGCGAGTTCGCTCCAACGCGCACCTTCAAAGCTCACACGGCACCCACCAAGAAAGCAGTTTAACGCGTGAAATCGTTTCCTTTGGCAACTTCGATCTTTGCAGTTCTCGCCCTCGCGGGGACAGCAGGGGTTTTGTCCGCGAAAGTTCTTTCCTATGAGATTCATCAGGACGGGATTGCCGCCGTGGGCGATGTTGTCGAAGGCAAGAGTGCCGACTTGGTCTTCGTCGATTCCGGATACGACAAAAATTTCTGTACGGGAGCGCTCTGCATCGTCGAACGCGCCGGCGTCCACGTTGCGGAAATTGTCATCGCCGAATCGGTGGAAGATTGCTCGGTGGCTCTGATAACGTCGTTAGACGCAAACCAAAACGTAAAGGCCGGTGACACGGTCAAACTCAAAACGATAACTTTTTAACTTAGTCCCTGATATGGAAGTTAAGGCATTAACAAAGTACGCCCGCATGACCCCGTCCAAGATTCGTGACGTGGCACGCCAAATCCAAGGTCGCCCGGCGCTCGAAGCCGCAGACCTTCTCCGTTTTATCCCGCGCAAATCGGCGCGTCTCTTGGCGAAGACGCTCAACAGCGCAATTGCAAACGCCGAGGCGAACAAGAACCTCTCTGCGAAAGACCTCTTCGTCGTTTCCATCACAATCGGGCAGGGCCCGACGCTGAGGCGCTTCCGCCCTGCCGCAAAGGGCAGCGCGCACCCGATTCGCAAATCGACGAGCCACATCACGGTTGTGGTCGGAGACAAGAAATAAACCTTTGAATTAAACACTATGGGTCAGAAAACAAATCCTATCGGTTTCCGTCTCGCGGTTCGCCGCAATTGGAGTTCCCGCTGGTTCGCCGACAAGAAAACGTTTCCCGCGAACGTCAAGAGCGATTACGAGATTCGCGAATTTCTGCATGAAAAGCTCCGCCAGGCGGGCGTTCCCGCCATTTCGATCGAGCGTGCCGGAGCGCGTATCCGCGTGAAAATCTTTACGGCAAAGCCGGGCGTCGTTATCGGCCACAAAGGTGGTGAGCTCGAAAAGCTTCGCGAAGAACTCATCAAGCGCGCCGGCAGAGATGTCATTTTGGACATTCAGGAAATCCGCAAGCCGGAACTCGTTGCCCAACTCGTCGCGGAGAATATCGCGTTGCAGTTGGAGCGCCGCATCGCTTTCCGCCGCGCGATGAAGCGTGCGGTTCAGGCGACGATGAGCATGGGTGCCGACGGGATTCGCCTCCGCGTCGCAGGTCGCCTCGGTGGCGCGGAAATCGCCCGCGTGGAATCTTCCCGCGTCGGTCGCGTTCCCCTGCACACGCTCCGCGAAAACATCGATTATGGTTTTGCGGAAGCGCACACGGTTTACGGGAAACTCGGGATCAAGTGCTGGATTTGCTCGAAGACCTCGGAGATCCAATAACCTTCAATTTTAGGAAGAAAAGCCATGGCAAATATTCAACCGTCTCGCGTCAAATACCGTAAGGTTCAGAAGGGACGCATTTACGGGACAGCGCAGTCCTGCAACGATCTCGCATTCGGCGAGTTCGGGATTCAGGCGCTCGGGCGTTGCCGCATGACGGCGGCGCAATTGGAAGCCGCCCGCGTCGCCATTTCACGCAGTTTGAAGCGCAAAGGCAAAATGTGGATGCGCGTGTTTCCGCACAAGCCGGTCACCAAGAAACCGGCGGAAGTCCGAATGGGCTCCGGCAAGGGAAACGTCGAGTACTGGGCGGCGGTCATTCGCCCCGGAACGATGCTTTTCGAGGTTTCCGGCGTCTCGCTTTCTGCGGCGCGCGAAGCCATGCGTCTCGCCGACACCAAACTTCCGATTCGCTGCCGTTTCATCAGCCGCGAGATGCAGGATAAATTTTAATTATTGCGTCAGTCGCCGAGAATCTATTTTATCACCCTTCCAACTGAAATGAGCGCACAAAATAAAACAGCAAGTGCAGCGGCTAAGGTTCGCGAACTTTCCGCCGAGGAACTTTCCAAGAAATTGCGGGACAACCGCGAAGAGCTTTTGAACCTCAACCTTCGCAAGCACACGGGGCAGGTTCAGAACCCCGCGCGGATTCGCGCGCTGCGCCGCGAGAATGCACGGATTCTCACGGTGATGGGCGAAAAAGCCGCCTCCAAGAACTAATTTTCATTCGCAAAAAATCAACCATGTCTGAAGAACAGAATCGCCCGTTCCGTAAAGTTCTTATCGGTGTTGTTACAAGCAAAACCGGAGATAAGAGCGTAAAGGTTACGTATTTTTACAAGAAACCTCACCCGGTTTTTGGCAAGGAGATTAAACGCAAGACCGTCATTCACGCACACGATGAAAAAAATGTGTGCAATGTCGGGGACAAAGTCGAACTCATGGAAACGCGTCCGCTGAGCAAGCTCAAACGCTTCCGCGTCGTCAGCGTTATCCAGGCCGCCAAAATTGCCGGTGAAGTCGCAATCTAAACCGCAATAAGAGAGAAGGCTAATATGGTACAACTTAAATCACGCTTGGATGTCGCCGACAACACGGGAGCGCGCAAAGTCGAGATGATCCGCCGCCTCGGGCAGATCACGGACACTGCTTCTGTCGGAGACGTCATCGTGTGCGCGGTGAAGGACTCGATTCCGAGTGCTCCCGACGCAGTCAAGAAGGGCGCGGTCGTCAAGGCTGTCGTCGTTCGCACGAAAGCTCCAATCCGCCGTCCTGACGGCAGTTATCTGCGCTTCGATTCCAATGCTGTCGTCATTCTCGACGGCACGGGAAATCCCCGCGGTACGCGCATTTTTGGGCCCGTCGCTCGCGAATTGCGCCAGAAATTCATGAAAATTGTTTCTCTCGCACCGGAGGTTCTTTAATCTGCCATGCCTAAGCAAAACATAAAGAAGGGCGACGAGGTCGTCGTCATTGCAGGATCGGAAAAGGGTAAGCGCGGCAAGGTCGCGTCCGTCATTCCGTCGAAGAAAAGAGTCATCATCGAAGGTCTCAACATCGTCAAGCGACACACGAAGGCGAACGAGCAGGCCGGCGTCGAGGGCGGGATCATCGACAAGGAAGCTCCGATTCACATTTCCAACGTGATGGCGGCTTCGGTTTACGACGCGAAACGTGCGTCCAAGAAATAAGTTCGCAGGAGTAAATAGAAAATGCATACGCCTATTTTGAAAAAGCTCTATTTGGAGCAGGTCGTTCCCGAGCTTAAAAAGAAGCTCAAAGTCGAGAACCCACATCAGGTTCCCGCGCTTGTGAAGATCGTCATCAACTCCGGCTTTGATTCCGAAACGGATAAAAACGCGCAGGCGGAAATCGTGAAAGACATCACAAAGATCGCCGGTCAGAAAGCCGTTGTGACGCACGCCCGCAAGAGCGTTTCCAACTTCAAGGTTCGCGAGGGAATGCCGCTCGGTTGCATGGTCACGCTTCGCGGGAATGCGATGTATGAGTTCCTCGCCCGCCTGATCTACGTTGCGCTGCCGATGATTCGCGACTTCCGCGGCGTCTCCAACCGCCTCGACGGTCGCGGCAACTATTCTATCGGCATCGCGGATTGCACGATTTTCCCCGAAACGATCGGCGATGGTTCGCAGCGCGCAAACGTCGGAATGGACGTCTCAATCGTCACGAGCGCCAAGACGGATGACGAGGGGCGCGAGCTTCTCCGCCTTCTCGGAATGCCGTTCCGCAAGAATCTGCGGCAAGTCGCCGCAGAAGCAGCCTCAACAAAGTAATTAACGGAAAATTCATGGCTAAAAAATCTTCTATTCAACGGAATTTGAAGCGCGCGCGCATGGTCGCGAAATACGCCGAAAAACGCGCCGCCCTCAAGGCGATTCTCGCAAATCCGGCGACGAGCGACGACGAGTTCTACAAAGCGCAGAGTGCGCTCGACAAACTTCCGCGCAACTCTTCCAAAGTCCGCTTGCGCAATCGTTGCAGCATAACGGGACGTCCGCGTGCCTACATCGGAAAATTCGGGCTCTCCCGCATAACCTTCCGCGAACTCGCCTCCAACGGGAAAATTCCCGGCATCGTCAAGGCGTCTTGGTAATTGGTTTTAACAGCAAAAACAGGAAAAATTTAATATGGCTACTCACGATACCTTGGGGGATTTCCTTACGATCGTTCGCAACGGAAGTCGCGCAGGTCTGAAAAGCGTTTCCGCACAATGGTCTTCGATTCGCGAAGGCGTTGCGCGCATCCTGAAAGAATCCGGCTACATCGAGGACTTTAAAAAGGAAGACAAGAACAATCTTCCCGTGCTCGAAATAGTCTTGAAATACAACGGCAAGACGCCGGTTATCACGTCGATAAACCGCGTTTCCAAGCCCGGTCGCCGCGTTTATTCCGGCTACGACGACATTCCGAAGGTGATCGGCGGAATGGGCATTTCAATTCTCACAACCTCCAAAGGCATTCTCAGCGACGTGGAAGCCCGCCGGCAGAAAGTTGGCGGCGAAATCCTCGCAAGAGTTTGGTAATTCAAAATCCGAAGGAGCAAAGACAATGAGTCGAATTGGTAAAGTAGCGGTCAACATTCCCGCCGGAGTGAAAGTGGACGTTTCCGGAACGACCGTCAAAGTTGAGGGTCCGAAGGGAAAACTTTCGCAGACTTTTGCAAATTGCGTAGAGATCTCTGTCGCCGATGGCAAAGTTCACGTCAAACCTTTGAGCGACACGACTTTCGCCGGCGCAATGCACGGCACGACGCGCTCGATCATAAACAACATGGTCAAGGGCGTGACGGCAGGTTATTCAAAGCAACTCGAGATTCAGGGCGTCGGTTTCAAGGCGACGCTCAAGGGCAACAAACTCGATCTCGCGCTCGGTCAGTCTCACCCGATTATCTACGACGTTCCGGACGGCATCAAAATCGCGATCACGGACGGCGTAAAGGTTGACATTTCCGGTGCAGACAAGCGTCTCGTCGGGCAGGTTGCCGCAGACATCAAGTCCTACAAACCGGTTGAACCTTACAAGGGCAAGGGCGTCCGCATCGTCGGCGAGTTTGTCCGCCGCAAGGAAGGCAAGAAAACTGCATAATTTTTAACGTTTTTCCGTAGATGAAAAAGAACGACAAAAAATTGAAGCTTTTACAGCGTCGTCGCTGGCACATTCGCCAACGGGTTGTTGGGACAGCGGAGCGCCCGCGTCTTGTTGTGAAGTTCACCAATCTTCACATTCACGCCCAGGTCGTAGTCGATGACGCAGGTCGCACGATCCTCGGTGGTTCGACGACGCAGAAGGATTTGCGCGAGCAAAAGATTCTCCCGAACGTCGCCGGAGCCAAGACTTTCGGCAAGATTTTTGGGGAAAGGGCGAAAGCCGCCGGCATCTCCGCGGTCGTGTTTGATCGCGCCGGACGCCGCTACCACGGAACAGTCAAAGCTTTCGCGGAAGCACTTCGCGAGGCAGGTCTTCAATTCTAAGGAACCTTCATGGCAACAGAAGAAATTTCGGCAACAGAAAAACAGACGGCAACTCAGGAACCGTCGAACACCGCCCCCGCTGCGGGCGCGCCTGCGCAGGACGCGCCGGCTTCCGCCCAGCAATTTTCACGCGGTCGCGGCAATGGTCGCTCCGGCGGTCGCCGCAACGATCGTCGCAACCCGCGCCAGCAAGAAGCGGAAGCCTCCGAATACATCGACAAGGTCGTGCACATCAATCGTTGTGCGAAGGTCGTGAAAGGCGGGCGTCGTTTCAGCTTTGCTGCGTTGGTCGTTTCCGGTGACGGCAAGGGCAATGTGGGCATTGGCTACGGGAAGGCGAAAGAGGTTCCCGACGCTATCCGCAAAGGCACGGAGCGCGCACACAGGAATCTCTGCCCCGTCCAGCTTCGCAAAAACACAATCCCGCACGAGGTTCTCGGCTCGCACGACGGTGGCAAGGTGCTTCTTCGCCCCGCAGCTCCCGGCACGGGAGTTATCGCAGGCGGCGGAGTTCGCGCTGTCTTGGAAGTGGCGGGAATCAAGGACGTTCTTTCAAAGTCCTTGGGTTCAACCAACCCCGGCGCCTTGGTAAAGGCGACATTTGACGGGCTTACAAAGCTTCGCACTCTCGAACAGATTCGCGCGGCTCGTTCGTAAACAAAAATCGGACTCGCATAAAATGAAACTTCACAATCTTCCGAAAATCGAAGGCTCCACGCACCGCCGCAAAAGGCTCGGTTGCGGGCCGGGGAGCGGTCACGGGAAAACTTCCGGCCGCGGTCACAAAGGTATGAAAGCCCGCTCCGGCGGCGGCGTCCGTCCAGGGTTTGAAGGCGGTCAGATGCCGCTCTACCGCAAACTTCCGCAGCGCGGTTTCAGAAATGTCAATCGCGTGGAGTTTGCAGTCGTCAACGTCGGGCAACTTCAAAAGCTCGATGGCGACACGATTGGTCGCGACGAGATGGTTCGCGCCGGCATCGTTCGCGCAAATCAGCTTTTCATAAAAGTGCTCGGCGAGGGAGAAATCACGAAACCGATCACGGTTTCTGCGCAGAAATTTTCTGCGTCCGCGAAATCGAAAATTGAAGCAGCCGGCGGGAAAGTGGAAGTGTTGTCCTGCACGGTTGAGGAACTTGCGAAATAAGCGGATAGACGGTCGTTATCTCTCGGATGTTTTCGGCGTTTTTCAATTGCTGGCGGGTTCCTGAGCTCAGAAATCGCATCATCGTCACCATCGGGCTGATCTTCATCTCCCGCATAGGTGGCAATCTCCCGCTTCCCGGAATAGACATGACTGTCTTGACGCGCTTCGTCGAGCAGTTGTTGCAAAACGGGAACGGCGCGGTCGGGCTCTACAACGCGTTTACCGGCGGTGCAATGCTCAAGGGGGCGATTTTCGCGCTCGGGATCATGCCCTACATCAGCGCGTCCATCATCATGCAATTGATGGGTGCCGTGCTTCCGAGCCTCGCGCGCCTGCGCCAAGAAGAAAACGGTCAGCAGAAAATCGCGCAGTACACGCGCTATGTGACGATTGTCATCGCAATCGTCCAAGGTTTGATGGTCACAAACATGCTCTCGAATCCGGCGACAGTCGGGCGCGCGCTCGGCGTCCACGATTTTCAGGGGGCAATCCTCGTTTGCGACAAGGTGCTTTTCATCGGCATGGGGACGCTGATTCTCACCGCCGGCGCCGTCATCATGACCTGGCTCGGTGAGCAAATCACGCAGCGCGGAATCGGCAACGGCGCGTCAATCCTCATCGTTCTCGGCATTGTCGCCGACATGCCGCAGGCCGTCGCGCCGTTCATCACGGGGCTTTTCGGCGAGCAAATCGTCGATGGCACCGGCGGCAACCAATACGGCGTCTTGAAATTTGTCGGAATGCTCGCGATGTTCGTCATCGGCAGCGCGTGCCTCGTCCTCATTACTCAGGCGGTTCGCAAAATCCCCGTGCAATACGCAAAGCGCATAGTTGGGCGCAAGATGTATGGCGGGCAAACGACATATCTGCCGATGAAGGTCAACTACGCGGGCGTCATGCCTGTCATCTTCGCGGGTGCGATTCTCTCTTTCATTTCCATGCCGCTGATGTGGCTCGGTTCTGCGTCGCCGAGTTTGAACTTCCTGATTCCGTGGAGCGCGCACATTTCCCCTGGCTCCGACGTTTACTACATTTTGATGGCGGCATTCGTCTTCACGTTCAGCTTCTTCTGGGTGTCGGTCATGTTTAAGCCGATTCAGGTCGCCGACGATTTGAAGAAAAACAACGGCTACATTCCGGGCATTCGCCCCGGGCAGCACACCGCCGCTTATTTGGAATTTGTGATGAACCGCCTGACATTTGCCGGTGGCGTATTCCTCGTCATCATCGCAATTTTGCCGGACGTGTTTATCTACGAGTTGGAATGGTTCCCGAGGCTCGCGCGCGTCGTCGGCGGGACGAGCGGGCTCATCGCAGTCGGCGTCGTGCTCGACACCATGCGGCAGGTCGAATCTCTGCTGCTCCAACGCCACTACGACGGATTTCTCAAAAAGAGCCGCATTGGCGGAATCGCAATTCCCGCGACAAATTCGCGCCGCATCGCGGATGTCGGCGTCGAGCGCGGCATAGGAAAACTCTCCTACGTCCTTCTCGGAATCTTCCTGCTCGGGCTCATCGCCTTTGGCGCAAACGCCTGGCAAAAACGCGCAGCCTCCGCAACTCCCGCAAGCGCGGAAATCACAACTTCGGTGCCCGCCGCGCCTCAACCTGCCGACGGCGACAAATCTCCCGCAGGAGGAGAGCAATAACGCAGGCAAGGGCTTGCCCGATTCGCTCACGATGAAATTTATTCCTTACAACGACGAAGAAATGCGGCTCATGCGGGAAGCTTGCCGCGTCGCCGCCACGGTTCTCGACCGCACAGCGAAATTCGTCCAAGTTGGAATGACGACGTACGACATCGACATGTTCGCGAAGAAGACGATGGAAGAACTCGGTTGCGAGAGCACCGCGCACAACTACCGCTATGGCAACCACGTCTATCCTGGCTACGTCTGCATTTCCGTCAACGAAGAGGCAATCCACGGCATCGGCACGACAAAGCGCACGATAAAGCCGGGCGACATCGTCTCGATCGACGTCGCAACGCGCTACAAAGGCTTTGTCGGCGACAATTGCCGCACGCTCCTGATCGAGCCCGTCAGCGCCGAGTTGAGAAAATTCCTCGACGTCACGAAAGGCGCTCTCGCCGCAGGAATTGCCGCCGCGCGCGTCGGCAACAGAGTTGGCGACATCTCGCACGCGATAGAAGAATTTATCAAGCCGCACGGCTACGGGATAATTCGCGACTACACCGGCCACGGAGTAGGGCGCGACATGCACACCGAGCCGCAGATTCCCAACGTCGGCAAACCGCACAAAGGCGAAAAGCTCCGCGCCGGAATGACGCTCGCGATCGAGCCCATGGTGAACATGGGAACATATCGCGTGGAAACCGCAGAAGACGGTTGGACGGTGCTGACCTTGGACAGAAAACCCGCCGCACACTGCGAGCACACCGTGCTCGTGACCGAGGGCGAACCCGAAATTTTGACGATTCCGATGGAGGAAACCGCGTAATTTTTTTCTTTAAATCACTGGAAAGCCGTGTCATTGTAGCGGACTTTTCCCTTTCAAAAACAAACGAAAACATAAATATCCATGCCACGCTTACTTGGTGTAGACATTCCGAATAACAAACGCGTCGAATTCGCGCTGCGCTATATCTACGGCATCGGGCCGACCCGCGCCGCCGAAATCGTGAACGCTCTCGGGATCGATCCCGCGCTCCGCTCCGACAAATTGACGGAAGAGCAACTCAACAAAATCGTCAACTACATTGTTGAACGAGGCTACAAGTGCGAAGGTGATCTTCGCCGCGAGATCGGCGGAAACATCAAACGCCTGCAATCGATCAAGTCCTATCGCGGGCTTCGCCACTTCCGCGGCCTCCCCGTTCGCGGCCAGCGCACGAAGACAAATGCCCGCACGCGCAAGGGCGCGCGCAAGACGATCGGCGTCGTTTCCAAAGCCGCAAAATAATTAACACCTCAACGCTTCTCAAATGAGTCAAGAAGAAAAAAAACAGGAAAAAACGCCCGCCGCAAGCGCCACAACGACAACGACAGCAACAGCAACGGCGCCGGCAGCAGCTCCGGAAAAGAAAGAAATCACGGCGAAAGACCTTCTCGCCGAAGGTCTTGAAGAAGTCAAGATTCGCCGAGCAAAAGGTTCCAAGAACATCACGACGGGAATTTGCAATATTCTCGCAACATTCAACAACACGAAAATCACTTTCACCGACCAAAACGGAAACGTCATCTCGTGGTCGTCCTCGGGTAAATGCAACTTCCGAGGCTCGCGCAAATCCACCGCGTTCGCGGCGCAGGTCGTCTGCCAAGACGCAGCGCGCGTCGCAATGTCGCACGGATTGAAGGACGTCATCGTCAAGGTCCGCGGTCCCGGCATGGGGCGCGATTCGGCAATCCGCGCCCTCCAGACGCTCGGCCTCACGGTTCTCTCCATCTCCGACGTCACGCCGATTCCGCACAACGGCTGCCGCCCGCCAAAACGCCGCCGCGTCTAAGCCGAATGCCGCGCGGGATTGACGCGAAAACCCGCTTTTCCCGCGACAACGAAGAAATTTTCCTGTCCGGCTATGGCAACCCGGACAGCAGAAATTGCCGCCAAAAAGAAAAAGAAACATGTCAAGATACACAGGTCCCACCAGCAAACTAAATCGCCGCTTCGGTCAGAACATTCTTCCGACCTGCCGCGCCGAAGAGCGCAAGCCGTATCCTCCGGGAGTTCACGGGCCGACGCTCCGCCGCAAGCAGTCCGAATATTCGATCGGCTTGAACGAGAAACAAAAGCTCCGCTTCATGTATGGGCTCGCCGAAAAGCAATTCCGGCTGACATATGCCCGCGCAAAACGAATGGGCGGCGTCGTCGGCGAGAACTTCCTGACGCTCCTCGAAATGCGTCTCGACAGCGTCGTATATCTCCTCGGCTTCGCCAACACGCGCCGCGCCGCACGCCAACTCGTCGGCCACGGCCACATCTGCGTCAACGGTCACAAGGTCGATATCCCGAGTTTCTGCTGCAAAGTGGGAGACAAAATCGGTGTGCGCAACCGCACTTCTTCCAAACAGCTTGCCACCCACGGCATCGAAGAAAATCAGATGCGCGCCGTGCCTGCATGGCTCACTCTTACCGCCGGAACTCTCGAAGGTTCCGTCGATCGCAAACCAACGCGCGACGAGATGGCGCAGGAAATCAATGTCCAACTCATCGTCGAGTTCTACAGCCGTTAATAATTCAAAAAGAGGAAATTCAACATGCCAAAACGTCTTGGGAAATTTGAACTGCCGAAGCACCTCAAAAAGGACGAATCGGTCTCTAACGCAACATACGCAAAGTTTATTGCGGAGCCGTTTGAAACCGGCTACGGCCAAACAATGGGCAACGCGCTCCGCCGCGTCCTGCTCAGCTCCATCGAGGGCGCCGCAATTTGCTCCGTCAAAATCGACGGCGTCGAGCACGAATTCCAGTCCGTGGACGACATCGTCGAGGACGTGACCGAAATCGTTCTCAACCTCAAAAAAATCATCGTTCGCGCACACAAACGCGACGTGTTCACCGTCTTCATCGACGTCGAACGCGAAGGCGCCGTGACCGCGAAGGACATCGAGCTCGTGCAGGATCTCGACATCATCAATCCCGACCAACTCATTTGCACGCTCAACAAAAAGCGCCGCCTGCGCATGGAGCTGAAAATCCGCGTCGGTCGCTCATGGTGCCCCGCCGAAGGGAACAAGATGCCCGACCAGCCGATCGGCGTCATCGCAATCGATTCCCTGTTCAGCCCCGTCCGCCTCGTTCGATACAGCGTGGAAAACACCCGCGTCGGGCAAATGACGGACTATGACAAACTCATCTTGGAAATCTGGACAGACGGCAGAATCACTCCAGACGAAGCCCTCAAAGACGCCGCCGCGATTCTTCGCCACCACTTGGACGTCTTCGATTCCGTCTCCGACGAGAAGATCGAGTTCGAGGTGGAAAGCAAAGAGGTCAGCGAAGAGCAAAATCGCTTGCGCAAACTGCTCAACATGAGCGTCAACGAAATCGAGCTCTCCGTCCGCGCCGCAAATTGCTTGAACAACGCGAATATCACGACTGTTGGCGAGCTCGCCCTCAAGTCCGAAACCGAGATGCTCAAGTTCCGCAACTTCGGGAAGAAATCCCTGAACGAAATCAAGGCAAAGCTCGAACAACTCGGGCTCTCCCTCGGAATGAAGCTCGACGAACGCCTCATCGACCGCGACATCATCGCCCGCCACCACGAAGATCTCGAGCGCATGCGCGCCGCCGGTGCTCTTCCCGCATTTGAAGATGACGGCGAAGATGAAGAAGAAGAAGAAATTTCCGAAGAATATGCTTCCGAAGACAATGGCCCAACCGTTGACGGAAACGAGAGCGAAGAATAATCCTCGGAGAAACAACGATATTTAGGAAAAAAGATCATGCGTCATCGCAAACACCGTTATCAACTCGGCGTAAAGAAGGAGCACCGGAAAGCCCTCATGGCGGCTCTCGCCGGTTCCCTTTTCCTCCACAATCGAATTAAAACAACGCTGGCAAAGGCAAAAGCCCTCCGCCCGTTCGCCGAAAAAATTATCACGCTCGCCAAAAAAGCGGCTCAGACAGACGACAAGGCAAAGAAACTCCACTACTACCGCCTCGCACTCGCAAAAGTGCGCATGGAAGAACCCGTCGCGGTCCTCTTCACAAAGCGGGCAAAAGAGTTCCTCTCCCGCCAAGGCGGATACACAAGAATATACAAACTTGCAATTCCCCGCGTCGGAGACGCCGCCCCAATGGCTCTTATTGAACTGATAGCCGCCGACGACGAAGGATACAAAAAAGTATCCAAAAAGCCGAAGGCGAAAAAGGCTACACCCGCTGCCGCTCCAACCGAGCCCGCAGGCACGTCCGCCGAACCGGCACCCGCTTCCGAGACAAAAACCGAAGAAGTCTCGGCAAGCTCCTGAGCGAATTGTTTTCTCACAACGGCGATCGCCTCCTAATTGGAGGCGATTGCCGTTTCGTTTTCGCCCCTCCCGCTCGACATATTTTTTGAAACATTATTTCCCGCTCTGCGTTTCCCCTTCTCTACAAGACTATTTTTAATAACAACAAAACAAAAGTGTCATGTCTGACGATATAAACAACGAAATTCACCAGGTCCACACAGAGGAAGCCCCTTGTGCGCAAGAGACTGCCAATGCGATCTCGGAAAACTTGGGCGTTTCGACTCCCCCAACGGAAGCCCTTGAAACGCCTGCCGTGCCGGTTGCGGAGAATCCTTCGCCGACTACCGACAATTGTCCCGCAGAGGCGGGAAGCACCGAAACTTCGGCGCAAGAGCAACCTCCCCGAGAACCCTCGCAGGCTTTCTACGTCTGGCGCTCGATGAGGTTTATATCCCGTGACGTCTTCTTCTTGATCACAAATCGCGACGGCCACAAAACCGACCAGCGAACCCATGCGCAAGAGCAAACGCTCGCGTTGCTCCGCGCAGCAGGCGAGAAGGGACTTATGTTGAAATATCTTTGCAGAATGCGCGGCGTGACACCCGGCGCGGCGTCAATCGTCGTGAACTCGCTCGTCGATCTCGGCCTCGTCGATCGGAAACTCATTCCGGCTGACCGCCGTTCCGCTGTGCTACGACTTAGCCGCAAAGCTCTCCGACACATCGAGCGCCTCGACGGCTACGCTGACGACATCGCGCGCGTCGCATTCGAAGGAATTTCGCCCGAGGAAATGGAACGTTTCGAGAAAACTCTCTGCAAAATCGAAACCAACCTCTTGGAAAAGTTCGAGAAACCTTTCCCAAAAGTTTAACCACAAACTCCCCAAATCCCCACAAAGCGCTCTCGCCACAACCCGCGAGAACGCTTTTTTTTTGTGCGTTGCGGGCTGGCAAGATCAGGGTCGGTGGCGGGATGGGTTGGTGGTGAGGGCAGCGGCGTGGTGTTGGTGGTGGGATGTGGGTTAGTGGTGAGAGTTTGGGTTGGTGGTGGGATTCGGGTTGGTGGTGGGATTCGTCGGAGGATTTGGGTCTGTGGCGAGATTTGGCTGTGTGGCGACAACAAACGTGCCACAATGGTGTCACACGGATTTGTTCGGGACTAACGTCCCTCACGCTTTGTGGTAATGGCTTGGCTTAGTGGTGGCGTGGGGTTGGTGGTGGCGGTGCCGGCGGTGTCGAGCCTTTGGTTAGTGGTGAGGGAATGGG
>JAJPZB010000104.1 GCA_021204635.1 Opitutia bacterium | reverse complement strand
CCCTCCCGCTAACTTAGCGGGAGAATTACGTGTGTGATCCCGCATCGCAAGTGGGAATCCGGGTTGGTGGTGGTGGCAGGTTGCCACGATTGTTGTCACACGGATTTGTTCACGCCTAACGGCGTTCACGGTTGGTGGTGAAACTTTGGTTTGTCCCCACAAAAACCACCATCGGAGTGGATTTATTCGCAGGCGTATTTACTCCAATAGCTCTTATCCCAGCGCTTGGAATTCCCCAGCCAAATTTCAGTATTATCCGGATTCACATAATCGTTCTCGGTGTAAAAATGCGTCGATTCCTCAAATATTTCCTGCGTCTCGAAGTCCTTTGCCACCGTCATTATAAAATTTTGCGGGATTCCAAATATCGCCAATTCGCCCGACGTCACGAACATGTCTATGCCGGGACCTGTTATGTCAAAAGGATTGTTGTTTGACAAAGCCCCGACTTTTTTCCCTACATAAAGTTCATAGGTGTAATAAACTTTTCCCTTGGACATCCTGGATCTCTCCCGCAAAAAGGCGTGGGTGCCGAAAAACACTTTGACTTTCGAAAAGCCGAGAATGTTGACGTGCTTAATAATTTTTCCTTTATCCACCTCGTATTTTTCTTTCGCCGTGGCTAACGCAATTCCACAAATAAAAAGCAAGACCGCTAAAACGCTGCCGCAGATCTTTTCTAAGAATTTGTCTTCATTGCCTTGCCCGTAGAAAAGGCAAGTCGCAATTATCGCACTTCCTCCAAACGTGAAAAACAAAAGCACCTGCGACATCCGCGTGTAAAACGGAAATGTGCGAAAAGAATGTGTAGAAATTGCCATGGTGATAACTTTTCAAATTACCTCAATGCGCCGCTTTCACCCTCGCCTGCGCCACTAACGCTCTCTCTCTCTCTCTCTCTCTCTCTCATCTCGGCGTCTGACCTGCGATGTCGAGACCTCGGTTGCGCGGAACAAATTCAGGTTATATGCGTAGGTGCCCCACATGACCATGGCGAGCGCGTCTTTCGCGGCGTCTTCCGTGATTTCTGCGGGCGCGAGTTCTTTCGTCTCGAAGTTGTATTCAAAGCCTTGTGCGGGTTTCCCGGGCATGAGAATCGCGACATTGTTGCCGCGCATCAGCGCGAAGTTTTTGTCGTAGATCATCATCGCGCGATTTGGCGATTCCCAGGTCAAATCAAAGCCGAGCATGGGATATTCGGCGTCGATTCCCGCGAGCGAGAGCAGGGTGGTGGGCAGGTCGATTTGCGAGATTAGTTGCGGGTCGCGCTTTGCGGCGATGCCGCCACCGAGGATCATTGCGGGAATGTGGAAATTTTTAATCGGCACGAGCGCGGCGCCCGCCGTGCGCGAATCGTGGTCTGCGACGACGAGGAAAACCGTGTCGTTCCAATATTCCGATTTTTTTGCGGTCTCGAAAAACTTCCCGAGCGCGTAGTCGGCGTATTTTGCGGCATTGTTGCGCGTCTGTTTTTTCTTGTCATAGCCTTCGATTCTGCCGTCGGGATACTCGTAGGGATCGTGGTTGCTCGAGGTGAACACGAGCGAGAAAAACGGTGTTTTTGCGCTGTGCCACTCGGAGAATTTTTTGTTCGCCATCGCGAAAAGGTCTTCGTCGCAGACGCCCCACGAGCCTGTGAAAATGGGGTTGGGGTAGTCCTTTTCGTCGATGATTTCTTCGACGTTGTTGCCGTAGAAAAACGACGCCATGTTGTCGAAATGCTTTTCTCCGCCGTAGATAAATGCGGTGTGGTAGCCGCGATCGGCGAGCAGGTCGGCAATCGTGAAAAATCCGTGTTGACTTTTTCCGAGTTTTACGACAGAGCGCGCCGGCGTTGGCGTGAAGCCCGTTATCACGGCCTCGATGCCGCGCACAGAGCGCGTCCCCGTGGCGAAGCAGCGTTCAAAGAACCAGCTTTCGTCCGCGAGTTTGTCCATGTTGGGCGAAAGCGGGAGCCCGCCGAGGGCGCCGACAAACTGCGCGCCGTGCGATTCCAAGAGGATTATCACGACGTTTTTCGGGCGCGCGAGCTCGGCCGTTGCCTTGTGGAACGAGAGCGTGGGCTCGTCGTCGCTGTCGTAGTCGGAATCGGGGAGGCCGCGCATGCGCCTCACGCGCGCGACGACTTCGCCGAGCGTCATTTTGCCGTAAATTTTTGCGGAGTTTTCCTCGTCCGTCATCTGCATTGCGGCGTTGATCACGGAGTAGCCGGAGTTTATTGCGAGCGAGTTGACGAGGGCGTCGGGCGCGAACGCGACAGTTGACGGGTTCAGCGGCCGGTGGTCAAACGTCGAGCGCGCACCGGCGAAGAGCAGCAGGCCTGCGATTGTGGCGTAGATTGGCCGCAGCCAGAGTCTTTTCGGGAACACGAGCCCGCGGGAGACGCGCCCGGTAAATTTCCAAAACAAAAACGCCGCAACAATGGTGAACACGACTGCGACAATGAGCTCGAGCAAGTGCCCGTTTATCAGCATCGTGAAAATTTCGCGCGGGCTGACGAGGTATTCAAAAAACAGGCGATTCGGGCGGAAACCGTATTCCGCGATGAACGACGGCGTCGCCAATTCCATGAAAAAGAAAAACGTCGTGCCGCCCGCGAGAATGACGCGCAGCACGTAGTTCCACGCGCGCCCGAGCGCATTTTCCGCGAGAAACAGGGCGCTTATCACCGCCGGAACCAGCATCAGCCAGCCCATGCTCGCAAAATCGACGCGGATTCCGGAGAAAATCAGTTGCGGCCAGGCGCCGGTGCCGATAGCGCTCACGCGGTCAAACTGCCACAGCGACAGCCCCACGCGCCATATTGAGAGCAGCGCCATGTTCAGGCAGATCGTCGCGAAAATCGGGAAAACGGGGCCGAAGAAATTTTTCAGGCAGCGATATATTCTGCGCAAGTGGCTCATTTGGCGGCACTCTCTAACGAAACGGCGCGGGAATGGCTACACCAAAATTCGGAGGCTCGGAGGGCAAGTTTTGCCCAAAAATTGGCGGGTGCGACTTTGCTACATATATTTTAAAGCAAATAGCTTACTTGACGTCGCTTATAGTTCAGCGTTAAACTCCACAATCTAATTTTTATTCAAAAATTAATTACCCATGAAAGTTCGTAGTAATCTGTTCGCGCTCGCAAGCGTGCTGTTTCTCGCACCGTTCGTCGGTGCCGCAACCGATGCCGCAAATACCGGCAAGGCTGTTCCTGCCGCCGATACGGCGACAACTGGTCAGAAGTTCGACTATATCGAGCAGAACGGTCAGAAATTCGTAAACATTTCGTCGATTAATTCCACCGCAGGAAACGACGAATTTATGCGCAATGTGCAGGTCGTAAACGGCCAGCGCCAGCGCCTCGTCGCCCTCGAAAACCTGAAAAAGGGCGCGATAACAGACGAATTTAAAACTGCGGCAGACGCCGAAATCGCCGCGCTCACAAAGCGCTTGGACGAGGACAACCGGAAAATGGCGGAGACATACGGATACTCCATTTCCCGCGACTACATCCACGTCCCCGTCGTCACCCTCATTTACCTCAAGCTGACCGACGAGGAATACGCCAAGGCAAAGGATGATCCCGAGGTGAAAGAAGGCGATTTGCTCGTGCGCGAGAATGATAAATATCGCCTCATCGCGAAAATCCCGACCGCCGAGGAAAACCAGATTTTCCGCCGCAATGTCCAAGTCATGCAGGCGCGCCGCGAGAATGTCGTCCGCATGGCGAAAGCGCTCGAAAGCATGAGCGCCGGCGAGCAAAAAGATGAGGTGCAGGCGAACTACGACAAAGAGTCGAAGCAACTCGAAGAAGACAACAAAAAGATGGTCGAAAAATACGGCTTCTCGCTCGCCCGCGACTATCTCATGGAAATCGAGGTTTCCAAACTCTACGCGAAAGTCACGGAAGAGGAATTTTTGAAGGCAGAAGCCCAGGCAAAACTCAATGGCAGCAGCGACACGACACCCGCTGCGCCGAGCGCGAAATAATTTCGCCGCCGAGAAGACGCCGGTTTTTTAACTCAAAACAAATAAATCAAAATAAGACTAACGATGTCAGAACAATCGAAACTCGATTACATCGAGCAGAACGGGCATAAGTTTATTCACGTCTCGACGATCAGCACCGCAGCTGCGAACGAACAGTTCATGCGCAACGTGCAACTCGTCCAGCAACAGCGGCAGGCGCTCGTCTCCCTGAACCGCATTCTTTCGCCGGAAGAAAAAGCCGCGATCGCAACGCAGCTCAAAAACCGCGAGGAAAACTTGAACAAAAACAACGCGGAAATGGCGAAGGCTTACGGCTTCTCGCTCGCCCGCGACTATGTCCACCAACTCGTCAGGACGCGCGTTTTCTTGAAGCTTACCGAGGAAGAATATGCCAAGGCAAAGGGCGATTCCTCGATCCCGAGCGACCACTTGCTCGTCAAAGGCGACACAAAATATCGCCTCATCTCCGAGATTCCGACTGCCGACGCGAACGACCAGTTCCGCCACAATGTGCAAGTCATGCAGGCGCTGCGCAACCGCGTTGTCGCGCTGAGAGATTCTGTCGCGAAAATGCCTGAGGGCGACGCCAAGGCAAAGGCGCAGGAAGAACTCAAAAAGCAGGCCGAGTCGCTCGAGGAAAACAACAAGCAGATGGTTGCGAAGTATGGCTTCTCGCTCGCGCGCGACTATCTCATGGAAGTTGTCGAATCCAAGCTTTACACGCGAGTAAACGAGGAAGAGTTCCTCAAGGCATCGCAAAAAGCTGCCGAGGCGAATTAATTTCTCCCCGCCACAAAGCAATAAAAACGGCGCTCTCGCAAATTTCGCGGGAACGCCGTTTTTGTTTGTGGGTTGGAGCCGGGTTGGTGGTGGCGGCAAGTGCTGCGAGGAGAGTTTGTGGTGGGATTTTTTCGGAGGGTTGGTGGTGGCGGTTGGGTTGGTGGCGGGGAGCGGAGTCAGACGACGCACAACCAACACACTCCCTCACCACTAACGTGGTCCCCTCCCGCTAACTT
>JAJPZB010000089.1 GCA_021204635.1 Opitutia bacterium | reverse complement strand
GCCACCACCAACCCGAGACGACAATCCCGCCACCACCAACTCAATTTACTTTGCGGCAGAGCCATGCCGCGTAGGCGAGGAGGAGCACGTTTGGCGCCCACGCAGCCGCAACCGGCGGGAGAATTTGCTTTGTTCCGAGGGCGTTAAAAACGTTTGTCAATACAAAATACACGGCAAAAAGCCCGATCGATTTTGACACGCCCACCATCGGGTTTGTCCGCACTCCGGCGACGGCAAACGGGATCGCAATTCCCACAACAATCAGGCAGCAAAAGGGGCTGGCGAGAATGGAATTGTAGCGCACGGAATATTCCGCGATGCGCGAAGAATTTTCCTTGACACCGATTTCCTGCAAAATTTCCCGAATCTCGGGAATCGACAAATCGCCCGGCTTTTTCCCGACGAGCGACATCAGCCGCGGGTTTTCGGTGAAGCCGCTCACGACCTTTTTGTCAAACGCCGGCTGGCTTGTGGGGACGCTGATGCCTTTTTCGTAAAAAATTTCGCGCCCGTTGTGGAGCGTCCAAGTGTGCGTTTTCTCGTCAAATTCGCCGAACTCCGCGTATAGCGCGTGCGCGGGTTTGTCGCCTTTTTCAAAGTTGTAAATATTTATGCCGTAGCCGGTGCCGGTGTATGGGCTGAATCGCGAAATCAGCCAGTTCCTGCCGTCGGCGGAATTGTTGTAAAACAAAAATTCGCCGCGAGAATTGCTCGCGCTGTAATTCCCCGTTTTCCGCTTAAACGCCAACTCGCTTTCCGCGATAATTTTCGCCGTTTGCTCCGTCGCGTAGGGCACGAGCGTCGCGTTGCCCCAAAGCATAAGCCCCGAGAGAACTGCGCCGGCAATCCACAGCGAGCGCGTGATGCGGAAAATCCCGAGGCCGGCGGCGCGCCACGCCGTGATTTCCTGATTTTTGTGAAAATGCCCGAGGATGAAAAGCAGCGAGACGAGTAGCGAAACTGGAATGACGACGGGCAGAAAGCCGATGGCGGTCATGCCGAAAAATTCGAGCGTTGTCGAGGTCGGAGTACCCCAGCCCATGAAGTCCTGCAAATTGTTGTAAATTGCGGAGATGAGCAACATTCCAATCATGGCGCCGAGTGCCATCAGGAATATTTTTGCCCATTCTTTCAGGATGTGTCTGTCGATGATTGGGAACATTCGCTTCGTCGAAACGGCTTTGTGGTGGCTTTATTTCTTGCGGAGCCAAGGCGTGGAGCGGAAGAGCGGCCTCATCTCGCGACTCTCGAAAAATGTTCCGGCTGGGATTTTCATGCCGGCGAGAAAGTCCTTTGTGGCGAGCATTTTTCCGCCCGGGCGCTGCAGCGCGCATACCTGCAAAAATCCGTCGCCGGTCGCGATGACGAGCTCGCTTTTGCCGCTCGCGACAACTGTGCCGGGCGCAATGCCGTCGCGCGGAAATGCGTCGTTTGCGAGCGCGATGGCGTCGCCGATTTTCAGCTCCAAATTGTCAAACGAAATCGTGCACCCTGGCCAGCCGCAGAGAGCGCGAATCCTCGCGGCGATTTTTTTTGCTGGAAACGAGAAGTCGATTCCGGCGTCGGCGCGCGAAATTTTTCGCGTGTATGAGACGCGTTTTTCGCTCTGCGGAATTTCTTCCGCCGTGCCGTTGATGATTCGCGGGAGTGTGTCCTGCGTGATGAAAATGCACGCTTCGGAAATTTTGTCGCGCAGCGAGGCGCGCGTCGCGTGGCAGTCCAAGGGAATTACGGCGCTTCCGACGACATCGCCTTCGTCGAGCGCGGGCGCGATTTTTTGCAGCGTCACGCCGGCGCCACCGTCGTTGTTCGCGATCGCGGCTTCGACCGGCGCGGGACCCCGATACCGAGGCAACAGCGAGGCGTGATAATTGTAAATTCCTATTGTTGGAGCGGCGATCAGGGCGGGGCGCAAAATGTGGCCATATGCCATCACGAGCCCGATGTCGCACTTCAAATTTTTCAAAATCTGCACGGATTCCTCGCCGAGTTTTTCCGGCTGAAAAAGCTTGACACCGTGTTCCCGCGCCCACTTTGCGACGGCGTTGGGGTGGATTTTTTGCCCGCGCCCCTGCGGCCTGTCGGGCTGTGAAAAAATTGCTTCCAACTTCGCGATTTTAGACAGGGGCTCGCTCTCGATTGTTTCCAAAATCGGGATAGCAATAGCGTCGGAGCCGAAAAATACTATGCGTTTCAAGTCCTCCATCTCGTGCGGGAAATTCCGAGTGTGGCAAGCTGAGGCGGAAACTTCAAAATTTTTTTCGTGCAAATGACGCTGCTGCGCGGGCGGGAACTCGCTTGCAAGCATGCGCGGACGAAAGATATGCTCGCACAAAACTTCATCGTATGACAGACGCAGACCGGCAACTCGAACTCATCAGGCAAAACGCCGAAGTTTTTCTCGGCGAGGACGAACTCAAAAAGCGCATAGCGGCGGGGAAGAAACTCCGCGTGAAACTCGGTGTCGATCCGACGCGGCCGGATTTGACGTTTGGCCACATGGTCGTCTTCAACAAACTGCGTCAGTTTCAGGATCTCGGCCACACGGCGGTTCTCGTGATTGGCGATTTTACGACGCGAATCGGCGATCCTTCCGGTCGCTCCACGGCGCGCCCGATTTTGTCCGAAGAAGAAATCAACGAAAACGCGAAAACCTATCTCGATCAGGCATTTAAAATTCTTGACAAAGAAAAAACGGAGGTTCGCCACAACAGCGAGTGGTTTGGCAAATGGTCGATGATCGACACGCTGCGGCTCGCACGGCAAATGACCGTGGCGCGAATGCTCGAGCGCGACGATTTCGCCAAGCGCTATGCCTCCAAGACGCCGATTTCCATCGTTGAATTTTTGTATCCGCTCTTGCAGGGCCGCGATTCCGTCGAGTTGCAGAGCGACATCGAGATCGGCGGCACGGACCAGCTTTTTAACAATCTCGTGGGCAGGCAGCTCCAAAAAGACGCCGGCTTGCCGGAGCAGGCGGTGCTGACGATGCCGCTCCTCGTCGGCTTGGACGGCGCGCGGAAAATGTCGAAGAGCTACGACAACTACATCGCGCTGAACGAATCCGCGAAGGAAATGTTCGGGAAAATCATGAGCATTTCCGACGAGACGATGTGGACTTACTACGCGCTTCTGCTTTGCAAAACGCCCGCCGAAATCACCGCGATGAAGGCGCAGCACCCGATGGAAATGAAGAAGCAACTCGCGACCGCGCTGACCGCAAAATTCCACGGCGAGGCGGCTGGAAAATACGAGCGCGAACAATTTGAAAACGTCTTCTCGAAAGGGAAAATTCGCGACGACATTCCCGAATTTCGCTGGGGCGAGCTCGTCGCCGCAGGCGCGGAAAGCGCGGCGCTCACAGACATTCTCGCCGCGACGAAGCTTTTCCCGAGCAAAAAGGAAATCCGCCGCCTCGTGGAGCAGGGCGCTGTCAAAATGAACGACGAAAAAATTTCCGATCCCGCGCTGAAAATTTCCGCGAGCGACGCCGCAAAAACGCTCGTGATTCAGGCTGGGAAACGCACGTTTTTGAAAGTTGTCGCCTGACGAACTCGGGCGAAAATTCCCGATATTTTCGGGAGCGATTTTTTTAATGATTGACAAAAATCTTCAGGAGCGACTCGCGGAAAATTCGCGCTTCGACCGCGAGCACCTCTGGCACCCATACACGTCGCCGGCGCACCCGCTTCCGACATTCTGCGTGGCGCGCGCACGCGGCGCGGAAATCGAGCTCGCAACGGGCGACATTCTCGTTGACGGAATGTCTTCGTGGTGGTGCGCGATTCACGGCTACAACAATCCCGTTTTGAACGCAGCGGCGACGGAACAACTCGCGAAAATGTCGCACGTGATGTTCGGCGGGCTCACGCACGAGCCGGCAATCGAGCTCGGGAAATTGCTTTTGCGCCTCGCGCCGCCGTCGATGCGGAAAATTTTCTACGCGGATTCCGGCTCTGTTGCGGTCGAAGTCGCGATGAAAATGGCGGTGCAATATTGGAGCGGCTCGGCGTCGCGGCGGAAGAGCAACTTTGTCGCGCTGCGCTCCGGCTACCACGGAGACACGTGGAACGCGATGTCGGTCTGCGACCCAGTGACGGGCATGCACACGATCTTCGGGAGCGCGCTGCCCGTCAGGTTTTTCGCGCCGCGCCCGCGCTCGCGCTTTGGCGGGGAATGGCTGCCGGACGACATCGCCGCGCTCGAAAAAATTGTCCGCGACAACGCCGGCGAGATCGCGGGACTGATCCTCGAGCCAATCGTGCAGGGCGCAGGCGGAATGTGGTTTTACCACCCGCAATTTTTGCGCGAAGCAAAGCGGATTTGCCGCGACAACAATGTGCTTTTGATTTTCGACGAAATCGCGACCGGCTTCGGGCGCACGGGGAAAATGTTCGCGTGGGAGCACGCCGGCGTCGAGCCCGACATAATGTGCGTCGGCAAGGCGCTCACGGGCGGCTACATGACGATGTCCGCCGTCCTCGCCAACGACAGAGTTTCCGACGGCATCGCGGCAAATCCGCCTGGCGTCTTCATGCACGGGCCCACGTTCATGGCAAACCCGCTCGCGTGCGCCGTTGCGCGGGCGGCGGTGAATTTGCTGATTTCGCCACAATACGATTGGCGAGGGAAAATTTCGCGGATTGAGGCGCAGTTGAAAAGCGAACTTGCCGCCGCAACAAAGCTGTCTGTTGTGAGAGACGTCCGCGTCCTCGGCGCAATCGGCGTCGTCGAGCTGACGCGCGATGTCGATATGGCGTGGATGCAAAAGCGCTTTGTCGAAGAGGGAATCTGGGTGCGGCCGTTCGGCAAACTCGTATATCTCATGCCGCCTTTTATTATTTCCTCCGAGCAACTTTCGCGCTTGACACGCGGCATTTGCAAAATCGTGGGCGAAATGCAGTAGGCGCAACGGAGGCGGGACTTGGGTTGGTGGTGGGAGTTTTTTCGGTTGAGTTGGTGGTGTGGAGCAAAGTCAGGCGACGCACCACGACACACTCCCTCACCGCT
>JAJPZB010000164.1 GCA_021204635.1 Opitutia bacterium | reverse complement strand
TTGCCGCCTCGAGTGAAGAACAAACTTACCCGCCACCGTCGCCTCCTCTAACCCGCCACCACCAACCCAACTTCCACCACCAACCCGCTCACCACCATCCCTATCACCACCAACCCGCCCACCACCAACCCGGGTGGTGGGAAAAGAATTTTCTCGCGGGGACGGGGCGTTGCAAACATCATTGGGGCAGAAATCAACAAAAAAATTCAACGCACATGAATTCCTCGTACCAAATCTTGGCAATGCTGAGCGGAACAGCCATCGCGATAATCTTCATCGTCGTATTTTTGCTTTTCGGCCCGACAAAAATTCCGGAAATCGTCCGCAGCATTGTTCGCGCCCGCAAGGAAATCAAGAAAGCGACGGACGAGGTGGAAAACGAGATTGACAATTCCGAGGAAGACGAAATGCGCAAAAAAGTGCGTCGCAAAATCATAGAGGAAGAAGAGCGCGCAAAGATTCGCGCAAAAATCGAAGAGGAAGAACGCGCGAAACTCGCGTCGAAAAACTCTTCCGACGACGCGGCAAAATAGCGCACCCACCGACCACAAACCGGGTTTGTGGCGGGATTGTTGCCACCACAATCTCGCCCCTGTTCAAGCCTCGGGTTGGTGGTGAAACGCGTTTGTTGCACGCCATGGTGGTGGCATTCCCGCCGCCATTTGCAAAGCCGGATTTTTCGAGCTTAACGAATTTTAATTTCACCCCATGAGAAAATTTCTCGCCACCTCAGTCTTGCCACTCATCGCCCTCGCCGCCTCGCTCATCGCGGGCGCGACGCCGTTTGTTGCCGGTTCTCCGACGCCGATTGTCGCGCAGAGCATTTTTGACGGTGGCGACTTTTTCTCCCAAAAGCAAACGACGAAAATCGAGCTGTTTTGCGACAGCGAGAGCGTCACCGCAGGCTCGGAATTTTGCCTTTTCGTGAAGCTCACGATGGAGCCCGGCTGGCATGTTTATTGGAAAAATCCGGGCGAAGTCGGCGACGTTCTCCGCATAGATTGGGGCGAGCTTCCCGCCGGAGTTTCCATGGGCGAGTGGACTTGGTCGGCGCCGAAATTATACGAGCAAAGCGGGCTGAAAAATTTCGTTCTCGAGAATGTTGCGTTCGTGCGAATTCCGGTTCGCGTCGCGGCAGATGTCGCGGCGGGCGAGCTGAATTTTGTCGGCAACGCGAAATGGCTCGCGTGCAACGACGACACCTGCGTGCCACAGAGCGGCGGGATCGTGGCGAAGGTCAAAGTCGCGCCAGGGATTGTGGTGGCGGCAAATTCCGAGATGGTTGCCGAGGCGCTCGCCACATTCCCGCAACAAAGCACGGAAATTTCCGCGCGCGCCACGACCATGAGCGCGGGCGAATCCGAGCAAATCGCCCTCGAAATTTCCGGCATTGTGGCGGGCTCGAAGCCGCTTCGCTTCTTCCCCGACAACGCAAAAATTTCCCCAGTCGTAGCGGCGCGCGAGCCCCACAACAATGACGCCGGCACCACCGTCTTCGACATGGAATCGTCGGAAAAAATCTCTGTTGTCGCCGGCGTCTTGGAAACGGAAAACGGCAACTTCGAGATCTCCGCCACCGTCTCGGAAGCCGCCACCACCAACCCGACTTCCACCACCAACCCTGCCACCACCTCCAACCCTGCCTCCACCACCAACCCAAAATTGGAATGGCTCGAGTGGAGTCCGCAACTGCAAGAAGAAATTTTGTCGCAGGGAAAAATTCTCTACATCGATTTCACGGCAAGGTGGTGCGCGACATGCCAGGTGAACAAACGCGTTTATTCCGACGAAAATCTGCAAAGGCGCTTCGCCGAAGCCGGCGTCGTCGCAATGCGCGCGGATTGGACGCGCCCCAATCCCGAGATCGCCGCCGAGCTCCGCAAATACAATCGCGCGGCGGTCCCATTCAACGTCTTCAAAAAAAACGGCCAGCCCGACTTCGTGCTGCCGTCGGCGTTTGCCGGCGCGGGCACTGTCGTTGACGCGCTCGACGCCGTTTTGCGCGGCGCGGGCAACGCGGGCGAAAACGCGTCCGACGCCGATTCTACGCCGTGGCTCGCCCTCGTCGGCTTGGCGTTTTTGGGCGGGCTGATTTTAAACTTGATGCCCTGCGTGTTTCCCGTTCTCGGTCTCAAAATCATGCATTTCGTGAGCAAAGCCGGTTCCGACAAGCGCAAAATTGCGGCGCACGGCTTCGTCTTTGCCTTCGGAGTGTTGGTCTCGTTTTGGATTCTCTCGGGCGTTTTGATCGCGCTCCGCTCCGGCGGCGAGCAACTCGGCTGGGGCTTCCAAATGCAGTCGCCCACGTTTGTTTTCGCGATGATTTTGCTGCTGTTCGTGTTCGGTCTGTCGATGTCCGGCGTTTTCGAGTTTGGCACATCGGCAACAGGCGCGGGTGGAAATCTTGCGGACAAATCGGGCTTCGCGGGCTCCTTCTTCTCCGGCGTTCTCGCCGTCGTTGTCGCGACGCCATGCGCGGCGCCGTTTCTCGCTCCGGCACTCGGCAGCGCGCTGAGCCTGCCGCCGCTCCCGTCCGTCGGGATTTTCACGTGCATCGCCCTCGGCCTCGCGTTCCCGTATGTGCTGCTTTCGTGCCTGCCCTGGCTCCTGAAATTTTTGCCAAAGCCCGGCGCGTGGATGGAATCTTTCAAGCAGGCAATGGCGTTTTTGCTCTACGCGCCCGCCGCGTATTTCGTCTGGGTTTTGCTCGGGCAAGTGGAAGACCCGTTCGCACAGCGCGACCTGATTTTGTCGCTCGCCGTCATCGCCCTCGCGTGCTGGATTTACGGCCGCTGGTGCGTGGTGTGGCGCTCTCGAAAGGCGCGGATAATCTCCGGCATTGTGGCGCTCGCGCTCTTTGTTGCGACCTGCGCCTACGATTTGACTCTCTTTTAAAAAAAATCGCTCCGTGGCGCCGCCGCTTACCGTCACCACAAAGCCGCCGCCACAATGCCAAAAAACTGTGGCGTTTCCTCAAACAAACCTGTTTCCTTTCCGCCTTATGAAGACTTGCGATTCGCAAAAATTCACCGGCGCGTGGACTGCGCTCGTAACCCCAATGCACGGCGAAGACGTGGATTATTCCGACTTGGGAAAGCTCGTGGAATTCCAAATCGCCGGCGGAATAGACGGGATTCTCTCCGTCGGAACCTCCGGCGAATCGCCGACGCTGACGCACGTGGAGCACCTCGCCGTCATCGCAAAAACCGTGGAAGCCTGCGCGGGCCGCGTCCCCGTTCTCGCCGGCACGGGCTCCAATTCCACGAGCGAAGCCGTTGAGCTCACCCGCGAGGCGGAAAAGCTCGGCGCCGACGGATTTTTGCTCGTCGCCCCATACTACAACAAACCGAGCCCCGAGGGCATATTCCGCCACTTTGCCAAAATCGCCAATTCCACAACAAAGCCGATAATGCTCTACTCGATTCCGAGCCGCTGCGGCATTGAGATTTCCGTGGAAACCGTCGTGCGGCTGCGCGCGGAATTCCCGCATATCTGCGGCATCAAAGAGGCGGGCGGCTCCTGCGACAAAGTCTCGCGGCTCGTGCGCGAACTCGACGACGATTTCATCGTCATGAGCGGCGACGATTCGCTGACGCTGCCGTTCATCTCGCTCGGCGCAAAGGGCGTGATTTCCGTGGCGTCAAACTGGCTGCCGCGCGAGGTCGCAACAATGGTGAAGCTCATGCGTGGCGGCGACCTTGCCGGCGCGCAGAAAATTTTCGCCACAATCGCAGATCTTTGCAAAAAGCTCTTCATCGAACCCAACCCCGTGCCGGCGAAATTCGTTCTCGCACGCGCGGGAATCATCGGCTCCGACGCCGTGAGGCTGCCACTCTGCGGAATGTCGGCGGCAAACCGCGAGATTGTTGCGAAGGCGATGGACGCGTTTCTCGCAAGCAAAAACAACTGAGTTTTTCAAGAGGAATTTTTCGCGATGAAAATTTTGATAAACGGCAGCAAAGGGAGAATGGGCCAGGCAGTTGCCGCAGCGGCAAAGCTCGCGGGGTTGGAAATTTCCGCCGAGTGCGACATCGGCGAAACCTTCACCGAGGCCGACGTCGCTGCCTGCGATTGCGCCGTCGATTTCTCCTTCCACGAAGCTTCGCCCGAGCTCGCCGAGGCATGTGCCCGCGCGGGAAAGCCGCTCGTCATCGGCACGACGGGGCACACTGCGGCAGAGCGCGCGAGAATCGAGGCGGCGGCGGAGAAAATCCCTATCGTTTGGGCAGGAAATTATTCCGTTGGCGTCAATGTTTTGAACTGGCTCGTCGGGAAAGCCGCGCGGTTGCTCGATCCGTCGTTCGAGATCGAGATTGTGGAAATGCACCACCGACACAAAAAGGACGCGCCTTCGGGCACGGCGGAAAAGCTGCTCGCGATTGTCGAAAGCGCTCGGGGCTGCGACAAATCCGTGGAAAAACACGGGCGCGCGGGGATTGTCGGCGAGCGTTGCCGCGAAGAGATTGGCGTCCACGCGCTGCGCGGCGGCAGTGTTGTCGGCGACCACGCGGTGATTTTTGCCGGCGAGGGCGAGCGCGTGGAACTCATTCACCGCGCCGAATCCCGCGCGATTTTCGCGAACGGCGCAATCCGCGCGGCGCAGTGGGTCTGTGGAGGAAAGGCGCCCGGGATCTACGGAATGGAAGCCGTTCTCGGCTTGGAATAGCGCCTTTGTTGTCGCAAAAAAACGCGCGGCAACAAACGTGCAGGGTTTGCGATGAATCGGGTTTACATAAAAACCTACGGTTGCCAAATGAACGAGCGCGACAGCGAGGCTGTTGCCGAAATGCTCCGCGCCCGAGGCTACTCGATTGTCGATAACGAAAATGATGCCGACATCATCTTGCTGAACACCTGCAGCGTGCGCGATCAGGCCGAGCAAAAGGCGCTCGGCAAAGCCCTGCGCCTCATTCCGCGCGCAAAGAAAAATCGCCACAAACACGACAAAAATTCCACCACCAACCCGGCTCCCACCACCAACCCAATTCCCACCACCAACCCAATTCCCACCACCAACCCAATTT
>JAJPZB010000111.1 GCA_021204635.1 Opitutia bacterium | reverse complement strand
TGGGTCAGATGTGTATATTAGACAGAACCCAAGTTCCACCACCAACCCAAGCTTCACCACCAACCCGCCACCACCAACCCCGCAAAAATTCTCTTGACACCCGAAATCTGCCCGTTCTCTCCACGCGCTTTGTTGCGACAACAATGGGAAAAAAGCGTTGAAAAAGCGTGGTGCGGGAATGATCCTTTCTGCATGAACTACAAAGTATTTTTTAGTTCTTTTTGTATCTTTGCCGTTCTCCACTTTAAAGTCGTCTCCATCTCGAGCAGGCACGGAGGTTCCGCGCTTTACGACGTCTTGGCTCAGCCCGCAGAATGGATTTCGTCGCACCTGCTCGGCCTCGAACACATGTCGCCCCCGCACGTGGCTATTTTGGTCGTAAATTCCATTGTTTGGGCGATTGTGGTAGGCGCAATTTGCGGGAAAATTTCAAATAAAATAACTCAACAAAAAAACTGACAACAAATGGAAGAAATCGCCATCATCGGAAGCGGATGCGCGGGGGCAACGGCGGCAATCTACGCCGCGCGGGCAGGTCTCGCGCCTCTCGTCATCGAGGGAAAACTCCCGGGCGGGCTGATCACCACAACGGCGGAAGTGGAAAATTTCCCCGGATTCCCCGACGGCATCGACGGATTTTCGCTGACGCTGAACATGCGGCAACAGGCTGAAAAATTCGGCGCGCGCTTTGTGGCGGACGAGATTGTTGCCGTCGATTTTTCTGCCGTAACAAAGCGGCTCACCGCCGCCTCGGGCAAAGTTTATGAGGCAAAATCCGTCATTGTGGCGACGGGCGCCAAGCCGCGGCTGACCGGCGTCCCGGGCGAGAGCGAGTTCTACGGTGGCAACGGCGTCAGCACTTGCGCGACCTGCGACGGCGCGTTTTATCGCGGGAAAAAAGTCGCGGTTTTCGGCGGCGGCGATTCCGCCTGCGAGGAAGCGAATTTCCTGACGCGCTTTGCCGAGAAAGTCTTCCTGATGCACCGGCGCGAGAAGTTCCGCGCATCAGACGTCATGGTGCGGCGGATTGTTGCGAACCCGAAAATCGAGATTGTGGTGCCCGTCATCCCCGAGCGCTTTGTTGGCGACGACAGTGGCAGAGTGCGTGCCGCTGTCGTGCGCGACGTTGCGACGGGGGAGGTTCGCGAGATCGAGGTCGCGGGGATTTTTGTCGCGATTGGACACGAACCCGACACGAAATTTTTGGCTGGCGCGCTCGCGATGGAGCCGGACGGAACCTTGGTGGCGGGCGGCGCCTCGGGTGTGGCAACAAACGTCGCCGGTGTGTTTGTGGCGGGCGATTGTGCCGACAGGGTTTACCGCCAGGCGATAACCGCCGCAGGAATGGGCGCGCGCGCAGCCTTGGAGGCGCAACGATATTTGGAGGCGTTGTCATGAGCCGCAACAAAGCCGCGATTTTTGCCACGGTGGTGGCGTTTGTGGTGGCAGGCGCAACGGGGATTGTGGCGGGCGATGAGATCGTTGCCACCACCAACCCCGAAGAGAATGACACCGTTGCCGCGACAGTTGCCGCCACCAACGAGGCTCACCACCAACCCGCCGGCGCCACTGACGCCCCCCGCAACAATTGCCTTGACAACCAACCCGACGACAATCCCGCGAAGACTTTGCCCGAGAAAATTGTCGCCTGGTACGCAGACCATTTGAACCACGGAAGCATCGCGCTTCTCATGGCTGTCGAGAGCTCGTTTATCCCGTTCCCGTCCGAGATTGTTGTGCCGCCTGCCGCCTACGCCGCGTGCGACCCGGGCAGCCCGCTCTGCGTCACGGGAAATCGCTGGATCGACGTCGCCCTCGTGGTGTTGTCGGGGACGGTTGGCGCGCTCGTCGGCGCGCTCGTGAATTATTTCCTGGCGCTGATTTTTGGCCGCCCGCTTGTGAATTGGTTTGCGGAATCGCGCATCGGAAACGCGTGCCTGATAAACGCGGAAAAAGTGGAAAAGGCGGAGAAATTTTTCGTCCGCTACGGGATTTTCTCCACGTTTTTCGGGCGCCTCGTCCCTGTCGTGCGCCAGCTGATAAGCCTGCCCGCCGGTCTCGCGAAAATGCGCCTTTTGCCCTTTGTCGTGTTCACGTTTTTTGGCGCGGCGATTTGGAATTGTGTCCTCGCCGGCGTCGGTCTCTGGGCGAGCGGCAGGCAGGAAATTGTGAACGAATACAGCCGTGAACTCTCCGCCGGCATTTTGGTTTGCGCAGTGCTGTTCTGCGCGTTTTTGCTTTCAAAATTCCTCTTTTTCTCGAAAAACAAAGCTGCGGATTCCCGCAAAACAAATTCAACAAAAAAATGAAATACTGCGTCATTGGCCTCGGCGTTTTCGGACGTTCCATCTGCAAGCACCTGTCAAGCCTCGGTGCCGAAGTGCTCGCAATCGACAACCGCGACGAGAACGTCGCATACGTGAAAGATTTTGTCACCGCCGCAATTGCGATCGACTACACCGACCCGACCCCGTTTGAGCACTACGCAATTCGCGACATGGACGCCGTCATCGTCGCGCTCGGCGACAATTTCGAGGCGTCGATGGTTCTCGTCATGCGGATGAAAGAGCTCGGGGCGAAGCAGATTGTCGCGCGCGTGTTGTCGCCGATGCACGAGCGGCTTCTCAAAATTTTGAAAATCGACCGCGTCATCGTCCCCGAGGAATTTGCGGCTCGCGGGTTGGCGCACTCGCTGATGATGCGCGGCGTCGTCGGTGGCTACGACCTCGGCGACAACCACGTGATCATCGAGGCAAAAACGCCGCGCGGCCTCGTCGGGAAGACCCTTCTCGACGTCGCGGAAAAATTCAAAAAGCACGACGTTTTGCTCGTCACCGTGAAGCGGCTCGCGCCGAGTTCCGTCATTGGAAAAGTTTTGGGGCAGGACGAAACGATGTCGCCCGACGCCGGCAGGCACACGCTCGGCAAGCCGGCGTTGGACTGCAAATTTAACGTGAAGGATATTCTCGTGCTCTTCGGCGCGCAGAAAAAATTGTCGAGGTTTTTGGACGAAATGTCCGCCTCCGATTCGCCCAAGGCAGAAAAATAAATCTTGATTTCGCGCAAAAATGGGCACGGAAAATTCGACAGAGAAAAATTCCAAGACGCGCGACAACGCCGTGTCCGCCCCGCCTGCGTCGAAATTTCCCGCGAAGATGCCGCTCGCCGCGCGCGCCGGCAGCATTTTTGCCGGCACAAAAAAGAAGTGCTCGCAATTTTATGGCGACATCTGGACGCCGCCCGAGGTCTCGCGCCACAGTCTCCCGATGCATATTTTTTCGCGGATTTGGCGCATCGTTGAAATCACCATTTCCAACACGATTTCAAACGACATCACGATTCACGCCGCCGCGTTGACATACTACGCGCTCATGGCGCTCGCGCCGGTTGTCATGCTCGCACTGACGATTTTCGGCATCGTGATGAACGTCAAGGGCGAGGAGGCTGTCGAGCTCGTGCAGGAGCGGATGGCGGAGGCGATGCAGATAATTTTGCCCGACGGCGAGCCGGGTGCTGAGGCCGACAACGATGCCAATCTCGGCTCTGTTGCGGGCGCGCGCGCAGGCACGGATTTCGGCAACAATGCGGAGGCCGCAGCGCCGGAGACGCAGAACGGTGGCGGGCAGGAGGGCTTTGTTGCCACCACCAACCCGGCGCCGAATCCCGCCACTGACCCAGCCACCACCAACCCGGAGCAGAGTTCCGCCACCAACCCGGAAAGTGGCGCCACCACCAACCCAAATCTCACCACCAACCCGGATTCCGACGACGCGCTAAAGATGGTCGCCCCTCAGTTGCAGGAGTTTTCCGGAATGCTCTTGAAAAACACGATGGCGAACTCGGGCTCTACGGGGACAATCGGCACCATCATCCTCGCCGTTCTCGCGATCTTCATGATCGCGCACATCGAAGACGCCTACAACCGGATTTGGGCTGTGAAAAAGGCGCGCAGCTGGGCGTGGCGCTTCTTCGTCTATTTCATATTCATTGTTGTTGGCGGCGTGCTCACCGTGATGACGACGTCGATTCTCTCCGTTTCCGCGATTTTCAAAACGATTTCCGAGAGCGCGAGCGGCGTTTCCGAGTTTGCGGCGAATGTCCCCGGCGGCGTCGCAGTTTTCAACTTCATGACGTCGTTCATCCCCGTGCTTCTCGCGTTTGCGATTTTCACTGTGCTTGCGGGCTGCGCAAACCGCTATTTGCCCAACGCGCGCGTTCGCTGGATTCCCGCGCTCATCGGCGGTTCGTTTGTCTCCATCGCGTTTATCGCGTGCGTCAAGGCGGCGTCGCTCTTTGTCGGGAAAATTTCCGAGTTCAATTCGATTTACGGCAATCTCGGCGTCATTTTCATCTTGATGTTCGGTCTCTATTTGTCGTGGCTGTTTTTGCTCATCGGCGGGCAAGTTGCATATGCCGTGCAGAACGAACACTTTTTGAAAAACCCGCGGGTGAAATGGCAGGAGATGAGCACAAAGTCGCGGCAGGAAGCATATTTCGCCTGCCTGTTTTCGATTTTCAGGGCATGCGCAGATTCGCGAAAGGGCATGACGCTCGACGAACTCGCCACAGAGCTGCGGATTTCCGCAAACATGGTTTCCGAGTGCATTTCTACGCTCTCCGAGTTGAATTTAATCCTCGAGCGCGTCCCCGAGTCAGGCGATTCCGGAGCGAAAAGGTACAGCGCCGAATTACCTGTCGGGAAAATGACAATTTCCGAAATTCGCGCGAAGTTTGACAATTTTTGCCCGAACGAAACAGGCGTCTCCGACCACAATCCCAATAGCGCAAACCGCGGCCTCGAGCTCGGTGGCAACGCAACCGTCCGCGCCGCGCTCGCAGAATTTTCCGCCACCTTCGACCTCGGCAAAAACAACAAAACCCTCGAATCCCTCCTGCGCTAAGGCTTAGTGGTGGCGGGTTGGTGGTGGGATTTGGGTTGGTGGTGGAATACACATCTGACGATGA
>JAJPZB010000103.1 GCA_021204635.1 Opitutia bacterium | reverse complement strand
GGACCACGATAGTGGTGAGGGAGTGTGTTCGTTGAACGTCGCCTGACTCCGCTCCCTACCACCACCAACCCGCGCTACAAAATTCCACCACCAACCCTGCCATGTCAGAAGAGCGGGCGGTAGAGGTTGGCGAATTTTTTGATTATGCCGCCGAAGGCGCCGTTTGAGAAGAACACCACGACGGCGGGCTCGCGCTCGCTCGCTTTGTCGGCGGTCGCCTCGACCATTTCCAAGAGTTCGTCGATTGTTGTCGGGGCGTGCGCCTCAATCCCGCGCGAGCGCAGGTTTTCTGCGACGGTGGCGGTGTCGAGCGCCTCGCCCGCGCGGAACCTTTCGGGGCGGAAAATCGGCGCGATGAACACGGCGTCGGCGGTTGCGAGAGCGTTTGCGAAGTCGTTTTGCAAAACCCTTCGGACGGCGGTGTTGCTCCGCGGCTCAAAGGCGCAGACGAGTTTGCGGCTCGGGTAGCGTTGCCTCAGCGCGGCGAGCGTGAGCCGGATCGCCGTCGGGTGATGTCCGAAGTCCTCGACGACAACGAGTTTTGGCGTGTCAACAAGAATTTCTCGCCTGCGCTTCACGCCTTGAAACTTTGCGAGTGCGCCGAGCGGGAATTCCCATTCTGCCTTGTCGCCGGCGCAGAAAACGGCGCACGCCGTCGCCGCCATCGCCGCGTTTCTCGCGTTGAAAATCCCCGATTGCGACCACGCAACTTTCCCCCAGTCGCGACCTTTCCACGTGAGCGCAAACTCCGATCCCGCCGCCGTTTCCGCGAAATCGCGAATCCTGACGTCGCAATTTTCCCCGACGCCGACGCGCAAAATCGGCGTCCATGTTATTTTCGCCAAAATCTCCGCGACATTGTCGTCGTCGCCGTTTGCCACAACGCAGCCGTTCCTCGGCACGAGCCTCGCGACATGCGAAAATGCGCGCTTGACATCGGCGAGGTCGCGGAAAATGTCGGCGTGGTCGAACTCGATGTTGTTTATCAGGAGAATTTCGGGGAGGTATTGGACGAATTTGCTGCGCTTGTCGAAAAACGCGGTGTCGTATTCGTCGCCCTCGATGACAAAAGGCTTTGCGGGCTCTCCGGCGCTCGCTCCGGCGGACAGGTCGCGCGGGACGCCGCCGATGAGCCAGCCGGGTTTGTCGCCGTGTTCTCGCAGGAGAAATGCGGCGATGGACGATGTCGTGGTCTTGCCGTGCGTCCCCGAAACCACGATGTTTCTGCGCGATTTCAGGAGTTGCGTTTTCAGCAATTCCGGCAACGAAACGTATTCAAATGCGCGCGATTCCAAGAGCCATTCGATCTCGGGATTTCCGCGCGAAATCACGTTTCCCACGACGACGAGGTCGGGGCGCAAAAACAGCAGCCGCTCGGCGCTGTATCCGTCGTAAATTTTGATTCCCGAGTTCACGAGCAAGTCCGACATCGGCGGGTAAATTCCTTTGTCGCTTCCCGAGACCTCGTGACCGAGTTCTTTCATCAAAAGCGCGGCATTTCCCATCGCGGTGCCGCAAATTCCCATGAAATATATGTGCATAACTCCGGCGATTTTATGCAAGCGGGAACGCGGATTTCAAGCGGCTTGCAGGCTATTTTTAAATTTTGAGTAAATTAAAACTTGTAATTATTACAAATTTCGGCAATATGTGCGGCGTCTTGACAACCACAAGGGTTGGCGGGACAGGGGCGCGGCGCGGTTTGCCGCTCCCCGAATGCAACAAAAAAACAGGAAAGATTCAACATGAATAAAGATCTGGTATCAAAACTCAACAAGTACCTCGCCAATATCGCCGTGATGTACGTCAAAACGCACAATCTGCACTGGAACGTGGTCGGCAAAAACTTCAAGGCCGTTCACGAATATCTGGAATCGATTTACGACGATTTGGCGGAGTCTTTCGACGCCGTTGCCGAGGCGCTGAAAATGCACGGTGAGCAGCCGGTCGCTTCGCTCGCGGGCTACCTTGAACTCGCAACTGTCAAGGAAATTCCGTCGGAAGAGATTTGCTCGTGCAAAGCGTTCGAAATCGTGAAGGCGGACTTGGCGGAACTCAAAGCGCAGGGCGAAGCGATTTGCGCTGCGTGCGACGCCGGCGATTTGAGCGACGTCGTGGCTGTCGTCGAAGAAGACCTCGGCAAGTTCACCAAGGCGATTTGGTTCATCACTGCGACCTTGAAATAATCTCGCGGCAGACCGGAAAAATTCGCCGGCAAAAAGGGGCGCTCCCGCAATTTTTGCGAGGGCGTTCTTTTTGTTTTTTTATTGAACGGTGGCGGGCACGAAGCCAAAATGCGAGCCAGTTTACAGGCGGGGGCGACGCTGCCGGCGGCTCGCGATTTTCCGCGTTCTCGCGGGCGAGAATTTGCCCCGAGCGATTTCCTCACAAAAAATTCTTCCGAACCCAAAAATTCCATTGACAAGCCAATGATAATTTCTCAGGCAGAACTCGATTCGTTTACAAACGTGGTGCAATCGCACCCGCACGATTTTCTCGGAATCCACCACGCAAGCTGCGGCAACACGCACGGCATCGTCGTGAGAGCGTATTTGGACGACGCAAAATCCGTCTCAGTCAAGAACAAAAAAACCGGCAAAATCACGCCGATGGAGCGGCTGAGCAAAGACGGATTTTTCGAGGCGTGGTTTCCCCGCGCGCGGGTGATTTTTCACTACACCCTCATCGTGGAAAGCTATTCGGGCGCGACCCGCGAAATCGCCGACGCGTATTCGTTTTGGCAGACAATTTCCGACAGCGACCTCTACTTGATAAACCAAGGCACGGATCACCGCGTTTACGAGAAACTCGGCTCGCACGTCCGCGAAATCGACGGCGTGAAAGGCGTCTCGTTCGCGGTCTGGGCGCCGAGCGCGCGGCGCGTCTCCGTCGTCGGCGATTTCAACGGCTGGGACGGTCGCTACCACGCAATGAGAATGCTCGGCGCATCCGGAATTTGGGAAATTTTTATCCCGGGCGTCGCCGTCGGCGCGAAATACAAATTTGAGCTTTTAAACCAATACGACCCGACACCGTATTGCAAAATCGACCCCTACGCGATCTCGTTCGAGCCGCCGCCAAACAACGCCTGCATCGTCGCCGACATCTCCGGATTCAAGTGGAACGACGCCGCGTGGCTTGAAAAGCGCGACGCGACAAACTGGCAGGAAAAGCCCGTTTCGGTTTACGAAATGCACTTGGATTCGTGGAAACGCGTGCCGGAAGAGGGCGACAGACCGCTGACATACCGCGAACTCGGCGACGAACTCGCGAAATATTGCACGGAAATGGGCTTCACGCACGTCGAGATGTTGCCGCCCACGGAATACCCGTTCCCGCCGTCGTGGGGCTATCAGGTCACCGGATTCTATGCGCCAACTTGCCGCTTCGGCTCGCCCGAGGATTTCATGGTCATGGTCGATAAACTCCACGCATGCGGCATCGGTGTGATCATCGACTGGGTGCCGGCACACTTCCCGCGCGACGACTGGGGCCTCGCCGGCTACGACGGCACGCACCTCTACGACCACGCCGACCCGCGCCAAGGCACGCAGCCCGACTGGGGCACGCTGCTCTTCAACTTCGGCCGCTGCGAGGTGCGCGGCTTCATGACGGGCTCGGCGCTGTCGTGGCTCGGCCGCTTCCACGTTGACGGCCTGCGCGTCGATGCCGTCGCCGCAATGCTCTACTTGGATTACTCGCGCAAAGACGGCGAGTGGATTCCAAACCGCTACGGAGGAAAAGAAAACATCGAGTCAATAGAATTTTTGCGCGCGACAAACGACCTCGTCCACCACTACCACCCGGGCGCAATAACAATCGCCGAGGAATCGACATCGTTCGCCGGAGTCACGCACCCGACGCGCGACAACGGCCTCGGCTTCGATTTCAAATGGGCAATGGGCTGGATGCACGACACGCTCGCATACATGAAGGAAGATCCGCTGAACCGAAAGTTTCACCACAACAAACTGACGTTCGCGATGCTCTACCAATATTCCGAAAAATTCATGCTCGCGCTCTCGCACGACGAAGTCGTCCACGGCAAGGCCTCGCTCATAAACAAAATGCCCTTCGGCGACATGCCGACAAAGGCGGCAAACCTGCGCGCTCTCTTCGGATATATGTGGACCTGGCCGGGCAAAAAAACGCTCTTCATGGGAGGCGAATTTGGGCAATCGCACGAGTGGAAATACGACGGCTCGCTCGACTGGCACCTGCTCGAATACATCGACCACGAAGGCGTGCGCCGAGCCGTTCGCGACCTGAACAAACTCTATCGCTCGCGCCCCGAAATCGCGGCGTTGGACCAGGATTATCGCGGTTTCGAGTGGATAAACGCAAACGACGGCGACAACTCCGTGCTGTCGTATTTGCGCAAATCGCCCGACGGCAAAACGACCTGGCTCGTGGTCTGCAACTTCACGCCTGTCGCGAGGACATATCGCGTCGGCGTCCCCGAGGCAGGGCGCTGGGGCGAAGTCTTCAACTCGGACGCGGAATATTATGGCGGTTCGGGTATGGGGAATTTCGGTGGAAAAGACGCCGAGCCAAAGCCTTGGAACGACCGCGCAAACTCCTTGGAAATCGCGCTGCCCGGCCTCTCAACGCTCATCTTTGAACTGCGGAAATAAGCGCGCCGCTGCAAAGGGATGGTGGCGGCGAGTTGGTGGTGAGTGGCAGGATTTGGGTTTGGTGGTGGCAACAAAGCCGCCACGACGCCCAACCTGCCACGGAGGAGTGTCACACGGATTTGTTCGGGACTAACGTCCCTCACGGGTTAGTGGTGAAGGTCTGTGGCGGGGATGCGAGTTTGTGGTGAGATTTGGGTTGGTGGTGGAGATTTGGATTGTTGCGGGAATTGTGATGGTTGCGAGGGTTAGTGGTGAAGGGATTGTTGTGGAGGGTTGGTGGTGAGAATTGGGTTGGTGGTGGAATTTGGCTTTGTTGCGGCGGCAAGCTTCCCACCTGCGAACCGGAGCACCAACGTAATTCTCCCGCTAAGTTAGCGGGAGGGGACCACGATAGTGGT
>JAJPZB010000064.1 GCA_021204635.1 Opitutia bacterium | reverse complement strand
GGACCACGTTAGTGGTGAGGGAGTGTGTTCGTTGAACGTTGCCTGACTTCAATCCCACCACAAACCCTCCGAAAAAATTCCTCACCACTAACCCAAGTTTCACCACCGACCCGGCTCACCACCAACCCGTTGCCACCACCGACCCTAAATTTCGTTCTTGACAACAAAGCGGCGCACGCCATTATCGCGCGCCCACTTGGTTCTTTGAAAGCCACTCACGGCTTTTTACCGAATTTCGGGGATGTTCCGGATTCGATTTCGGCAAATAGGTTGCGACGGCACGCGGAGGATGATGCTCGGCCTCCTAAATCATGCATCGCCACGTTAAATGGCAAAAACACAATCGCGTTTGAACGCCCTGCGTTCGCGCTTGCGGCTTGATTTTTCGCCGCACGGTCACGCCCGCCGACGCCTGCTGAGCGGACGGGCCGCCTGAAAAGCAGGTAAAACTTCGGAATTGTCCACGCTCCAACGAAGCAAAAAATGGGAACGCGGATAGGTTTTTCGGGGCGCCCCCGCCCTATGAAAAATTGAAACCAAATCGGAAGGCTAAGCGTGTAGAAGTTGTTTCCGAAAGGTCGGAAGACGCGGGTTCGACTCCCGCCATCTCCACCATTTCAAAAGCCCGCAGAAATGCGGGCTTTTCGCCGTTACATCTACGCGTCCCACACGACGGTTGCGGCGTGATTCGGTGTTTGTGGTGGTGGGGTTTGTTGTGCGAACATTTTCTTGTCTCTCTGTGGTGAAAATTTGTAGATTTGGGGCATGAAAAACCTACCCCATAAGATTTTTGCCTTTGTGGTGGCGGCTGGAATTTTTGCCGCCGCGATTCCTTCTATTGCCGAAGGTGGTGTTGTCGTGAAGCCGCGACAGCCCGAGAAAAAGGCGGCGCCGGCAAAGACTCCGACTCCAGCGAAAGCACCCGCCAAAGCGCCCGCGTCGCGTGGCAACAAAGCCCTCGCCGCGCGTTGCTTTGGCAAGATTCGCGTCGTCAATATCGGCGAGGATTTCAAGGTGCGCGTCGTTAATGTTGGCGAAGATTTGCGGGTGCAACGCGTGAAGATTGCACCGAACGGGCCGGGTAAGTGGCAATATGTCAACATCGGCGAAGACTACAAAGTGCGCTTTGTTGACATTGGCGAGGATTTCACAATTCGCTTCGTCGAAATAAATCCCGGCATCTGAGTCTGTGGTGGCGGGTTGGTGGTGAGCCCTGGGTTGGTGGTGAGGGGCGGTGGTGTCGTAGGTTCGTGGTGACGCCTCGGTGGTGGCAACAAACTCACGTTGTTGAGTTTGTGGTGAGATTATTTCGGAGGGGTTGGTGGTGAGAATTGGGTTGGTGGCGAGAAGCAAAGTCAGGCGACGCACAACACACTCCCTCACCACTATCGTGGTCCCCTCCCGCTAACTTAGCGGGAGAATTACGTGTGGGCTCCGGTATCGCAGGTGGGAAGCTTGCTATCGCAACAGAGCCAAGTGTCACGGAAGTTTGTGGTGAGGGTCGGTGGTGGCAACAGCCCCACGTTGGGTTGGTGGTGGCGCTTAGGCGCTAAGCACGAGCTTTGCGACATTCAGGCAGGCGCAGGTCACGACGGCGGCGGCAAAATCGTCTGCCACAACGCCGAGCCCGCCTTTGAGTCTTTGCAAATCCTTTATTTTCCAGGGCTTTGCGATATCGACCACGCGGAAAATTGCGAAGCCGGCGGCGAGCCAGCATAGCGCCGTCCACCCGCAACCAATTGCGTTCCCGAGCCCTGCGAAGCAAACCGGCATAACGGAAAATTCGTCGAAATTGACCTCGCCCGGATCCGTTTTCCCAAAAAATTTCTCACCACATTCGCAAATCGGAATGGCGCAGACCACGAGCAGCGCGGCGAAGATGAAAAATTGCAAGGAATTTCCCTCTGCGGCTATCCCCGTTTTTTGAAAGGCGAAATAATAAAAAACGACACCTGCGAGCGATCCCCACGTCCCGGGCGCCGGAAGTTTCTTGCCGAGCGGGCCGAGCGTGGAAATCTCTGCGAGTATTCTTTCTTTTGCGGTGAGATTTGTGTTGCTCGGCATTTGAGAGATTGTGGTGAGCGTTGTCGCGGCTGCCCGTTATTTTGCGCCGCTCTCGGTGAGAATTTTCCTGTTTTTTATTATGTATCTCGTGCCCGAATAAATTGTCAGCGCGACGGCGGCGTAGAAAGTCCACAGCCCGAGTTCCCGCATCCACGCGATTAAATTTTCCGGCACGCAACAAACCCAGTCGCCGGCGAGTGCTCGCGCTGCGAGAAGCATGGAGACGGAGAGCATTTGCAGCGTCGTTTTGAGCTTTCCGGCGTTTTCGGCGGCGAGAACGATGCCGTTGCTTGCGGCGACGAGGCGGAGGCCGGTTATCAAAAATTCGCGGCAAATTATCACCATGACGAGCAGCACGCAGTATTGCGGGAGCAACGTCGTCATGTCGTCGGCGTTGTTGCCGTAGGGATCGGGGAAATTCCAGCGCAAGCCGAGCAGCGCGACAAACAAGCCGACCATGATGATTTTGTCGGTCAGTGCGTCCATCAACTTTCCGAAATTTGAGACGGCGCCGAGTTTTCGCGCGATATACCCGTCGAGCCAGTCGGAAATTGCGGCGGCGACAAAGAGGAAGAGCGCGATTGTGTCTCCAAACGGGAAGTTGAAGCAGAGGAGTGCGACGATGACGAAAAGCAACGGAATCCTTGAAAGGGTCAGTATGTTCGGGACGTGCTTCATGTGTGCGGGCAATCAGATTAGAACTTGCCTAAAAAAAAGAGTAATGCAAAAACAATATGCACGTGCGGAGGCATTTGAAAATTCAAAATTATGAAACAAAGTAAGACCCTTTCCCCGCGAATCGGGCTTTATCCGGGAAGTTTTGATCCGGTCCACAACGGGCATTTGCACCTGATAGAACGCGCGGCAAAATTGCTTGACAAGCTCTATGTCGCCGTCGCGAAAAACCCTGACAAGAACTCGCTTTTCACGCCGCAGGAGAGGCTCGAGATGTTGCAGGAAATTTTCAAAGGCAACAGCAAAGTTGAGGCGATAATGATCAGCGGGCTGACTGTCGATAACGCCGTCAGGCTCGGCGCGGGGGTGATCGTCCGCGGGCTGCGGCTCGTGTCCGATTTTGAATCGGAACTTTTGCTTGACATGCATAATCGCCGCCTGGAGCCCCGCGTCGAAACGATCTACATGATGCCGACCCAAAATTTTGTTTACTTCAATTCTTCGTTCGTGAAACAAATCGCCGACATAGACCCCGCGCGCCTCGGCGACTATGTCCCCGCCGTCGTGGCGAAACGGCTTGCCGCGCGGGAACGGCGTTGACGAACAGCTTTTCCGCATTAATCTTCACCGCCGGACTGTTTTTAATTTCAAATCAATAAAAAAATAAAAATTCAAAAAATGGATATGCCAGTGCAGTTTTATTTGCTGATTGTTGTCGCCATTATTGTCGTTGCGCTGATTTTTTGGGCGATTTCGTCATACAACGGGCTCGTCGCGCTGAGGAACCGCTTTAAAAACGCGTTTGCGCAGATTGATGTTCAATTGCAGCGCCGGCACGATTTGATCCCGAATATTGTCGAGACCGCCAAGGGCTTTATGAAGCACGAGCGCGAGACGCTTGTCGCCGTCACCGAGGCTCGCAATGTTGCGGCGACGGCGGCGAAAGCGGCGCGCGAAAATCCCGCAGACGCGGCGGCGATTGGCAAACTCGGCGCGGCGGAAAGCAGGCTCGGCGCGGCATTGTCGCGGTTGCTCTTCGTCTCGGAATCGTATCCGAATTTGAAGTCCGACGCGCATATGTCGCGCGTCCTCGAAGAATTGTCTTCGACGGAGAACAAAATTTCGTTTGCGCGGCAGGCGTACAACGATGCCGTGACGATTTACAACACATCGCGCGAATCGTTCCCCACAACAATCATCGCGGGCATGTTCAACTTCCAAGCCGCACAAATGCTGGAATTGCAGAACCCCGAGGCTCGAGAAGCCGTCAAAGTCTCATTCTAAATTTTTTGACGACGATGGAAGAAAAAGAAAACTTGCCTACCGACAACAATCCCGCCCGCAACAATGATGGTGGCGGCAACGAACCCCGCAGCAACAATGGCGACAATCCCCGCAACAAAGCCGCCGAGGCGAAGGTGGTTGGGACGTCATACGAGGTCGCACTCCAGCCGCTCGCGCTCTATTTCCACCTCGGGCAATTCCTGCCGCTCTGCGTCATCATCACGCTACTCGCGTTTTTCATAATGGTCTCCGGCGCGCCGATTTGGGCGCTCGCGATATTCCTGATTTTGTACATCGTTTTTTACAAAATTTCGTCGAGCATCGCAGAAAAACGCGCAGCGTCGCAGAAGTATTCTCGCGACGGCAACAGCCTCACGGCGAGCGGCTCGTATTGCGGATTTTTCTCGCGAAACACTTTTACGCTTGACCAAATTTCGAGAATCCGCCTCGTGCAGACGCCGCTCATGCGCTTTTGCAAAATTTGGACAATCGAGTTTGCCGTCAGCGGTTTGTCGTTTTCGCGCATAAAATTTTACGGGCTGACGCACGCCGTGAGAGTGCAAAAATCGCTCATCAATGCGCGGGCGACGGCGCTCAACCCGCGGGCGCGCACCTGATTTGCCACCGTGGCGGGGATCGCGCAAATTCTCGCCGGAGTTTGTTGCGCGGGATAAAGTGCGCGGGATAAAGTGCGCGGATTATGCGGGCGCGAAAAATCATGAGTGAATCCGTTTTGAAATTGGAAAACATCTCCGTTGTTCGCGGGAACAAGAAGATTTTTTCCGGGCTTTCGTTCGACGTCCCCGTCGGCGGCAACACTGCGATTCTCGGGCCCAACGGCGCGGGGAAATCCACTTTGCTGAAGCTGATTACCCGCGAGGTTTATCCGCTCGCCGGCGCGAAGAGCGCGATCTCGATTTTCGGCGAAAAATCCTGGGACGTGCGGGAACTGCGGACGCTCATCGGCATTGTCTCCGCAGATTTGCAAAAGATGTTTCCGCCGGACACGCGCGGGATCGACGTCGTGCGCTCGGGATTTTTCGGCACAATCGGGATGCGGCGAAGCATGCGCCTGAGCGAGCGCCGGCGCGAGGCTGCGCGCGAAGTTCTCGCGAGGCTCGGCGTCGAGAAGCTCGCGGCGCGCGAGTTCGCGACGTGCTCGACCGGCGAGCAGCGGCGGCTGATTCTCGGGCGCGCACTCGTGAGTTCGCCAAAGGCGCTCATTCTCGACGAGCCGACGAGCGGCCTCGATTTGCGCTCCGCAATAATGTACGTCGAATCGCTGCGAGAACTCATGCGCGCGGGCACGACGGTCATTCTCGTTACGCACAACATCGCCGAAATTCCGCCCGAAATCGGCAGAGTCGTACTGCTCGACGAAGGGAAAATTCTCGCGCGCGGCGAAAGTGTCGAAATTTTGACCTCCGAAAATCTTTCGCGCCTTTTCAAAATCCCGCTTGCAGTCTCGCGTTCGCGTGGATTTTTCTCCGTCGTCCCCGCCTGAATTTTATTGCGATTGCGGGCGTCGCGCGCCATCGCCGGCGGATTAAAAATTTTACAATTGCGCGCGGGATTGGTAGCGTCTGCGCCATGTTGCGAAAGTTTTTGTTTCTCGCCGCAGGTTTATTGGGATGCGCGTTCGTCGCCCCTGCGTCCGTCAATGCGGCAGATGCCGCGAAATTGGCAGCGCCCGCGAAAAAGTTCACTCTTCCGCCGTCGGCGCCGTCGAAAAATCAGCCATATGCGCTGAACGTCGTTTACTTCGTGCCTGCCGACATGGAGCCGTTTCCCGACTACGAGAGGCGCATAAGCGAAATAATGCTTTCGCTGCAAGAATTTTACGGCTCGGAGATGGAGCGCAACGGCTTCCCGAACAGGACGTTTGGGCTGAGCAAATCGAAGGACGGGAAGCGCGTGAACATCATCACGATCAAGGCAAAGCTGAGCGGCGCGGAATATCCATATAGCGGGAGCGCGGGGAAAGTACTCTCGGAAGTCAACGAATTTTTTTCGGGGAAAAAGGCGCCAAAGAAACTTTCCGACCACACGCTGATCATCATGCCGAGCACGAGCGGAAACGACCTCGACCCGGGCGGAGTGCCGTTCTACGGGCTCGGAAGAAATTGCTTCGCGCTCGATTATCCCGAATTTGATTTGAAGCACATCGGGAAAAAAGATCAGCTCGGCAGACTTTTCACAAAGTGGTATGGCGGCATGGGTCACGAACTCGGACACGGGCTCAACTTGCCGCACAACAGCGGGAAAGTTAGCGACGACAAGAAACTCGGGACTGCGCTCATGGGCTGGGGAAATTACACGCTCGGCACTTCGCCGACGTTTATAACGCGCGCCCATGCGTCGATTCTCGACCAATGCCAGGTTTTTCGGACAACGGAAATGCCGAAAACGCCGGCGCCAAACGTCGATAAGCCAAAGGAAATCGCCATTCGCTTTTTGCCCGAAGGCGTCTGGATTTGCGGAATTTTGCCGGAGAAAAATCGCGTCGAGCACGTGCTCGTTTATTACGATAAAGACGAGTGCAACAGCGTGAACGGCGACTATGACGCGGAATCGTTTGTCGCGAAATTCGACAAGCGCACGCAGATGTTTAAAGCCGCAATCCCGACGAACGAAATTCATCGCGGGAAAACCGGCGTGTTTCAAATTCGCCTGCGACTGATAAACGACGACGGCACTTGCAGCATAATCCGCTACAACTTCGACGAAAGCTATAAGCAAGACGTTCTCGAGCCGGCAGACACCAAACTTGCCGACATCGAGCCGCCAAGCTCAAAGAAGGGCAAAGGTCCCGCCAAGAAATAGCGCCCGAGATGGTGGTGAGATTGGGTTGGTGGTGAGATTGTTGCGGCGGGTTGGTGGTGAGACTTGGGTTGGTGGTGTGGGAGCCGGGTTGGTGGTGAGGCAGGTTGGTGGCGGCAGGTTAGTGGTGGCGATTAGGCTTTCCGCCACGATAGCTCTGCCGCGATTGTTGTCACACGGATTTGTTCACGCCTAACGGTGGTCGCGACAGTGGTGGGTTGGTGGTGGCGCGGGTTAGTGGCGAGATAGTGGTGAAATCCGGGTCTGTGGTGGCGAGTGCCACTGTTGCCGAATACGATGTTGATTTTGCCGTGATTTTGGTCGATCCTGACCGACCACAAACGGATACAAATAGCATGTTTGGAAAACTGATGAAGCGTCTCTCTCTCTCTCTCTCTCTCTCTCTCTCGCATTCCGCTTTTGGCGTGGGCGCTTCTGATCTTCGTCGCAGCATTTGGCGTTAGGCTGTACTGGATAGATCAGAAGGCGGGATTCCAATTTGACGAACCCGCAAGTTTTAACTTGGCATTCTACAACGTGCATCCGTGGACAGATGGTGAGGTCTGGAAGGGCGCAGATATAAAGAAATCTGAGTGGACTTGCGATCCCTCCATAGCGTCCGCAGTCATGACTGTTTATGAACTTCGCAAGGATAATCGCGATTCGCCGCACACAAATTTCTATTATTCTTTGTTGCGGCTGTGGTGGATTGGGAACGATGGCAAGACGTCCATCAGTTCTCTGAAGTGGCGCGGTTGCGGGCTGAATCTTTTGTTTTTTGTCGGCACTTTTTGGGGAGCATTCGCACTGTTCAAACGCCTGTTTGGTGGAGAAAACAAGGGCGTGATATGTGCGGGTTTGGTGGCGGCGACTTTGAACACCGGCGCGATTTCTAATACGATACTTATTCGACCTTATGCCCTGCAGGAAATGTTTCTCGTTCTGTTTACTTTGTGGGCTGTGACTTTGTTGAGCAAACTGCGGAACGACGAAAAAATTGTATCGCCGCTGAACAGGTGGCTATACGGATTATTGACTGCGCTGACGTTGCTTGCTGCGTACTTCTCGGTGGTGTACGTGGTTTTGCTATTCGCGCTTTTGCTGTTTTTCGCGTTTCGCGGAAGTGAAAAGGGAACTGTACCGTTCTTATGCGAGACTTTCGTTGTCGGTGTAGTTTTAGCGACGGTTATTTACCCGAATTATCCTCTTGGCTTTTTTATCGGTCGGGCAGGGGATGTTGCCAGTAATTTTGCATTGACTAATTTCGTCAAAAACATCGTTGGCTCCGTGTATGGATTGAGTGGGGTGCTCAACTACTGGTTGTATTACACTCCGGTCTTAATCCTTTTGATCGCGTTTGGAATTTGGAGATACGTCTCGTTCAAAAAGGCGAGTTCTGCCACGGAAGGCTTTTCTCTGAAAGGCGTGGAAAGCGCTTTGCTGAATTCCCGTTGGCTGCCACTCTTGCTGGCAGGAATTGCTTTGGTGTGGGCGGGGGGAGTCATGTTTTTAGCTCCGGCAGAGAGCAAGACGCTCCGCTACGTTGTGGCGATATTCCCAATCTTGTCCTTGGCAATTCCGTGGTTGGCATATTCTTATAACGGGTGTCTTCGCAAAGTTTATATATTTCTGTCGATCGCAGTATTTTTGGTCGCGAGTGTTGCGGCAGAAAAGAGTGGTCAAACTTTTTTCAAAATTTCCCCATACAGGATAGTTTCGACTGACGCGGCAGAGGAAAGTGTCCAACGTTTATCTTGTTGGAAATTATTCAGAGACCCCATTTGCGCTATGGCGTTTGTTTTCCCGAACGAAAAGGAGGCATATGAGCAAATCATTCCGCCGAGCAGTTCTCCGGTTGTGATAGCTGGTGAAAAATATGCGGGAGGGATAAGGCTTATGAGCCCTTATTTTAGGGATTCTCAGCGTTTCAAATGCATTAATGATATTGATGACCCTGGGGCGCTTTTGGAGATTGTAAGCCGCGAAAAGACGAAAGTCGTAATAGCAAACAGGCGCGATGGAGAGTTGCCGGAAGGGATCTTTTATTCCACGAAAAAGGACCTCGCTTATGACTTCTCTGCCTACACCATAGACAACGAATCCGTGGCGGACGGCGAAAAATAAAGCCAATGGTCGCAGGGCGTGGGTCGGTGGTGGGCGCAGCAGATCCACCACCAACCCGTGCCGCGGAAAGTTTGGGTTGGTGGTGAGGCTTTTTTCGGAGAGGTCAGTGGTGAGTCTGTGGTCTGTGGCGGGAGGAGTTTGTGGCGGGGATTGAGTTTGTGGTGAGGATTTTTCGGAGGGGTTGGTGGTGGCGGTTGGGTTGGTGGTGGGGAGCAAGGTCAGGCGTCGCACAACCAACACACTCCCTCACCGCTATCGCGGTCCCCTCCCGCTAACTTAGCGGGAGAATCGCGCATTGCATGCGCGAGGTTGAGTTTGTGGTGAGATTTTTTTCGGCGGGCTAGTGGTGAAGCGGGTTTGTGGTGAGGAGTTTGTGGCGGGGATTGAGTTTGTTGTGAGGTTTTTTTTCGGAGGGGTTGGTGGTGGCGGTTGGGTTGGTGGTGAGGAGCAAAGTCAGGCACCGCTCCACGAACACACACCCTCACCACTATCGTGGTCCCCTCCCGCTAACTTAGCGGGAGAATTACGTTGGGGTTCTTGCATCGCAGGTGAAAATCCGGGTTGGTGGTGGCGGCAGTGTGCTGCGGGAGAAGTTTGTGGTAAGTTTTTTCGGAGGGTTGGAGGTGAGAACTGGGTCAGTGGTGGCAACAGAGCCGAGGCTTGCAACTAACCCGCGTGGCGTTGGGTTAGTGGCGAGAGGAGTTTGTGGTGAGATTTTTTTCGGAGGGGTTAGTGGTGGCGGTAGGGTTGGTGGTGAGGAGCAAAGCCAGGCGACGTTCAACGAACACACTTCCTCACCACTATCGTGGTCCCCTCCCGCTAACTTAGCGGGAGAATCGCGCATTGCATGCGCGAAGTAATATCCGAGTTCCCGTCACAAATCATTGCCGCCACCACTAACTCTCCGCAACAAAGCCAAAGTTTCACCACAGACCCGCCGCAACAATCCTACACTTAGCCACAAACCCAATTTCACCACCAACCCGCTACCACCAACCCGCGCTACCACAGGCCCAAATCCCACCACTAACCCCCTGCCACAGACCCGAACAGATCCGTGCGGCAACGACTGCAGGACGTTTGTTGTCGCACCACCATTGCTATTGTTGTGGCGGGTTGGTGGTGGCGAGCGGGTCTGTGGTTAGGCTTTTGGGTTGGTGGTGGCGGCGAGTTGGTTGTCAAAAAGTCTTTGCCTCATGGTGGTGTCGGCAATAGGATTGCGAGAATCTTTATGGACGCTCTCTACGAATACTTCGTTCGCCCCGTCATTTTCAAACTGTTCAAGGACGCGGAAAACGCGCACGACCGGTGTGTCTTGGGGCTGAGACTTTTCTCGAAGATAAAGCCCGCTGTCGCGCTCATGGAGCATTTCAACATGCACAACGGGCGCTTGCCGGCGCAGAAGTCGATTGAGCTTTTCGGGCTGAAATTCCCGAATGTCGTCGGGCTCGCCGCCGGTTTTGACAAGCAGGCGCGCTGCTGGTCGGCGCTCGGCGCGCTCGGGTTTGGGCACGTCGAGATCGGGACGATAACGAGCAAGGCACAGAGCGGGAACGAGAAGCCGCGGCTGTTTCGCTATCCGAAGTTTGAGGCGGCGGTGAACAGCTTTGGCTTTCCGAACGACGGCGCGGAGGAGATTGCGCGGCGAGTTTCGCAGGGGGCGAAGAAGGGAAAGCGCTCGTTTGTACTCGGCATAAACATTGGTAAATACAAGGTTTGCCCGATCGAGAACGCAGTCGAAGATTACTTGGAATCATTTCGCAAAATTGCCGCGCTCGCGGACTATGTCACGGTCAACATCAGCTCGCCGAACACGCCGAATTTGCGCGAGTTGCACGACAAAAAGCATCTCACGACGCTGTTGTCGGAGCTCCAAAAGGAGAATCGCTCGATTGCGCTCAAAAACAAGGGAAAGCCGCTTCCGCTCTTGCTCAAAATCGCGCCGGATTTGACGTTCGCGCAGTTGGACGAAGTCTTGGAGGTCGTCGATGAAACGGAGGTCAGCGGGATTATTGCGACGAATACGACGGTTTCGCGACCGACCTACATGGGCGACGTCGTTGCGAAGGGCGGGCTTTCCGGCGCGCCGCTAATGCGCATGGCGTTAGATTTTGTGCGCTACATTGTAAATCGCACCGAGGGGAAGTTGCCTGTCATCGGCTCCGGTGGGATAAATTCTTTGGAGGACGCGGATCGCTTCCTCGCCGTCGGGGCATCGCTCATTCAGGTTTATACGGCGATGGTTTATCGCGGGCCGTTTTTCGCGCGGGATTTGGCGAAGGCAAATGCGTGGCGGCAAACGGCGTGGCCGGCGGCGAACTGATTTGTCGCTGATAAATTTCGCGTTTTTTGCGCAGGCAAAGCGCTGAACACGCCCGACGGAAATGAGCGAAACCGAGGCAGAGAATCGCGGCGAGGGTTCGGCGGGCGGCGTTTGTTGCGGCGACAGTGAAAGTCGCGGCGGCGGCTTTGCCTTGCGCTGGGCGATTTACGACGCGGGCCACACGGGATTTACGATGATCGTGATGGCGGTGCTGTTCCCGATTTTGTTTCAGAATTTTTGGGCGGGAATGTTGCCGGAGCATTTGAAGACGTCGCGATACAGTTTGACCATTGGGATCGCGAGCATCTTTGTCGCCGTCGCGTCGCCGCTTCTCGCGACAATCGCGCAGATGGGCGGGCTTCGCATGAAATTGTTCAGGATTTTGTGCTCGCTCGGGATTGTCGGTATGGCGGCATTGTCGCTTGTGGAGAAGGATTTTTGGCAATTGGCGTCGCTCGTTTACATTGTTGCGGCGATAGGTTTTTTTGGGGCGAACCTTTTCTACGATTCTCTTTTGATCGACGCCACGACGGCGAAAAACCGGCACACGGTTAGCGGGCTCGCGTTTTCCATCGGGTATATCGGCGGCGTCATTCTGCTCGGCTTTGTTGCAATATGGACGCAGAAATGGGAGTGGCTCGGCTTCACGGAAATGCCGGATCCGCGATTGCTTTTTGCCATTGGCGCTGTGTGGTGGGCGGTCTTCGCGCTCCCGCTGTTGCTTAAAAAAGGTCGCCAGGCGGAGGCCGCCGGAATCACGATAAGAAGCGGTTTGCGCGCCCTCGCGGGGACTTGCCGCGCGTTTTGGCAAGAGCGGCGGGTGCGGTGGTTTATTCTCGCGTATTTCTGCTATATCGACGGCGTTCACACGATCATAACTTCCGCAGTGAGATATGGAAACGCGCTCGGATTTTCGCAGAACGATTTGTTTGCGGCGCTGTTTATCGTTCAGCTTTTTGGCATTCCGTGCGCGCTCGCATTTGGCGTTTTGGGCAAGCATTTTGGCGCGAGGCCGGTGCTTTTTGTCGCGCTCGCGATATACGTCGGCGTCTCGTTTTATGGGGCATTGATGCCGGTTGGCGATGTTTCTGTTTTTGGTATTGCAATTTCTCCGATGTTTGTTCTCGCGGCGCTGATCGGAATGGTGCAGGGCGGCGTGCAGGCTCTTTCCCGCTCGTATTTTTCGTCGATTGTACCCGCAGGGCAGGAAGTGGCATTCTTCGGCTTTTACAGCATGATAGGGCGGTGCTCGACGATTTTGGGGCCGCTCCTGATAAGCTTTGTAGCAATTGCGCTGCATGACGAATCGTCGCCGCTGTTTTCGACGCGCGCCGGCATTGCGTGCGTTTCTCTGCTGTTTGTCGTCGGGATCGTCTTCCTTCTGTGCGCGGGTGCGGGCAGGCGTTCGCGTGCCTGATTTCCGCTCTGCGCCTTGCTTGCAGGCGATTAAAAAAAAGAATTTGACATAGCGGAGGCGTTGTGAGACGATGGTCTTTCCTTCGCCTCTATGGGCAGGCTCGCCGGTTTCGGCGAGAAGATTTGTTCTTTGTTTTTCGAGTTTTAAAAATTTTCAAAAAAACTGCTTGACGGTTTTGAGAAATTTTGAGAGACTAACCTCCACGCTTCTTTAAGAGGCTCCTTTCCGGCTTGCCGGCAGGTTGAGCTTCTTGGAAACTGTTCCGCCTTTGCGGTTTGTTTGTTCTTTGTTTGGTTGGTTTCAAAAATTTTTGAAAAAACTGCTTGACGGTTTTGAAAAAATTTGAGAGACTAATTCTCACGCTTCTTTTGAGAGCTCCTGCCGGTTTCGTTTCGGCGAGTTGAGTTTTTGGGCGGCGGTCGCGAGCAACTCTGTTGCGGGCGATAGAAAATTTAAAACGTTCTTTGATAATTTTACTTTGTGCGATTGATAACGGTTTCCGTAATCAATTTCTTAAAACCTTTACCTTGGTGAGCGCGTAGGCGTTGGTCTTCGTGTTTTCTTAAGGTGATCTTGAGATACAGCACGAGGAATTCATAACGCATGACGCGTTTACTTTGGAAGGCATTGAATTAGTTCGGATCGTCAGGATTCGGACACTTTTCAGTAATCTTTTACAAAAAGATTTTTGGAGAGTTTGATCCTGGCTCAGAGTGAACGCTGGCGACGTGGTTAAGACATGCAAGTCGAGCGGGATCGAAGTCGTAGCAATACGATGGACTGAGAGCGGCGAACGGGTGCGTAACACGTGAGGAATCTGCCTTAAAGTTTGGGATAGCCCAGGGAAACTTGGATTAATACCGGATGTGGTCACAGTCGGCATCGACCGTGCACTAAAGCTTGTAATGGCGCTTTAAGAGGATCTCGCGGCCTATCAGCTTGTTGGCGAGGTAACGGCTCACCAAGGCGAAGACGGGTAGCTGGTCTGAGAGGATGATCAGCCACATTGGAACTGAGACACGGTCCAAACACCTACGGGTGGCAGCAGTTTCGAATCATTCACAATGGGGGAAACCCTGATGGTGCGACGTCGCGTGGGGGATGAAGGTCTTCGGATTGTAAACCTCTGTCAAACGGGACTAATTGTGTGGCTCATACCCACATTTGAATTAACCGTTAGAGGAAGCAGTGGCTAACTCTGTGCCAGCAGCCGCGGTAATACAGAGACTGCAAGCGTTACTCGGATTCACTGGGCGTAAAGGGAGCGCAGGCGGGTTGGTGTGTCAGGTGTGAAATCCCGAAGCTTAACTTCGGTGCTGCGCCTGAAACTGCCGATCTAGAGACTCGGAGGGGCAAGTGGAATTCTTGGTGGAGCAGTGAAATGCGTAGATATCAAGAGGAACACCGACGGCGAAGGCAGCTTGCTAGACGAGATCTGACGCTCAGGCTCGAAGGCATGGGGAGCAAAAGGGATTAGATACCCCTGTAGTCCATGCTGTAAACGATGCAGACTAGGTCTTGGGGCATTCGATCGTCTCAGGGCTCAAGCTAACGTGATAAGTCTGCCGCCTGAGGACTACGGTCGCAAGACTAAAACTCAAAGGAATTGACGGGGGCCCGCACAAGCGGTGGAGCATGTGGCTTAATTCGATGCAACGCGAAGAACCTTACCTGGTCTTGACATGGTTTGGAATCGTGAATGAAAGTTTGCGAGCCCTTCGGGGCTGAACCACAGGTGCTGCATGGCTGTCGTCAGCTCGTGTCGTGAGATGTTCGGTTAAGTCCGGCAACGAGCGCAACCCTCGCCGATAGTTGCCATCATTCAGTTGGGAACTCTATCGGGACAAACCCGTTTGGGTGGGAAGGTGGGGATGACGTCAAGTCAGTATGGCCCTTACGACCAGGGCTGCACACGTGCTACAATGGGATGTACAGAGGGCTGCGAGGTCGCGAGACCAAGCCAATCCATAAAGCATCCCCCAGTTCGGATTGGAGTCTGCAATTCGACTCCATGAAGTCGGAATCGCTAGTAATGGCGCATCAGCAACGGCGCCGTGAATACGTTCCCGGGCCTTGTACACACCGCCCGTCACGTCATGAAAGCCGGTTTTACCTAAAGTATGTAAGCTAACGCAAGAGGCAGCATCCTAAGGTAGGGCTGGTGATTGGGACGAAGTCGTAACAAGGTAGCCGTAGGGGAACCTGCGGCTGGATCACCTCCTTTCTATGGAGAAATACGGGTTAGCAAAATAATTTGCTAAGGTCGTATATAGATCGAAACGACGCGACAACATCGCGTCGTGGTTGCGAAGCCGATTAGCTTCGCGCAAAGTAAAATAATCAAAGACGTTTGTTCTTTTTCCAGAAAAAATACACTTTAAAGGAATCGCCAATGGCTTTTCTTTGCCAGGCGTCGCTTCAAACCGATTGACGCCGGCACTGGGGTCGTAGCTCAGTTGGCCAGAGCGTCTGCTTTGCAAGCAGAATGTCGTCGGTTCGATTCCGTCCGGCTCCACCAAGGTCTCTTAGCTCAGTTGGTTAGAGCATCGCCTTGATAAGGCGGGGGTCGAAGGTTCAAGTCCTTCAGGGACCACCAATTTAGTGTTTTTAGGGTCGAGTCCGAAAGGATTCCCCAAAATTTATGTTCTTTTACAGTCAAATGCATAGTGGGAAACATTAAAGTTTTCGATTGTGCCGAAGAATACAGATTTAAAAAGGCGATTTGTTAGTGACAAATAGTTACAGGCATTAAGTGAATGCCTTGGAAACAACTGGCGATGAAGGACGTGATAAGCTGCGATAAGCCCCGGGGAGCCGCACATAGGCGTTATATCCGAGGATTTCCGAATGGGGAAACCCGCCCACATGGGCACTGTGCGCTGAATATATAGGCGCATAAGAGCGAACCCGCCGAAGTGAAACATCTCAGTACGCGGAGGAAAAGAAAGAGAATCGATTCCGTCAGTAGTGGCGAGCGAAAGCGGAACAGCCTAAACCGAAACGATTTATCGTTTCGGGGTCGTAGGACTCTGTTGTGAGACTTTTAAGATTAGGAGAAGCGCTTGAGTGGCGCGCCAAAGACGGTGAGAGCCCGGTATCCGAAAATCCAAGAAGCTCTAAGAGTATCCTGAGTAGCACCGGACACGTGAAACCCGGTGTGAAGTCACGCCGACCACGGCGTAAGGCTAAATACATGTTGTTTACCGATAGTGAATAGTACCGTGAGGGAAAGGTGAAAAGAACCCCTGTTAGGGGAGTGAAAAAGAACCTGAAACTTAATGCTTACAAGCGGTCGGAGCTCCTTCGTGGAGTGACGGCGTACCTTTTGTATAATGAGTCTGGGAGTTTACGTATGTAGCAAGCTTAAGGGTTTTCGATCCGGAGGCGTAGCGAAAGCGAGTCTGAATAGGGCGATAAGTTTCATGCGTAATACCCGAAGCGGAGGTGATCTACCCTTGACCAGGTTGAAGCTGCAGTAAAATGTAGTGGAGGACCGAACTGATGGACCTTGAGAAGTCCCCGGATGAGTTGAGGGTAGGAGTGAAAGGCTAATCAAACCCCGTAATAGCTGGTTCTCTTCGAAATATATTTAGGTATAGCGTCTTGCGCTGACCCGTGGGGGTAGAGCACTGAAAAGGCTAGGGGACACACCTGTCTACCAACCCTTATCAAACTCCGAATACTGCGGGGTGAAGCAAGGCAGTCAGACTGTGGGGGCTAAGCTTCATAGTCGAGAGGAAAACAGTCCAGACCACCAATTAAGGCCCCAAATACAATGCTAAGTGGATTAAAGGATGTGGTTTTACATAGACAATAGGGATGTTGGCTTAGAGGCAGCCATCATTTAAACAGTGCGTAACAGCTGACCTATCGAGTGAAATTGCGCCTAAGATGATCGGGACTCAAGCATTGAGCCGAAGTTGTGGACTTCGCGTAAGCGGAGTGGTAGAAGAGCGTTCTAAGTGCGGCGAAGTTGTGGCGACGAGCTCCAATGGAGCGCTTAGAAGTGATTATCCAGACATGAGTAACGATAAATGTGGTTTAAATCCACATCGCCGTAAGGATAAGGTTTCCAGGGTAAAGTTCGTCTGCCCTGGGTTAGGCGGGAGCTAAGGCGAGGCCGTAAGGAGTAGTCGATGCACAGCCGGTTAATATTCCGGCCCCAACCGGAAAGGACGAAGGCGATAGCTGCGCAGACCTTAGTGACTTGGCAGCCTGAGGCTACGGCCGATGGCGCGCGCAGTGAACGACTTCCAAGAAAAGCTTCCGGAATAAGCCCGTACCGCAAACCGACACAGGTATCCGAGATGAGTATTCTAAGGCGCGTGAGTTAAATCTTCTTAAGGAACTCGACAAATTGGCCCCGTATCTTCGGTATAAGGGGTGCCCGCCTCCGGGCGGGTCGCAGTGAAGAGGTCCAACCGACTGTTTAGCAAAAACACAGCTCTCTGCAAAGTCGCAAGACGACGTATAGGGAGTGACGTGTGACCAATGCGGAAAGGTGAAAACCGGAGGTGCAAGCTTCTGGTCTAAGCCCCCGTGAATGTCGGCCGTAACTATAACGGTCCTAAGGTAGCGAAATTCCTTGTCAGGTAAGTTCTGACCTGCACGAATCACGTAACGAGTTGGACATTGTCTCGAGAAGATGCTCAGTGAAATTGTAGTCGCGGTGAAGATGCCGCGTTCCCGCAGCAGGACGGAAAGACCCTATAGACCTTTACTATAACCTGTTATTGGTGTTTGAATTTCAATTCGTAGTATAGCCGGGAGACTTTGAGCCGCCGCTTCAGGGCGGCGGTGAGTCGCAATGTGAAATACCGGTATTTGTCATTTAGGCATCTAACCGACATTCCATCAGCTGGAGTCGGGACATTGATAGGGGGTTAGTTTGACTGGGGCGGTCTCCTCCCAAAGAGTAACGGAGGATCGCGAAGGTCACCTCATGCCGGTCGGTAATCGGCAGTTGAGTGTATGGATAGAAGGTGGCTTAACTGTGAGACCTACAAGTCGAGCAGATACGAAAGTAGGCCCAAGTGATCCGGTGACGCATCGTGGGATGCTCATCGCTTAAAGGACAAAAGGTACCTTAGGGATAACAGGCTGATTCCACCCAAGCGTCCTTAGCGACGGTGGAGTTTGGCACCTCGATGTCGGCTCATCACATCCTGGGGCTGTAGAAGGTCCCAAGGGTTCGGCTGTTCGCCGATTAAAGTGGTACGCGAGCTGGGTTCAAAACGTCGTGAGACAGTTTGGTCCTCTATCCGCTGTGGGCGTAGGAGAGTTGAGGGGTTCATTTATTAGTACGAGAGGACCGTAAATGACGCACCTCTGGTGTTCCGGTTATCGTGTCAGCGGTAGCGCCGGGTAGCTAAGTGCGGAAGAGATAAGCGCTGAAAGCATCTAAGCGCCAAGCTCCTCCCGAGATAAGCTCTCTCTAAGGATCCGGGAAGACCACCCGGTTGATAGGTCGCATGTGTAAGCGCAGTAATGCGTTCAGCTTAGCGATACTAATATTCCATCAGGTTTGTCACTAAACAAGTCTGCTCTTTATTCTTCAAAAAGGCGCATTCAAAAACTTCCCCGCTCATTTGCCCCTCGGGCAATGAGGTAAATTCCCGTCGTGCAAGCGACCGGATGCGAGCCCTTCTCATAGTGCATTTGGCAAACATTTCAAGCCTGCGACCATCGTTTAAATAAAAAATTGGCGAATCCATGATCACATTCTCTCGAACGATGTTAGGCAATGCTTCTGGTGATCATGGGCGAGGTGAAACACACGTTCCCATCCCGAACACGCTCGTTAAGCCCTCAGCCGCCGATGGTAGTGCAACCTGCTGTTGTGCGAGAGTAGGTCGTTGCCAGTCTATACGAAGCCCGTTCACATTTTTTATGTGGACGGGCTTCTCCGTTTTATGCTACTTCGCACGCGCAACAGAGGGTGGGCGAAAAGTGCAGGGCGTGGCGCGCCCATTTATGCGTCTTCTGCGGAATTACATTTCTGCCGCTGTTTCGTGCCCGATGATGCCTTCTTCGCGCATTCTCCGCGCGAGTTCCTTTGAGAAAATCTCCGCTCCCCATTTGTTGAGGTGATTTACGTCCTGCCGGCATTCGTCAGGAACCGGAAAGTTCGCATAATCCCAAATTTCGACGTCAGAAAAATTTGCTTTCAGCGTGGCTTCGTAATACGGGATGTCGAAAAATTCATACGGGTGATAAATCGGAGTGTTGAGGAATATTATTCGCACGTTGCGCGCACGGACGTATTCCACAATTTTCCTGAGGTACTTCAACTGCACCTCGTTCCCGTATGGCGAATTGTTCGAGAAACCAAGCCGTTTTCTGGCGTGCCCGTATTTGATGTCGGCTTCCAAACCTCTTTTGTTGGATTCAAAGTGGCAGCCCAAGTTTTCAAAAATTTTCTGCGGGTTTTTAAAAATGAGCGACTTCATCGAACTCCCCGCCACCCGATAATTAAATATTGCGCCCAAGTAAGTTTTGGGCGGGATAAGCGCCATCTCGTCGAGCGAGTAAAAGCGCAAATTTTGCCGGAGCAGGTATCGCATGTCCTCCGAATGAATGTTGCCGTCTTTGTCTTTTCGCAAGTTGTGTGGAGTGACATCGACAAAGACTGTCGAAATTTGCGGGTTCGCCTCCAACAACTTTTTCAAACGCGGGTACATGTTCAGAAACGGCTCTGCCGATTTCGCAAAATTGATCGAGCCAGGGATGAACTTTTCGTCTATCCCAATTTCGATGTGAGAATCGCCGATAAACACAACCGTTGTGTCACGCGGTAATTCAAACTTAACCCAAGCCGGTGCGATTAGGCAGAAAAGTAGATTCGGCAATCCGGCGACAGCAAAGAAAATGGCGAATACCAAAAGCGATTTTAAGAGAAATTTTTTCATCGGAATAATGCCTCTCAAAACTGGAAATATATGAATTGGGTAGAAGTCCCGCCGTATTTCAGGATAATGTGCGCAATGACGAGGTACACCGCCCATCGTAAAACTGCGTTTTTGCCGGCAAGCGCGGCGAGCGCGTGCTCATGTTTTCTCGCGAACCATTCGGCGATAACCAAGACAATGACAAACATCGTCGGGTAATGAATTACATTCATGGTGTCGTGAAGTTGCGCGAGCGGGTTCGTCAAGAGCGTCCCCGAGAAAAGCATTTGATTGAAAAACGCCCCGACGTCGCCAATTGTCGGTGCGCGGAAAATAACCCAACCACAGACCACGAGAGCAAATGTCACCGCAACTTGGAAAAATTCGCGACAGCTCGGGAAAAACTTCGCATTTGCCGCGACAACGTCGAGATTTTTGCGATTTGTTTTTCTGAGCAAAAGCGGGATAAAAAGCAATGCGTTGAATGCACCCCAGGCGATAAATGTCCAATTTGCGCCGTGCCAAAATCCGCATACAAGAAATATAATGAGTGTGTTGCGAATAACTTTTGGCGTGCTCACCCGCGAGCCTCCGAGCGGAATATACAAATAGTCGCGGAACCATGTGTTTAGCGAAATGTGCCACCGACGCCAAAATTCCGCGATGTCGCGAGAAAAATACGGGAAGTTGAAATTCTTTTTTAGCGAAATTCCGAACAGCCGCGAGCAACCGATCGCGATGTCGGAGTACCCCGAAAAATCCCCGTAAATTTGAAAAGTGAAAAGAAGTGCGGCGACGACGAGACAGGAGCCGTTCAGCGTTGAATAATTGTCCCACACCGCGTCAACGGTTTGTGCGCAGTTATCGGCGATCACCATCTTTTTGAAAAATCCCCACAACATTTGTCGCATGCCGTCCGCCGCCTGCGCGTAATCGAAATGCCGTTCTTTTGCGAACTGTGGCAACAAGTTTGTCGAGCGCTCAATTGGTCCCGCCACAAGTTGCGGGAAAAAGCTGACATATGCGAAGAACTGCACGATGTCGCGTGTCGCCGTCGTGTTTTTTCTGTAAACGTCGATCGAGTAACTCAGCGCCTGAAATGTGTAAAACGAAATTCCGACCGGCAGAATTACGTTTATCAACCAACTTTCTGCGTTGCCGCCGAAGACGAGACCGACAAATTCCCTGACAAAAAAGTCGTAGTATTTAAAAACTCCGAGTATCGCGAGGTTTACGACGATGTTTGCCCCGCAGAAAAACTTGCTCCAATTAAAGCCCTTGCTCGAACTTAGGCTTTTGCCATTTTGAGAAATAGGGGGGGGTAGCGGATTTTCGTTACGGGCACGCTCTATTAGCAAGCCGCTTCCCC
>JAJPZB010000072.1 GCA_021204635.1 Opitutia bacterium | reverse complement strand
AAGCCACCACCAACCCACGCCAACCCGCCGTCACCACAAACCCATTTCGTGCGCCAAATATAAATCCACGACGAAGATGACTTACGCGCAACTGTTTTTGTAGGAAAAATTTAACTTTTGCCTTCCAATAATTTAATTTTCGCTACAAAAACGGCTTGGCTATTACTGCCGTAGCAAAATTATCATTACCACAAAACTTTCTTTATTTATCGAACTATTGTTGCTAAGACAAATAAAAGTTTTTTACAAAAATGCAACTATTGTCTTGACAAAGTTCTATAAAATTTAAAACTCTCCCAAAAGTCAGGTCTTCAACAGATCGCGACAAAAACAAACTTAAACCTATTAATCAAATTACCCAAAACCAACATGACTAAGAATCGAAATATATTCTTGACAACGCTTGTGGCGGCAGCCTCTGCCGCCGCATTATCCGCCGTCCCTGCGTGGGCTGACGGCGACACCACCGTCTGGATCGACGGTTCCGGAGCAACTGTTTCCGGAACTTCGTATGACGGTGACATTACACTGAACTTCGGCGAAGATTTCGCCGGCATCAACGCCGACAACGCCGGCACGCTCAACAGCAGCGAATACGGCGGCGGTCTCCAAGGCTCGTGGCTGTTTTACGGTCAGGCGGATATCAAGTCGTACACGTTTAGCGGCAACGTTTCCGGAAGCGGCTTTCTCGGGGTCGTCATCGATGTCGGCAATCAATCGGCGGAGCTTGATATGACCGGCGCCAACGTGGCGAACTTTTCGGGTCAATTGATGGGGCTCAACGCGTGGAATCGCGGCTACACGGTGATGCTTGGCGGCGAGCAATGGACGAACGTCGAGTATGTTTTCGGCGGCGTTTCCCGCGAGTGGTGGGGCTCGGGTCACGACAGCGACACCGCTTACACCAACGCCGCAGAGGGAAATTATTATGCCCTCGCCGGCGACGGAAATGCGTCGAGCGGCTACGAAACGGACACCTTGAAATTGTCCGAGAGCACGAAATTGGCAGGCGTAACCGGAACGTCCGCCGAATTTTCCGCGAACAACATCAATTTCAGTTCGCGCGAATACATCGCGGCGGAAAATTCCGGCACGACTTTGACGATAACGGGCTCCGGCTCTTACGCGTTCTACGGCACTGTCGGCGCGGATTCTTCCGGCAATGTAAATGTGCTTGACATCGCGATGGCGGGCTCGGGCTCGCAGACATTTGGCGGCACAAATTACATCGGCAATGTCGCGGTTAGCGCCGGCACGCTTTCGCTCGTCGGCACGACGACGATCTCCGGCAGCGTCACGGTTTCGGAAAACGCGAACCTCGTTCTCGCAGACAACGTCGTTTTTGAGCTCTCGGTGGCGAGCGATGGTGCCTACAACGTGGCGGTGATTTCCGGCGCGGGGAGCGTTGTCTTTGAAGGCGAAAACGGTAGCATCGGCTGGTCCGACTTGACGGAATCAAACTTCGCCGTCGCGGGCGTGGGCATTTCCGAATCGGGCAGAGTCGCCGATTTCAGCGTTGCGACGAACGGAGTTGTTTCGTTCTCGCTCGCGAATTTGGATCTCACGTGGTCGGGAAGCTCGGGCGCCCATTGGAACACGAGCGACGCCAATTGGACGTCCAACGGCACGTCGTACACCTTTTTCTCCGGCGACAATGTGACGTTTGGCGCGGCAGGCGATTCAACCGGCACCGCGAAGGGTGTCGTTTTGGATAGCGGGACGCCCATCACCGTGGGGGACATGACGGTTGCAGGCGGCGAGTACTCGGTGCAGGGGAGCGGCACGGTTTCCGGCAACACGCTCACCGTCGCGTCCGGCGCGATTTTGCACGTTGGAAATGCTTATACCACCGCGACGGAGCTCGATTTCAACGAGATAAAATTGGCGGGCAAACTTACATACCAAGACGCCTCCTCAAACTGGAAATCGCTCGAATTTACGGAAGAAGGCGCGTGGCTCTTCATGTATGATTGCGACACCACCACGGGCCTTGTAATCGGCGAGACGAAAGTTTCTGCCAACGCGATAATCTCGGCGCAGTGGAAGGGGAAGTTGAACCTCGGAGCGCTCTCCGGCAGCGCGAATCTCGACATCACGGGCCCCACTCAGAACGAGGCGTTTTACATCACAATTTCGGATACGCGGGATTACACCGGCACGGTTTCTTTTAACAACGGTGGCGGCGCCACGACATACGTGACGCTCACCGCCGCCGAGACCTCTGCCTACGACAACCGTTCCGAGAAATTTGTTATTGACAGCAACGTATCCTTTGATGTCAACGGGAACAGCGACACGACCTTTGAACTCGTTCTCGCCGGCGGCACCTTGGATTCGTCGAGCACTCCAAACGGCAACAGCCCGCGCACCGCGAAGCAATTGCCGACGGTCACCCTGACCGCCGATTCCACGGTTCACGCCGGTTCCGGCAACGGGTATATCACCTTCGGCATGCTCGCCACCGAGTATGGCGAAGCGGATCTCTACTTGGGCGGGAACACGCTGACAAAGACCGGCGGCGGAACTTTCTTCCTCGTCAACACCTCGGTTTACAATTCCACGGCGAAAGACGACGCTGCGGCGGGCACAATCGCCGTCAGCGCCGGAACCTTGGAACTCGACGGCGCGGACGCCTCGCGCGCGGCAATCACCGTTGCGAGTGGCGCGACTTTGGACATCGCAAACGACAGCGGCAATAACAGCTCCACCGTCGGCGCGCTGACAAGCTCCGGCACCGTGAACGTTGAAAGCGACGCGACGCTGAGCATTTCCGGCGATTCGGCGATTTCCGGTGCGCTCTCGATTGCGGGCACGCTCGCCGTGACGAATGGCGCGACCGTGGATTTGACCGGCGTCACGTCGTCGCAGGCAGGCGGCGCGGGCACGCTCGTGATTAGCGGCGAAGGCAGCACGGTGAAGGCCTCGCTCCTCGCGCACGGCTGGAACGGGCGCGAGACAAACTTCGGCTCCGACATGTATAACGCGACATTGCAGATTGCCGACGGCGGCACGCTCGAAGTCACGGCGGCGCAAACTTCCGCCGAGACAAGCGGCGGCGATCGCGCATTTTCCGTCACCTCGGGCACGGGCACATATCGCTATTCCGGCGAAGGCACGAGCTACATCGACAACGTGAGCAGCCGCAACATCCACATCGCAGACGGCTCAACGCTCGACTTCGACGTGGCAAACGCCGACGCAACCCTCGATGTCGCGATGAAAATCGCAAGCGGCATGGCAGACAGCGATGCCAGCAACACCACGACCTCGACGGGCGCGTTGGTGAAAACCGGCGCGGGCACGCTCGTCTTGTCGGGCGACAACGATTATTCGGGCGGCACGACGATCGCGGAAGGTATGCTCGTCGTCGGCAGCGGCAACGCGCTCGGCAGCGGGACGGTTTCGATTGAGGGCGGAAGCCAGCTCTCGATCAATTCCGACGTCACGCTCACGAACGCCATCTCGCTCGTCCTCACCGAAGCGTATCTCGTGTCGAGCAGCGCGGATGCGGATTTGGTCGCAATTGCTGCGGCGGATTCCGTCACCTACGCGATAACGGGCGAGGGCACGCTCAACGCGACGATAACGATTTCCGCAGACGAAAACATAAAGGGCATTCTCGCCGATGAGGAGAGTTGCGAATTTGCAATCATCGGCTGCGACTACAATGGCGACGACATCACGCTCGTGCTCGGCGACGACCTCGCCGCGTCTTACTCGTTGTCGTATGTAAGCAACGGCGTTTACGCGATTTCCACCCCCGAGCCTTCGATGTTCGGCGTGATCGCGGGCCTCGGTGCTCTCGCGCTTGTGGCAACGCGCCGCCACCGTCGCCGCCACGGTCGCAAGGCATAGTTGCCACCACCAACCCGCGACAACAAAGCTCCACGGCAACAAAACCGTGGAGCTTTTCGTTTGTGGCGGGCGTGTTGGTGGTGAACGCCGGGTTGGTGGTGGCAGTTTCTTGTCACCACTGACTCAAATCTACGCCATCACAAACTGAACAGTTGAATAATTTGCCAACTCTGTGCAACAATGCCGCGCCTTGGTGGTGATTTTGCGCAACAGCGCGGAAGCCTCCACAGTGGCAACTAAGAAGGCAAAAGAACTCAAACCTCCAACCACAAACCTCATGAAAAAATTATTGACAACAATAGCGATGTTCGTCTTGTGCGCAGTCGCTTCGTTTGGAGCCGACGCCTTTTTCGAACTCACAGGAAACGGCAAATACACCAACAGGTCGATTTCCGGCGGGCGCGCAACTTTTGCCTCAATTACTGCCGGCGACAAAATTCTTTCCGCAGGAGAAACTCTCGACGGGCGGCAATACAGTTGGTCGATCGCATTCGACATGGAGATAACCAACGGCAAGGCTTGGAAAGGCGCGAACATGGTGTTCTCGACCGGTGGCGGAGCAAACGGCTCGGGCGTCGGAATACTCGCGACCCACAACAATGGCAACATCACGTATTACCTCGTGAACGCTGTTTCCGACGAAAAGGCGAGGCACATCGCGCGCGGCGATTCGTTCACGGTGGCGTCGGGAAGCCGCGTCAAACTCTCGTGGGATGCCGTGTTTCACACGCTGACGCTCGCGTCCGGCGGCAACGAACTCGTGTTGGACGAGGGCAACGCCGTTTCGCTGACGCTTGGGGTCAGTGGCGCAGACGCAGCCGAGCGTGGCATTGGCTCGCGCAATCCCAAGGGCTCGATTTTTTGGACAAACGGCAGGGAGAACACGTTTTCCAACATCACGCTGAATGTGGCAACCGTTGATGGCTCGCAGCATTCTTTGCCAAATGGTCTGCTGATTGTCGTGGCACTTGTGGTGATTGGCTTAGTCGCGTTTGTCATGCTGCGCCGGAGCGCCGGCAGGGCATAGCGCATAGGCCCACGCGCGGCGATCGCGGCGGGTTGGTGGTGGAGATTTGAGTCGGTGGTGGGGATTGGGTTGGTGGCGAGGTTTTTTCGGAGGGGGTGGTGGTGACGGTTGGAGTTTGTGGTGAGAGTTTTTCGGTTGGGTTGGTGGTGGGGAGCGGAGTCAGGCGACGTACAACGAACACACTCCCTCACCACTAACGTGGT
>JAJPZB010000120.1 GCA_021204635.1 Opitutia bacterium | reverse complement strand
ATTCTCCCGCTAAGTTAGCGGGAGGGGACCGCGTTAGCGGTGAGGGAGTGTGTTGTGGAACGTCGCCTGACCTTGCTTTTCGCCACCAACCCAAATTCCACCACCAACCCCTCCGAAAAAAAACTCACCACAAACTCCTCTCACCACCAACCCAAACCTCACCACCAACCCAATTTCCCACCACCGACCCGGAATCAGGCCTCGGCGGCTTTGTTGTCGCCGACGCCCGAACCCGCTTCTTTGCCCGCCTCCTTGCCATTGCCTTCACCACCATTGTCCTGATCCGTGGTGGCGCCTTTGTCCTCCTCGATGGTGATTTCGCCGGAGTCAATCTTGGCGATAATGTCGTCGTAATATTCGACTGCGCGTGACAAATATTCGCCGGTGCGAGTGTCGGGAGCGGCTTCGACCGCCATTTTGAAATACTCGCGGATTTTTGCCACGCGCTCCCTAACCGGCATTGTGGTCATGAACCCGTAGGATTCGCCGATAAACCTCAGCGCGGCTTGCCGCACGGCGGGTTGCAGATCTTGCCTTTCCAAAAATTCCGACATCGTCTTGATGTTTTCCGCGGCGGCCTCGGGCGAAGTCCGCTCGCCGTTTTCGCCGACGCATTTTTCGACGAGTTTTTGCAATTCGTCGCTCTGGGCTTTGAGTTGGCGTTCGCGCTCTTCTGCTGCGGCAAAGCCGAGTTCGTCGTTGGCGTCGTTCGCTTCGATTTCGGCGATTACCTCCGGATAAAATTCGTGGAATTTCGCGACGACTTTTTCCAAGCCCGAGGCGAGAACCTTCGCGCGCTCCAAGCCCTCCGGAGCAGATTTTGCCTCGGCGAAAATCGCGTCGCGCTCTTCCTTGGTTTTCTGCGCTTCGGCGATGCGGGCGAGATATTCGTTGGGGTCGTCGCTGGCGCCGAGAATTTCGGCATATGGCCGCGCCTCGGAGTCAAACAAAATCGCGGTCGGGAACGCGGAAACGCGATAGCGCGCGAGCAGGGTGAGTGTCTCTTCGGTGTTGTCGGCGACGGCGCGCTCGACGGTTGTGCGCACGAGCACGAGTTTTTCTGCGGTCTCGGCGAATTTGTCCGTGTTCAAGAGCGTGTTTTCCAAGGTGATGCACGCGGGGCACCACGATGTCCCCGTGAAGAGATAGTAGATGTCGCTTCCGTTTGTCTTTGCGATTTCTGCGGCGTCGGCGAGGGTCGTGTTCCACGCGTATGTGGCGGGGCTGCTTTGCTCGGTGGCGGTCGCCGTGTCGTCCGCTTTGTTGCAGGCGGAGAGGGCGAGAGCGCATAGAGAAATGAGGACTGCGGGTAGAGCGAGCTTTCGGGTTTTCATGCGGAAAATTTACTCGATTTCCGCGCATGGCGCAACAACGGCGGCGCGACTGTGGTGCAGATTTTTGTATTTAACGTTTTTCGCGAGCGTGAATAAAATTCGCGACAAACGTTCAAAAACCAACACACCATGAGTTCATTTCCCCTCCGCAGTTCTTTGAGCACAACAGGCCGCCGCATGGCGGGAGCGCGCGCACTTTGGCGTGCAAACGGCATGAAAGAAGAGCAATTCGGCAAGCCGATTATCGGCATCGTAAATTCTTTCACGCAATTCGTCCCGGGCCACACGCACCTGCACGACATCGGGCAATTTGTGAAATCCGAGATCGAGAAGCTCGGCTGCTTCGCCGCAGAATTTAACACAATTGCAATCGACGACGGCATAGCGATGGGCCACGACGGAATGCTCTACTCGCTGCCGTCGCGCGACATCATCGCCGATTCCGTCGAATACATGTGCATGGCGCACTGCGTTGACGCCATTGTTTGCATTTCAAATTGCGACAAAATCACGCCCGGCATGCTCATGGCGGCGATGAGGCTCAACATTCCCGCGATTTTCGTCTCGGGCGGGCCGATGGAAGCCGGCGATTTTGACGGAGAAAAAAATGACTTGATCGACACGATGATCAAGGGCGCGGACGATTCTTATTCCGACGAAAAACTCGCGGGCTTGGAGCGCGTGGCGTGCCCGACATGCGGCTCGTGCTCGGGGATGTTCACCGCAAATTCGATGAACTGCCTGAACGAAGTTCTCGGCTTCGCGTTGCCTGGAAACGGGACGCTTCTCGCGACGCACAAACTGCGCAAAAAACTCTACGCCGACGCCGCAAAACGCATCGTCGAAATGGCGCACGCATACTACGACAACGGCGACGCGCGCGTGTTGCCGAGGCAAATCGCCACCCGCGCCGCATTCCTCAATTCGATGACGCTCGACATCGCGATGGGCGGCTCGACAAACACCGTGTTGCACCTGCTCGCAATCGCGCGGGAGGCAGGCGCAGACTTCGAGATGAAGGACATCGATTTCCTTTCGCGGCGCGTCCCCGTGCTCTGCAAAGTTGCACCAAACACGAAAAAATATCACGTGGAAGACGTGAACCGCGCCGGCGGAATTTTGTCGATAATCGGGCGCCTCGCTGAACACGGGCTGATCGACGGCACGACGATTCGCGCCGACGGGCTGACGCTCGCCGAGGCTGTCGCGCAGAACGACATTCTCTCGCCGACCGTTTCCGCCGAGGCAATTGAGCGCGCACACGCCGCGCCGGGCGGAGTGAGGACGACGGAGCTCGCCTGCCAGGACAATCGCTATGCGGATTTGGACACGGACCGCGCCAACGGCTGCATTCGCGACTGCGAGCACGCGTATGTGCAAGACGGCGGGCTCGCGGTGCTATTCGGCAACATCGCGCTCGACGGCTGCATCGTCAAGACCGCCGGCGTTTCGGAAAAGGTCTTCAAGTTTCGCGGCACGGCGCGCGTTTTTGAATCGCAGGAAGACGCGTGCAACGGGATTTTGGGCGGGAAAGTGGGGCCCGGCGACGTCGTCGTCATCACCCACGAAGGCCCGCGCGGAGGCCCCGGCATGCAGGAAATGCTTTACCCGACTTCGTACATCAAATCGAAGCACCTCGGCGAACTCTGCGCCCTTATCACGGACGGGCGTTTCTCCGGCGGCACTTCGGGGCTCTCAATCGGTCACATCTCGCCCGAAGCCGCGTCCGGCGGAAACATCGGCCTCGTCCGCGACGGCGATTTCATCGCGATAGACATTCCCGCGAGGACGATCGCGCTCGAAGTCTCGGACGACGAATTGGCGGCGCGCCGGCAACAGGAACTCGCGCGCGGTAAAGACGCTTTCAAGCCGAAACGCCGCCTCCGCAAAGTCTCCGCCGCCCTCCGCGCCTACGCCTCCATGGTCGCCTCCGCCGACAAAGGCGGCGTCCGCATCGTGGAGTAGCCGAGCGGCAGACGTGGCGCGCAGGAATGCGGCTCACGGCATGGGGGCAATCATTTTTTCGATGAAAGCGATTTCCTCCGGCGTGAAGCCGTATTTTTTGTAAAGCTTCTCGTCCGGCCATTCCTCGGAAAAATCCTGCATCGGGACAAAGGAATAGACGTCGCGCGAACCGTAAGGTGTTATTTTTCTGAGACCGACGAGTAGCCGGAACGTCCGTGTTTTTAGATAGGAGATGGCGTTTTCTGCTTCTTCTCGACTGTCAAAAGGACCAACGACAAGAAGCGATTGTGTGCAGGCGGAATTTTTTGTTGCCGGAATGGGTTTCCCAATAACGTTTGTTTGGCTTTTTGTGCCTATTACTTTGCTGCCGTTTACATACGGAATGAAAAATTTCCAATCGGATATTCGTTTTGCAGTCTTGTCGTCTAAGACATTAGCCCCATCTTTATCTTTTTTATAAAATATGCTTTTAGGGGCGTATCTCACTACGGTTTCGTTGTCTTCTCTGCCCCAAATTTCTATTGCGCCGGCGAAATACTTTTTTGAAAGAGATTTACTTTCTTTTTTGAAAAAATTCGTGAATAAACCTCTGAACGGAGTTTGACCGGAAACCAGGTCGCCAAAATTCTTCGGGTCGTCATCGTCAGGTTTTCGTACTTTTAGTACCTTTTTGAGAATTTCCGCACAAATCGAGTGGCGGATAAAAATGTCGCTGTTTGCGGTTTTTAAGTCTCGCGTAGTTTTCGTCGTATCCGCGCCATCATGCAAAGTGTAAACGCATTTTCCGTTATGTTCGCGGTTCCAGCGGAAAAAGCACACCCCGCCGGAGATACTTGTGCCTTGGAACACATAATTTGACTCCAAAAAGTCATGTAAAATGTCAAATCGAGTGTCTGACAGAATTTTTTCGCGGAAGGCGGACATTTCATTGCCACTCGCAGTCATCCAGCGCGACGGCATGATCATCGAGATGTATCTCGGATTTAGTGATTTGGCTAATTCCACGAAGTGATGATAGATCGGATCATCTGTTGTATCTTTCAGTTCCTTTTGATACGGCGGATTGCCGATGATTGCGTCAAAGTCCATTTCAGTTTCCCAGGTTTTGATTTTCTTTAGAAATTCTTTCAGGCGCTCTTTGCGTTCGTTTTCTTTCCACGGGGCTGCCTTTGCGTTTTTGTCCGAGGTCAATTCCTCGGCTTTATCGATCAAATCTCCCACGACGCGGATATTTGCCTTCGCGCTTTTGTTAAATCCAAGAAGCGTCCTGCGGGTGATTGCTGCAGCCATTTCCGTTTTGCAGATCACGAAAATGTTGTTCGCAACAACCTCGTTCCACAGACGTTTTTCGTCGGCATCGATGCTTTCGTTCTTTCGCGGAGAGTTCAGGTCGCTACTGAGTTTCGCCCTCATGAGGGAATACGCGACATAGAGCGGGTAGAGACCGGTCTTGGAATTTATCTCGAGAATCTTTGCATTGGCATTGCCAAGTGTTTGCGCCGTCGCGTCTCCGAGTTTTATTTCGCGAGTATTTGCGACGCGCCCTTCTTCTTCGGCTTCTTTCAGGAGATCTTTCGTGTAATCCTCGGTGAAAAAGTTTTGCCCGCCGAGCGTGTCGCCGAGTTGCATGTTTACGACGCGCCACGGCGTCAAAACCGTTTCTTTGTCAGGATTTTTAAACTCGGAATGGATTTCTACAATTTTCTCGATTCGCTCTTTTGGCGGAAGTTTGTCCGCAGATTCTGTCCTTTCCCGTATTCTCCTGCATGCGCCGGAGAAGATGTCCTCGTCTAAATACGGGATGACGATTTCTTTGAAATCTTCCACGGTTACGCTTCCCATGAATTCCTTCCATGACTCAGCAACGGCAGGGTCGTCAGTCTTGCCGAAGTATTCGAGAAAGGATTCTGCGGTGAAACCGGTTTCCGGGTCATCATCGTCGCTTCCTGCACCGGCACCAAAGATGAGAAGCGGAATCCTGATAGTGGCATTTTTCAAGATGGAGAGAGCCTTTTCGCGTCGCTCTTTCCTGTCTTTTTCTTCTTGAGACACTGGTGGGCGCGGACGCGGTGGGGGTGGATCGTCTGCGCCCTCATGCTTTTCGTGCGTAAGATCGTTTGTGTTTACGACGACCTCTTCATCATCTCGGTCATCGGAACTCCAGCGTCCGACAATTTTTTCGAACCTGTCGAACTTTTTCATTTCCTCGTCGGAGAGTTCACTTAGCTTTTCCGGCTTAAAGAGTTTTCTGCTGGCAAATCCGTTTTTGACGACATCGGCGATGCATGCCCGCTTGACAGCTTCGAGAATCCCCCGCGTATCGACTTTGTGCGTTTCTGACCCATCTATTGCGATGACGGGCATGAAATTGGTGATATAGCCAAGGTACTGCTTTGTGTCGCCGCCTGTTGTTTTCGAGTGGTATTCGGCGACTTTATGCAAGACGCAAAGCGTTCTGTCCGGTGCGAAGTCGAAGACGTAGCATTCTTCTTTTGCTTTTCCTTCGATGCTTCCCGGCGTTTGGCATCGGAAAATCGTCTGCATGTAGTCCGCAGCGGCGGTATTGTAATTTCCGGCGAGATAGAAAACCGCAGTCCACTGCGGAACAGAAACGCCAAGCTTGAGTCTCCCGCATGAGAGAGTAATCGTGCGGACGTTGTGCTCAATGGCATCTTCGACCTTTTCAAGGGCGCTTTTGCCTTTGCCCTCGTCGTCTCCGCCATCACCACAGACATTTACAATTCCGAATGCGCGAAATACGCTATGCTCTTTCAAGAGTTTTTCTAATGCGGCGCCTTGTTTTACGCCGGGAACAATCCAGAAAGTGTGTCGGAAAAATTCTCGATATTGTTCAGTAGAAAACGGATATTTTGTTGTTTCCTTTGATATTCCGGAAAGCAGATCGAGAAAAAGTTTGATGTCGCTTTCGTGGGCAAAGTGCTGACCGTCTTCTTCGATTCTGAAAAATTCCGAGAATTTGAAACACTTTTCGGCGACGTCGGGATATTTGGCTGAGAGACTTCCCAACGAATATGTTCTGATGTTCATTCGTGGGAGCGACGCATAGGGATTGGGTTCGTCGGGGTGATTTTTCTCCCAATTTTGTTTAGCTAATTGTTCTTGTACGTAGTCCCATGTGAACGAGTTTGTTTCGTCGTAGTCTTCTGCCAAAATGAACGGCGTTCCCGAGAGGTGGAGGACGCATGTTGACTTTTTTTTGAGCCTGTCGAGAGTTCTTTCTCCTAAGTCAGTTGTCGTTCCTTCATGGGCTTCATCTACGATTATTAAGTCCCATTTCGCTGCCAGAACGTCTTTGTTTTTATCAATGCCTTTCTTTGAAATCTCATCGGAGCCCGTTAAATCCTGCATTGATGAAAAGTAGATAAATCGTCTCCCTTTTTTCTCGAGCGTCGAAAACGCCTCCATGCTTCTTCCTCCAAACGAGTATTGTTCGTGAGGAGTGTTTTTGTGCTCTTCGTTGAAGGCGTCGAAAACCTTTCCAAAGTCCTTGCGCCAACCTTTCCAAACGTCGGGGCGGTGAGTGACGATGATTGTCCGTTGCGCTTTTAGGCGCTTTGCGACTTCGAGAGCGCAGACTGTTTTCCCAAAACGCATTTTGGCGTTCCAGAGGAATTCATTCCTTTTGCTCTTTTTCTTTTTTGCGTTCTCTATCTGGTCGCTGTTTTTCCCTTTGGCTCGGTTTTTCTCGAAATACTTTACGGCTTTGCAGATCGCGGCTTCTTGCTCTTCTCTAAATTCGATCGGGAAAAATGTATTGCTTGGAACTCCTTCAATAACGCAGTCCCCTTTCTTCACTGCGGTAATTGCCTTTTTTACCGTGAGATAATCCGTTTTAAACCATTCTCGCGATTTTTCGAGTTTCGCTTTTTCAACGCTGGAATTTTTCAAAACCCTGTGAACATCGTAATCGCGAAATGCTTCCTTTTCGTTGGTGACGGCGATTTCTGCATGCAAAATTTGGTAGTGAATACCCGCCTGTTTTGTTTGCTCCCCGATTCTTTTGTTCGCGGCAGATATTAGAGCAGGGCAATTGGGGGGAAACAATTTGGCTTCCGCGTCAAACGGCGCTTCGAGCGTGGCGTCTCCGACTTTTACAAATTTAGCATGTGCCTTATCGTGAATCGTATATACGTAAATCAGCTTAAATTTGCACGGAGGCAGAATTTCTTCGTTGGGGTTTTGGGTTTTTGTTGGGGTAGTGTTCATTTTTTCTCGGTGGAGTTGACGAGAGAGGCGAAAGTGATGGTTTCTCCGGTTTTCCAGTCCTTGACTTTGCAAAGAGTGTTTCCGAAGAGAGGTTGATCTACGTGGGTAAGGGGCACGGCGCAGGTCATCGCGTCCATTTGGAAGATGTTCCACGAAATGATCTCCGCGATGTCTGCCATTTGCTCCGCAGTGGGCGCTTCTGAGAACTTTTGGCAGAAGTAATCGTAGAAGGAGAAAAGCAGGTTTTCGCGCGCGAGCAGCAGGCTGTCGCCCTGAAATTCAAAAGCGTAAGTGCTTTGAAATGCGCGTTTCGCCCACTCGAAAAATTCTTCGCGCGTCGAGGTGTTTTCGCTGACGACGCGGAGTTTTCGGTCCAACAAACCGATTCGGCGGGAAATTCGTATTACCGTGGGTTTTCTCTTTTGCCTCGCGCTGTCGTAGCGGCTGACCAAATACGGCGCTTCCCCGCATGCAATTTCCATGCGGACGAGTTCGACGTAGTCTTGCCACGATTTGCCTTTGCCGACGCCTGCCGAGGGTGGGAATACGATTCTGCCGCGATGTTTTGCGCCCTCGGGAATGGGCGCCCAAGTCTCGACGCCGTTTTTGTTGTTTTCGCGGTTAAAAACGCATTTTTCCCCGAACCATGCTTCGTCGATCAGGTTGTTTTGTTTGTTGCAAACCCAACTCGGGGTAAAGACTTCTGCTCGCTCTTTTGTTCGTGAGCGTTGCTCTTTTTGCGACTTTACGCAGCGCGGTTTGATGAAATCTTGCGCGAGGTCTTCTTCTACGAGTACGTCAGTCGCGAACCTTTCATTGTAAAGTTTGAACTCTCCAGGCTTGAAATTTTCATAATCCCGCGTCGCCCAGATTATGTTTTTCCCTGTCGTTTGGTCTGCGAGCAGGAATTTGAAGGCGGCAGGGAACGCCTTCTGAATTTGGCTTTCTTTTAAATCGACACTTCTACAAAACTCGTCGCGCCTGCGAAGATTCTCTCTCTCTCTCTCTCTCTCTCCCTCAGCTTATCAGCAACAGTTGCACCGTCGCTCCCGCCTTCGTTGTGGGGCATTGCGTCATTGTTGTCGGTCTGTTGCGGCATGGGAACTTATGCAGAGTAGAAGCGGGTTTGTTGTGGCTCTCTGCGCAAAATGCCCGTGCAGCCGCTTCCGCGCAAGTTTTTTCCCGACGCTGCCTCGCGGTCTTCCGCAACAATGAAAATTTTTTGCTCGACATTCCGCTCTCGCGTTTGTGGCGGGTTTACGCGAAAATTTGGGGAGATGAAAAGCCTGCTCGAAAAAATCTCTTCCCTTCGGCTGCTCGTGGTTGGCGACGTCATGCTCGACCACTACATTCACGGGGACGCGACGCGGATTTCACCCGAGGCGCCGGTGCCCGTGGTCAACGTCGTGCGGGATCGCTATGTTGCGGGCGGTGCGGCAAATGTTGCGCTGAATGTTTGCGCGCTCGGCGCGAAGTCTGTGCTGTGCGGGCTTTGTGGCGACGATGAGGCGGGGCGCCGGCTCCGCTCGATTTTGCAAGATCGCGGCATCGAGTATGCAACGGAGTTTTGCCGCAACGAACTCGCGACAATCATCAAATCGCGCGTCGTCGTAAGGAATCAGCAGCTTTGCCGCATAGATCGCGAGTTGCCTCCCGAGCGCTACGCTCTGACGTCGGGCGCGGCGCGAGAGAAGCTTTTTGCCGAAATTGAAAAGGTCGATGCGCTGATAATTTCAGACTACGCCAAGGGCGCGATAGACCTCGAGTTGCTCACGCAAATTGTCGCGCAGGCGGAGCGCCGCCGGCTTCTCGTTGCGCTCGACCCCAAGCCTCGCCGGCGCCTGCCCTTCAAAAACATCGGGCTGATAACACCGAACAAAAACGAGGCAATCGAACTCGCCGAAATGCAAAACGAAATTTCGCAGGGCGAGTTCCCCGCAGAAGAAATTTGCGCGCGGATTTGGGAAAAACACAAACCCCGCGACCTCGTGATCACGCTCGGCGCAGACGGAATGCTGCTCTCGCGCGAAGGAAAAATCCTGCGCCACATACCGACGTTTGCGCGCGAAGTTTTCGATGTCTCGGGCGCGGGCGACACCGTTATCGCGGCTCTGACGCTCGCCCTCGCGGCAGGCGCGGAGTTAGACACCGCCGCGCATTTCGCGAACACGGCGGCGGGGATTGTGGTGGGAAAATTCGGCACCGCAACAGCCTCGCCCGAGGAGATTTTGGCGTTTGGCAAATAGCTTTCACCACGGCAACAGACCCTTTTGAAAATGAATTTGGGAAAAATTCGTCGACAAATTTTGCCCCGAAACAAAATTTTCGGGCGCGGGTTTGTTGCCGCCACAGCCGTCGCCATTGTGGTGGGGCTCGCATTGTTGCCGGCGTCGCTCGCCGCGCAGGAGGCGGAATCTCGTGACAACGATTCCCGCAACAATTTCGCCACCGACAACAATCCCGAAATCCCACCACAGACCCGAAGCCCCGCCACCAACCCGGCGCCAATCGCAAATCTTTCGGGGAAAATTTCGGGCGCGGGCACAACCGGCGCCGTCGTTCCCGCCGTGGAATTGCCGCCGGCGCAGGACATCTTCCGCCCGCAGGACGATCTCGGCTTGGCGTCGCTCGCACTGCGAAGCGGGCAGAGCGGGCTCGCGCTGGATTTTGTCAACGGAATTTTGGCGGACGCAAAGGCGTCTCCCGCGACGCGCGATGCCGCATTGTTGCTCGGCGCCTCGGCGGAAATTGCGCGCGGCCGCTTTCCCGAAGCGCAAAAAAAATTGGACGCGGTGAAGGTCGATTCCGCCGCGAAATCGTTGCGCCTCGCGCTCGTGAAAATCGGGCTTCGCGACTTTGCCGGCGCGGACTCGATTCTCAATTCCATCTCGGAAAACCGGCTTTCCGACCCCGACACTGCGTGGTTTTTCCTCGCCCGAGGCCTCGTCGAAGCGAAGAAATTTGGCGACGCGCGCGTGGAAGATCCGGAAAATTTTGTGCCAGACGATTCCGAGATTGGCGACAGCGCCGAGGCGTTTTTCCGCCGCGCTCGCGAACGCGCTGAGAACGCAGCGCAGGTCGCGCAGTTTGATTTTGTGCGGATCTTTGCCGTGGCGGTTTTGGGCGGAAATGTGTCCGACGAAAAGATTGCCGAGCTACGCGAGCGCGCGTCGGGCAGCGGGCAGGATTCCGCGCGCTGGTCGAAGTTGCTCGCGGTCTCGCTCTCGGCTCGCGGCGATTTGGCAGGCGCGCAAGAGGCTCTCGCGAGCGCGAAAAACGTCTCCCCGCAAGAGCGCGCCGAGTTTGATTTGCTCACCGGATTTTTCCAAAGCAACACGGCGAGCTCGGCGGCGCGGCGCGCGTTTATGCGCGTGATAAAACAGCGTCCGGCGCGCGAACTCCAAGAGGTTGCCCTTGCGGGCCTCTGGGAAGGAATCGAGGAAATGTCTGCCTCGCAGGAAAATTTTGAGCAGATGGTTTTGGCGGCAAACGAAATCGAGTTTTTCTTCGACGAGTTGGACGCCGACATGCAACGCCGCTCGCAGATTTCCGGCGAAAATGTCGAGACCGTCGCCGCAGATTTGGAACTTCTCACGCGCGCGAGAATCGCGGCTCTCGTCGGCAACAACGCCGTTGCGGAGAAGCATTCGTCGGCGATTTTGAAAAAATTCCCCAAGAGCAATCTCGTGCCCGAAGCGCTGCGGATTGCGGTGTGGGCGGCGATAAAAAAGGGCGAATATCGCAAGGCGGCGCCGTTGCTTTCGCGCTTGCGCGACAACGAGAGCGACCCGGCGGAAAAGGCGAGGCTGAGCGTCAAACTCGGCGAGTGCTATTTCGAGAGCGGCGACTATCGCCTCGCAGCGAGCGTCTATGCCAAGACGGACGGCAGCGTCTTTGGCGGGAACTACTCCGGATATTTGATTTTTCAGGAAATTTTCAGCGAAATTTGCGCCGGCAATCTCGACTATGCCGCGAAACTGCTCGACGCCAAAATCGCCGAAATCGAGCGCGACCCGGGCGTTGTCGGCAACGACGAAATTCGCGACTGGCTCATGCGCGCCGAATGCACGCTCATCCTCGCCTTGCGCCGGACTTCGCCCGCGAGATTTGAGGAAGCGGCGGCGCGCTGCGAGAAGCTGCTTTCCATGAAAAACGTCCTCGCCCCGTTCAGGGTTTACGCGCTGTGGCAACGCGCGGTTCTCGCGTCCGAAAGCGGCAACTCCGAGGTCTTGCTCGAAAACGCCGACGAACTGATTTACGAACTCGGCAATTTCACGGAGAAAGACCTCGCGGAAACCGGCTGGGACAAGGAAAAATTGCTGTCAAACGCCGCCCTGTTGAAGGCTCGCGGCTTCTTTCTCGCCGGCGACGACGTCTCGGAGCGCGCGCAATTGGAGCTCCTGCGCGCGCAATATCCCGACAGCATGGCGGCGATCGTCTCGTATCTCGAAGAAGGCCGCGCGCTCGCAGACGGCAAGCAGCCCACGGCGGCGCTTCGTTGCTACGAAAAGCTCATCGAGCGCTGCGGCGACGATCCGGAATTTTCCGAATACACCACGCGCGCATATTTCGAGGCGGCGCAGCAGGCGGCGGCTCTCGGGCGCTCTCGCGACGCCGTCGCATTCCTCGATTCCCTCGCGTCAAAGTTCCCCGATTCCTCTCTCGCGTTCTATGCGCGCTTGCAGCAGGCGGACTTTTTCCGAGGCCTCAACGAATTTGATTCCGCGCTCGCAGTTTATGAAAAATTGAAGACGCAATACCCAAACCGCCAGGATTTGCGCCGCGTGGAAATTTCTCGCGCAGACTGCCTGCTCGCGCTCGCGGCAACGGCGCGCGGCGGCAACGACGAGGGCGGGACGCAGGACGCGCGGAGCGATCTCGAATCCGCAATCGTCGCATACGAGCGCCTTTTCAGTTTGCCAGACGTGCCGTTCGACATGATGGCTGAGGCGGGAAACAAGTGGGGCTATGCGACTGTGCAGACCGCGAAAATGTTTGAAAAATCCGCGCCCGAAACGCGCGACCGCTATCTCGCCGAGGCAAAGAAAATTCACTGGCGCGTCGTGAACGAAGTCTTCGCAAAGGCGTCGAAAGACGGCGAAGATCCGGCGTCGGTCTGGGGCGCGAGAACGGGCTATTGGATTGCGCGCAGCCTTTTCGCAATCGCGGAAATATGCGAGCAGCAAGGCGATTTCGACGGCGCGCGAAAGGCATACGAACGCGTGTTGGAATGGAACGAGAAAAACTGGATCCCGGGTGCGGAATACGCACGCTCGCGCGAGGCGGCAATTCGCGGGAAATAAAATCGGGGCGCGTCAACAACAAAATTTCCAAAACTCAAAATCTTTATGAACACGACAAACTTGACGGAAAATTCGCTCGAACAATTTTCGTTTTTCGCAGACGGCGGACCGTTTGTCTGGGTCATCGTCGCAATCGGATTTTTCGGAATCGTATTCCTCATCGAACGCACGCTCTATCTGCACCGCGGGCAAATTCGCGCGGCGACATTTCTCGACGGCATTTGCAACAATTTGCGCTCGGGCAGGTATGTCGAGGCGCTTACGGTTTGCGAGGAAACGCCGGGGCCCGTTGCGCGCGTTGTCAAGGCAATTTTGCTCCACGCCAACGAAGGCGAATCCCGCATGAGAATTGCCGCAGAGCAGGCGGCTGTGCTGGAAATCCCTTCGCTCGAACGCCGTGCCGGGACGCTCCGCACACTCGCCGCCGTCGCGCCGCTCGTGGGGTTTGCGGGGACTGTATTCGAGCTCTTGCACGCATTTCTCCTGATGAAATCGGAAGGCCATTATGCGTCGGCAGACCTCTTTTCCGGCGGAATAGCCGAGGCGCTCGCCGCAACAGGCCTCGGCATTGTGGTGTGCATAATTCTCACGCTCGGCCACCACTTTGTGCTCGGGCGCATTCGCGCAATCACGCACGACATCGAGAAAACCGGCATCGATCTGATCTCGTTTATCTGCTACGAGAGCGATGTCTCCGCCCTCGAGAAAAAGGCGCCCGCCGTTGCAGGTGTCGCAACAGACTCAGGCGGCAACAAAGCCGGCAAGTAGCCGGGTCGGTGGTGGCGGCTCGGTGGTGAGATTTGTGTTGGTGGTGGAGGGTTGGTGGTGGAACTTGGGTTGGTGGTGAGATAGCGGGGATGTGGCAATGGAGTTTGTGGTGAGGATTTTTTTCGGAGGGTTGGTGGTGGCGGTTGGGTTGGTGGGGAACGGAGTCAGTCGACGTTCAACGACACACACCCTCACCGCTATCGTGGTCCCCTCCCGCTAACTTAGCGGGAGAATTGCGCACTGCGTGCGCTCTAATTGTTGCCACCACCAAGCCGCCGCAACCATCTCCTCGCAACACACCCTCACCACTAACCCTGCCACCACCATCCCATTTCACCAACCCTCACCACCAACCCACCACCACAAAGCCAAGGTCTCGCCACAAACCCAATTCCTACCACTAACCCAAACCTCCTACCACAAATCCGTGTGACATCCCTCTGTGGCAGTTTGCTGCTACCACCAACACAATTACCACCACTGCCACCAACCCGAGCCTCACCACCAACCCATTACTTCCGCGCGCGGCATTGTCGCCGAGCACGCGGCTGTTGTGGAATTTCTGCTTTTATCAAGGCTGAAAAAAAATCATGATTCCGCGATATGCTTAGAATCGGAAGACTGACGATTTGCGAGCCCTCGAAGTCGGGGCGGACTGCTGTTTTGAACGGCGAGGAGATTGAGCGCCAACTCGGGGAATTGCTCGGGGAGGACGTGAAATTTGTCTCGCGGAGTGTCGGTCACGACCGCAACCGGATTGCCGACGCGATACGGAGTCTCGTTGACGACGAGGGTTGCACGCTCGTTTTGACTTCCGGTGGCACGGGGCCTTTTCGCCGCGATGTCACGCCCGAGGCGACGCGGCTTGTCATAGAGAAAGAGTTGCCGGGCTTTGGCGAAATTCTGCGCATGAAGTATTACGAGACGACGAAAACGGCGGTTCTTTTGCGCGTGACGGCGGGGATTCGCTCTCACGCGCTCATCGTGAATTTGCCCGGCACGCCCGAGGGGCTTCGCTCGGCGCTCGAGATTCTCGGGCCTGCGATTTACGAGTGCGTCGTCCACATTCGCTGAGAATTTCGATGCCCTCGGCATTCACGAAAAAAGCGGTCGTTCTGCTTTCTCACGGCACGCCTGCGGCGTTGTCGCTCGGCGCGGTGCGAAAATTTTTGCTTGGTTTTCTCGACGACGAGCGGGTGATTGGGCTTCCGGCATTGTTGCGGAAGTTGCTTTTGTTTGGCGTGATTTTGCCGTTTCGTGCGCGGAAATCGCTTGCAATGTATGAAAAAATCTGGCTTCCGGCGGGCTCGCCTCTTGCGATTTACACGGAATCGTTGCGGCAAAAATTGGAGGCGCGGCTCGGTGGTGGCATTCCGGTTTTCACGGCGATGCACGCGGGCGAGCCGTTGGTGGCGGCAGTGTTGCGGGAGATTGTTGCGCGTGGCATTTCGGAGATTGTGGTGATTCCGCAGTTTCCGCAGGATTCCGAGGCGGGGCGGAGCGCGGCGGTCGAGCGTTTTTTGGCTTTGTCAAGGAAGATTTTGCCTGAGGGGATGGTGGTGAAAATTGTGCCGGCGTTTTTTGCGGCTCGGGGCTACGTCGGCGTCGTTGCGAAGAATTTGACGCCGGCTTTGTCGCGAGGCGTGGCGCGGAAATTTGTATTTTCCTTCCACGGCGTGCCGGTGAAATCGATTTTCAGAGGCGTGGAAAAAGCCGCTGCCGGGTTTGTGGTGGCAACCAAGCCGCGACCGAGATGCGACCCTGGCTCGCGCGATTTTTCCGAGGCGCTTTGCGCGGGCTGCGCGGGGCGCGAAAAGTGTTATCGGCGGCAATGCTATTTGAGCGCCGCAGCGATCGCGGATTTTGCCGGAATTGACCGCAACAATGTCGTCGTCTCGTTCCAGTCGCGCTTCGGCCACGGAAAATGGCTCGCGCCCGAGACCCGCGATGTGTTGCGCGCGGAGCCGAGCCGCGACAATGTCGTGCTTTGCTCGCCGGGCTTCACGGCGGATTGCGTGGAAACGCTTTGGGAACTGCGCGGGCTCGGCGCGGGGACGCTTGTGGCGTGCGCGAACGACGCCGACGAGTTTGCCGATTTTCTCGCGGAATGCGTTGTGGCGGGCGGGTTGCCGCCTGAGAAAAATTAATCGCAAAGCTCGTGGCGGCAACTATTCTGCTTGGGGAAAAGACGAGATTTCGAGAGGCGATGAAATTTTTCGCGGTCATTTTTTTCGCGCTGCCGTTTTGCGCATGCTCGTGGATTCACGAGGAGAGCATGATTCCGCTCTTCCTCTACGTTGCGATGTCGCTCGTCACGTTTGTGCTCTACGCGATTGACAAGCACGCGGCGAAGGTCAATGGCGAGGCGGAGGCGCTCGCCGGGATTGTGGCGGGCAACTATGGCGACCACCATGCCGATTCCCACCACCAACCCGATTCTCACCACCAACCCGATAGTGCCGGCAACAATGCCGACGCCTGCCACCATCCCGATTCCCACGACAATCGCGGCACGGTGGCGGCGAAAAAATCTTCGCGCGTGCCGGAGAAAATTTTGCATTTGTGTGAGTTTGCGTTTGGTTTCCCCGGCGCGATTCTCGGGCAGATTGCGCTCCACCACAAATCGTCGAAGAAGCCGTATCAGGTTGTTTTTTGGCTCATCGTTGTCGTGCATGTCGCGGCGTGGACGTGGTTTTTTTCTTTGCCGGAGGGGACATTGTTGTGGCGCGGCGGCGGAAATTTTGGCGCGGTCGCAGATTTTTTCGGAGGGACTTTGCGCAGCGTGGGTTTAGAATAGGGGTAGTGCCATGCGTCCGGAGCGTTTGATTTTCGTTCTCGCCGCGCTTGTCGTTGTCGCGGCGTTTTCCCAGAAGATAACGGGATTTTCTCTCGATTTTCTCGAATACGTGCGCGCGGCATTGTCGTCGGAGACGCTGTCGTTGCCGCTGTGGATCGACTACGCGGCGGTTTTTGTCTTCGGGATCACGGGCACGCTGACGGCGCGGGCGAAGGGCTACGACTTTGTCGGCGCCTTTGTTCTCGCGGGGATAACGGCTCTCGGTGGCGCGTTGCTGCGCGACGGGCTCTGCCTCCAGTGCGAAATTTCGCCGATTTTCTCCGACGGCGGCTACATGGCGTCGCTCGTCGCCGCCTGGCTTTTTGGCTTGTTTTTTGGCGAATTTTTCATGCGCTTCGACCATTTTATCGTGCTCTGCGACGCTGCGGGCCTCGGGCTTTACGCGGTTTTTGGCACGAACAAGGCGCTCGCGAACGACCTGAGCATTCCGGTCGCGATCGGCGTCGGCATGATCAACGCGGTTGGTGGCGGGCTGCTCCGCGACATTATTGCCCGCGATGAACCGATGGTCTTCAAGCCCGGGCAATTTTACACGGTCATCGCGGTTTTTGGCGGCGGGATATACGTCATGCTGCGCGACGTCATTCCCCCGACCGCGGCGGCGGCGATCGTCGTAGTGTTCACGGTTGTCGGGCGAATTGCGGCGATACGCTTCGATTTGCACTCGCAGTCCGTCGCGGAGACGCAGGCGCGCGTGCGCAGGATTTTGACGAGTTTGCGGGAATTGAGGCGGCGGCGCCACAATTTGCCGAAGAATTTTTTTGACGACATCGACGACTACGACAACAAGTTCGGCGACGGCGACAATTCCGCGAAACGCGACAGCGGTGGCGGGAACGCGGTTGACCAAAGCAAAAAAAATTAAAAAATGGTGCGCATGCCGACGAAGTCACCCACCCCAAAAAAAACGCGTGGCAGCAACAAACCTTGCATGCCGAAATACAAGCGCATCGTGCTGAAAATTTCCGGCGAGGCGCTCAAAGACTACGCGACGGGAAACCCGTTTGACCCGCAGATTTTGAAGAATCTCGCGGTGCAGATTCGGAATTTGCGCGCGCTCGGCGTGCAGGTCTGCCTCGTCGTCGGCGGCGGAAATATTTTCCGCGGCCTCGCGGGCGCGCGCAACAATGGCACGGACCGCACGACGGGCGACAACATGGGGATGCTCGCGACGACGATCAACGCCCTCGCCGTCATGGATTGCTTGGAGAAAAACGGCGTGGAAGTGCGCGTGCAAACGGCGATCCCGATGGACCGCGTCGCCGAGCCCTTCATTCTCCGCAAGGCGATTCGCCACTTGGAAAAGGGGCGCGTCGTGATTTTCGCCGCCGGCACGGGAAATCCTTTTTGCACGACGGATTATGCCGCCGCGCTGCGCGCAAACGAGGTTCACGCCGACATCATTTTCAAGGCGACGAAGGTCGATGGAATCTACACGGCAGACCCGATGAAGGACCCGACCGCCACGCGCTATGCGCAACTTTCCTACGAGGAAGCGCTCATGCGCCACCTCGGCGTGATGGACGCCACGGCGTTTGCGCTTTGCCAGGAAAACAAGATGCCCATTCTCGTGTTTTCAATGAACGAAAAGGGCGCAATAGAGCGCGCCGTCTGCGGCGACAAAAAAGTCGGGACGCTCGTCAGCTAATTCCATTTCACAGAAATAAAAAACGCACCAAGTACAAACATGCTCAAAAAAATCATCTCCGAAACTGACGCCGCGATGGCGAAAGCCGTCGCGCACACCGAACACGATTTTTCCACGATAAACACTGGAAAAGCGCAACCTTCGATGGTCGAAGGCGTGCAGGTCGAAGCATATGGCACGACGATGCCGTTGAAAAATTGCGCGACGGTGACGACGCCCGACGCGCGCTCCATCGTCGTCACGCCCTTTGACAAAGGGCTTTTGAAGGCGATCGAGAAGGCGATTCTCGGCGCGAACATCGGGATTACGCCGATGGTGCAGGGCGGGATTGTGCGCTGCCCAGTGCCGGAACTGACGGGCGAGCGGCGCGCGGAACTCGTCAAGGTCGCCAATCGCTATGCGGAAGACGGGCGGGTTCGCGTCCGCAATTGCCGCCGCGACGGATTGGAACTCATCAAAAAGATCAACAAGGACAAGGCGGCTTCGGAAGACGAATGCAAGCGCGCGGAAAAGGAAATCCAGACTGTCACCGACAAATGGATTGCCGCGATCGATTCCGCGTTGAAGGCGAAGGAAACCGACCTGAAAACGTTCTGAGCGCCGCAGACGCGCGTTTGCCGCGCCGCCGTACGCCATTTTCACCGCGAGTCCTCCGAGCGCAATGCGCCTCGGGGGAGCGTGTGGTTGCGGCGCGGGGGAATGCCGCATAAGTGGTGGTCAGGGGCGGAGTCGAACCGCCGACACAGGGATTTTCAGTCCCTTGCTCTACCAGCTGAGCTACCTGACCATTTCGTCGTGGGCGAAATGACAGCGACCATCAAATCCCAATTTTTCTCGCCAGTCAACAATTTTTTTAAAAAAGGCTTGCAAAGAAAGGGAAAAGGGAAGATAATGGAACTTCCTTTTTCGGGGGTATAGCTCAGTTGGTTAGAGCGTTTGCATGACACGCAAAAGGTCGCAGATTCGAATTCTGCTACTCCCACCATTTCAATCGTGTGCGCGGCTATCGTTCAGTGGTAGGACCCCACTCTTCCAAAGTGGTGACACCAGTTCGAGTCTGGTTAGCCGCACCACTCGCGGAAGTTCCGAACGGGAACCGCGAGTTTTTTTTGCGCCCGCGCCAAAATGCCGCCGTTTTTCGCGATGTTTTTTTCGGCAACAAAATTTTTGTCTTTGTTTATGCGCGTTCCCGCCGAAAAAGGCGTTTTCAGCTTGAATTGGCTTCCCGCATGAACTACTTTACCCAAACTCAATTAAACCAGAACAAAAATTATGTCAGATATACCAACAACCAATAAGAAACTCATTAACTGGGTGGATGAAATCGTTGCGTTGTGCAAACCTGCAAAGGTGCACTGGTGCGACGGGACCAAGGCAGAGGCAGACAAACTCTTCGCTGAAATGGTCGCCAGCGGAATGGCAATCAAGCTCAACGAACAGAAGCGTCCGGGCTCCTACCTTTTCCGTTCCGATCCTCGCGACGTGGCACGCGTTGAAAAACGCACGCTCATTTGCTCAAAAGACAAAGAGAACGCAGGTCCGACAAACAACTGGGAAGACCCGGTCGTCATGAAGGAAAAAATGCGCGCTCTTTACAACGGCTGCATGGAAGGACGTACAATGTACATCATTCCGTTCGCGATGGGTCCGCTCGGCTCGCCGATTGCAAAATACGGCGTCGAGATCACGGATTCGCCCTACGTGGTCGTTTCAATGCGCATCATGGCGCGCGTGTCAACGGAAGTGCTCCGCCACATCGAGAAGGAAGATTTCTTCGTTCCGTGCCTGCACTCCGTCGGACAGCCGCTCAAAGCCGGCGCGAAAGACGTTCGCTGGCCCTGCAATCCGGAAAATACCTACATCGTGCACTTCCCCGAAGAAAGCACGATCTGGTCTTTCGGCTCGGGCTACGGCGGAAATGCGCTTCTCGGCAAAAAGTGCTTCGCGCTCCGCATCGCGTCGAATCTCGCGCGTAAAGAGGGCTGGCTCGCCGAGCACATGCTCATCCTCGGCGTCAAGACGCCGGCGGGCAAGAAACACTACGTCACGGCTGCGTTCCCGTCTGCTTGCGGCAAGACCAACTTCGCAATGTTGATCCCGCCGAAAGCTCTCCGCGACAAAGGCTGGGAAATCAGCTGCGTCGGCGACGATATCGCATGGATCAAGCCCGACAAAACCGGCCAGCTCCGTGCCATCAACCCCGAAAACGGGTTCTTCGGCGTCGCGCCCGGAACTTCGGAAAAAACCAACCCCAACGCCCTCCACTCCTGCGACAGCGACACGATCTTCACGAACGTCGCTCTCACGGACGATGGCGATATTTGGTGGGAGGGAATGACGAAAGAACCGCCGAAACACCTCATCGATTGGCAGGGCAACGATTGGACGCCCGACATGATCGACGAGAAAACCGGCAAACCGAAACTTTCGTCGCACCCGAATTCCCGTTTCGCCGCTCCCGCGCGCAACTGCCGCTGCATCGACGCAAACTGGGAATCCCCGGAAGGCGTGCCCGTTGACATCTTCATCTACGGCGGCCGCCGCATGAACGATATCCCGCTCGTGTATCAGGCTCACAACTGGAGCCACGGCGTCTATATCGGAGCCACTGTCGGTTCTGAACAGACCGCCGCTGCGGAAGGTCAGGTCGGCGCTCTCCGCCGCGACCCGTTCGCAATGCTCCCGTTCTGCGGATATCACATGGGCGACTACATCAAGCACTACCTCGACATGGCGAAAATCGCCAAGACGCCGGCAGTGTTCCACGTCAACTGGTTCCGCAAGACGCCTGACGGAAAATTCATGTGGCCCGGATTCGGCGACAACGCCCGCGTTCTTGCGTGGATGATCGGCCGCATCGAAGGCACCGCACCCGCCAAGGATTCGCCGCTCGGGTACATTCCCGCGTATGAGGACATCGATTTCACAGGCCTCGACTTCTCGAAGGCTGATTTCGACGCCGTCATGGCGATCGACCCCGCGAAGGTCAGCGCTCAGGCAGACGCCAACACCGATTACCTCACGAACACAATCGGTCGCCTTTCGCCGGAAATGGTCGCTGTTTCAGAGGACATCAAAGCCCGCTGCAAATAACGCTCCCGTAATCCGGTAAAGCAAAGAAGAGCGCGTTCCCGCCAACAACGGGAACGCGCTTTTGTTGTAGGCGCGGAGGCGGGTTGGGTGTGATGGGCAGGAGGAGAGTGGGTTGGTGG
>JAJPZB010000102.1 GCA_021204635.1 Opitutia bacterium | reverse complement strand
CCACAAACTCCTCCCACCACCAACCCGGCTTCCAACCTGCCGCCGCAACAAAGCCAAGTCTCACCACCAACCCGCCTCACCACAGACCCAAATCTCACCACCAACCCGACACCACAACCGTGAGGGACGTTAGTCCCGAACAAATCCGTGTGACAATCCTTGTGGCACGTTTGTTGTCGCGCCAAGCCGGATTCCCGCCACTAACCCGTAGCGTCAAATTTTGGTGAGGGTGTAGCCGTCTTTGCGGTCGAGCGATTTCCAGCCGAGTTTGGCGAGTTCGGCGCGGAGGCGATCCGCCTCTGCCCAGTTTTTTGCGGCTTTTGCCGCCCAGCGATCTTCGGCGATTTTCGCGACGGTGGCGGGCACGTTGTCGCCGGCGGCGTCACTTTTTTTCTTGATGAAAATTTTCAGTCCGAGCGCGTGCAAAATTTTTGCGAGCCCGCACACGCTTGCTGCGGCTTCGCTTTTCGTGAGTTCGCTTTTGCCGAGTTCGGCGAGCGCGGAAAAGATTTTGCCGAGCGTCCCCGCCGTGTTCAGGTCGTCGCAAAGCGCGTTCCACGCGGGCTCGAAGGCGCCCCAGGCGGTTGTCGTTTCGTTGACGGAAATTTCCTGCGAAAATTCTTCGGGCGTGATTCCTGCCTTTGCAAGCAGGCGGCTCGCGCCCTTTTCAATTTTCTCGAGCGCAGAATTTGCGTCGTCGAGCGATTTCAGCGTGAAATTCAGTTGCGAGCGATAGTGGCCGGAGATCAGGACGTAGCGCAGCGCCATCGGCGAAAATCCCTTGGCTTCGAGGTCCGCGAGCGTGTAGAGATTGCCGAGCGACTTCGACATTTTCGCGCCGTCAACCATCAGGTGCGCCGAGTGAAACCAATGTTGCGCGAACGACTCGCTGTGGCCGCACGCGCACGTCGCCTGCGCGATTTCGTTCTCGTGGTGCGGGAAGCAGAGATCGACGCCGCCGCCGTGCAAATCAAAGGTTTCGCCGAGGTAATACGTGCTCATCGCGGAGCACTCGATGTGCCAGCCCGGGCGCCCTTCGCCCCAGGGGCTTTGCCAAAAATTCGGACCGTCCTCGGGCTTGCGCGCCTTCCACAGCGCGAAGTCGGCGACATTGTCGCGCGCGTATTCGTCGGCGGCATTCACGTCGCCATTGGAGTTTGTCGCCTGCGTGCGCAGCTCGCCGAGGTCGAGCCTCGCGAGTTTGCCATAGTCGGGATCGCTCGCGACCCTGAAATACACGCTGCCGTCGGGCGCGACATAGGCGTGTCCGCGCTTTACAAGGCTTTCAATCATCGCGATTTGGAGCGGAATGTGCGCGACGGCGGAGGGCTCGAAGTGCGGCGCGAGCATGTTCAGCGCGTCGCAATCGTCGTGAAATTTCTGCGTCCAAACGGCGGTAAATTCGGCGAGCGATTTCCCCTCTTCCTGCGAGCGGCGAATCGTTTTGTCATCGACGTCGGTGATGTTTCTGACGTGGCGGACATTGATTCCGTCGGTCTCGAGGGCGCGGCGCAAAACGTCTTGCAAGAGAAATGTGCGAAAATTTCCGATATGGGCGGGGCCGTAAACCGTGGGACCGCAACAATACATTCCGAAGGGGATTTCGGGCGCGCGCTGCCTGAGTTCGCGCGTTGAGCGGCTCATCGTGTCGAATAATTTAATCGCCATTGTCGTCGTGAAAAAAATTTGCGCGGCGTTCTCGCCGGAATTTTCCGGCAGGGAGCGTGAAAATTGCGTCGCGCGCCTCGCCGTTTGCCCTGCCTTATTCCTTGTCTTCCGCGCGAATCTCGATGTGGACGTCTTTCAACTGGCGCGGCGTGACGACCGAGGGGCATTGCGCCATGAGGTCTTGCCCGCGCTGCGTTTTCGGGAACGCGAGGAGGTCGCGAATCGAGGAGCGGCCGGCGAGCATTGTCACGAGGCGGTCAAAGCCGAGGGCGATGCCTCCGTGCGGCGGCGCGCCATAGCTGAACGCTTTGAGCATGTAGCCGAAGCGCGTCTCGACGATGTCGGGCGGAATCGCGAGAACATCCTCGAAGACCTTTTTCTGCATTGCCGGATTGTGGATACGGATTGAGCCGCCGCCGAGTTCGACGCCGTTGAGCACGATGTCGTAGTGCTGGCCGCGCACCGCGTGCGGGTTGGAATCGAGCAACGGAATATCTTCCTTGACGGGCGCGGTGAACGGGTGGTGCGCCGAGACGAAGCGGTTTTGCTCGTCGTCCCAAAGCATGAGCGGGAACTCGATGACCCAGAGAAAATTGAATTTGTCGGCGGGGATTTCGAGTTTGCCGCGCGCCTGCAAGAGTTTCGCGCATTCCAAGCGGATTCTGCCGAGAATCGCCGACGCCTGCTCCCACTGCGCCGCCGCGAAGAACACGATGTCGCCGTCTGCCACGTTGAGTTTTTCTTTGAGCGCCGCCTTTTCCGCGTCCGAGAAAAATTTGAGAATCGGCGATTTCCACTCGCCGTTTGCCGCCTTGATAAATGCGAGCCCCTTGGCGCCGAGCGTTTTTGCAACCGTCTCGAGATTTATCAACTCGCCCTGTGTGATGTCTTCAAGCCCCTTGGCATTGATGGCGCGCACGACGCCGCCTTTTGAGTTCGCGACCGAGTTGAAGACCTTGAACGACGAATTTTTGAAAAGCTCGGTGAAATCGACAATCTCCATCGCAAAGCGCGTGTCGGGCTTATCGACCCCGTAGCGGTCCATCGCCTCGCGATAAGGCATGCGCGGGAACGGCGTCGGAATGTCGATGCCGAGCACCTCTTTCCAAACGCGTTTCAGCATTCCCTCGATCAGCGCGTAAATATCTTCGCGCTCGATGAACGACATCTCGATATCGACCTGCGTGAACTCCGGCTGGCGGTCGGCGCGCAAATCTTCGTCGCGGAAGCATTTCGCCATCTGGTAATAGCGCTCAATGCCCGAAACCATCAGCATTTGCTTGTATTGCTGGGGCGACTGCGTCAGCGCGTAGAACAAGCCAGGATTCATGCGCGAAGGCACGAGAAATTCGCGCGCGCCCTCCGGCGTGCTTTTGAAAAGAATCGGCGTCTCGACTTCGACAAATTCGTTTTCGTCAAGATAATTCCGAATCGCGTGGCCCGCCTTCGCGCGCATGCGCAGCAAATTGAGGTTTCGCGGGCGGCGCAAATCCAAGTAGCGGAAGGAAAGGCGCAGGTCTTCGTTCACTTTGTCCGCCTTGTCGTCTTCCATCGGGAACGGCAGCGGCGCGCACACGTTGTGCACCGTGATTTCCTCGGCGACAACCTCGATTGTCCCCGTGAAAAGCTTCTCGTTTATCGTGTCGGCGTCGCGCGGCGTCACCGTGCCGACAACTTGAATGACGCTCTCCGACTTCAAATTTTTGGCGATTTCGTGCACCGTCGGGTTCGATGGGTGGAAAACGATCTGCGTTATGCCTTCGCGGTCGCGGAGATCGACGAAGCGGACGCCGCCGAGGTCGCGGACGGTGTCAACCCAGCCGATGAGCGTGACTTTTTTTCCCGCGTCTGCGGGGGTCAGGCTGTTGCAAGTGTGTGTGCGAAGCATTGTCGAAGTTTATTAATAGTTCAAAAGTTCCTAAGTCTAAACTCTGCCCCGCTTTCAACAAGAAAAAACACGTTTTTGCGGCACGGGGCACGCGGCGGTCAAGGCCGTTTTTTCGGGAGAAAAATCAATGTTGCGGCAGGAGATCCTGATTTCTCATTTCCTCCGCGATCTGAATTGCGTTGAGCGCCGCGCCCTTCCAGAGCTGGTCACCACAAACCCAAAACGCGAGCCCGTTGTCAAACGCAGTGTTTTTGCGGATTCTGCCGACGCCGCACTTCACCTTGCGCTGAAAATCGAGCGGCATCGGGTAAATCTTGTTCGCGGGGTCGTCGCAAACTTCCGCACCGGGGAATTCCGAAATCGCGCGGCGGGCGACCTTGACATCGACCGGACGCTCAAATTCCGCGTCAATCGAAATCGAATGCGCGCGAAACACGGGAACGCGCACGCAGGTGCACGTGCATTTCAAATCAGGCAACTCCATGATTTTGCGCCCCTCGTTATACATTTTCATCTCCTCCTTCGTGTAGCCGTCGGGCAAGAACAAATCGACGTGCGGAAGCACATTGAACGCGATTTGATACGGATAAACGTGGTGCTCGATCGGCTTTCCCGCAGCCCACGCCGCGACCTGATTTTTCAACTCCGCCATCGCCGCCGCGCCCGTACCCGAAACTGCCTGATATGTCGAGGCAAAAAAGCGCTTCAGCCCAAACGCCTTGTGAAGCGGGTAAAGCGCCATCAGCGCAATCGCCGTCGAGCAATTCGGGTTCGCCACAATCCCCTTGTGCTCGCGAAGCGTGTGCGAATTGATTTCGGGCACGACGAGCGGAACATTGGGATCCATGCGAAACGCCGAGCTGTTGTCAATCACCACGCAGCCGCGTTTCACGGCTTCGGGCGCGAGAAGTTTGGAAATGCTTCCTCCGGCAGAAAAAATCGCGAAATCGAGACCCTCGAAGGAATCCGGCGTCGCCTCGCGAATCGTCCAAGTCTTCTCGTCAAACTCGACCTTCTTTCCCGCACTGCGCGCCGAGGCGAGCGGGCGAAGTTCCGAAACCGGAAAATTTCGGGCAGTCAAAAGCTCGAGTATTTCTTGCCCGACCGCTCCGGTGATGCCTACGATACCGACCTTGTATGCACTCATTTTCTGAAGAAATTCAGGCGAGCGTAATGTTGCAAGAGCTGAAACGCAAATGCGAAACGCTCGGAATTTTTCCTGCGGAACACTCGCTCGTCGCAAGCATCGCGCGGCAACGAATGTGGCACTTTCGCGGCGACAAACTCGTCGCAGAATACAAAATCTCCACCTCGCGCGCCGAGCCCTCGTGCATTGAAAATTCGCTCGGCACGCCCGACGGGCTCTTCGCCGTGTGCGAAAAAATCGGCGCCGACGCCCCCGCAGGCACGGTTTTCAAGGCGCGGAAATCGACGGGGCTGCACTTCTCGGAATTTCTAAAAAACGCGCCCACAGAAAACCTCATAACTTCGCGAATTTTAAGGCTTGACGGATTGGAAAACGGCCACAACAGAGGCGGCAATTGCGACACGCTCGCACGCTTCATATATATACACGGCACAAACTGCGAAGATCGCCTCGGCACGCCAAACTCACACGGCTGCATCTTGCTCGGCAACAAAGACATCATCGAACTTTTCGACGCACTGCCACCACAATCCGCCACAAACCAGAACGGCAAGCCCTGCGCCCTGCTCCTCGTCTCGCGCAACTGAGGTCGGTGGTGGCAGGGGACGGTGG
>JAJPZB010000133.1 GCA_021204635.1 Opitutia bacterium | reverse complement strand
CGTTAGTCCCGAACAAATCCGTGTGACAACAATCGTGGCAGTTTGCCGTCACCACAGAGCCGAATCCCACCACTGACCCAATCTCCACCACCAACCTGCCGCGTCAAAGGCGTTTCGTTGACAAAAGCGGGGCGAAAATGTTCAATCCGCCCAATTTATGGCAATGATTCTACGCAACGCGAAATCTCGCCGAACCGCGTCCTACGCGGATCGAGCGTGATTTTTTCCCGCAACGCTCAAATCCCTGTCGGGGTTTGGGCTTTTTTGCGGTTTTGCCGAGCGAAGTTTTCATGCCGTCAACACAAAATTTTAACTTCCATAAACAAACAAAAATGTCCATACGCAACGACGTCAGGAAAGTCATGATAATCGGCTCGGGACCTATCGTCATCGGCCAGGCATGCGAGTTCGATTACTCGGGAACGCAGGCGTGCAAAGCGCTCCGAGAGTGCGGCTACGAGATCGTCCTCGTAAATTCAAATCCTGCCACAATCATGACAGACCCTGCGCTCGCCGACGCGACATATGTTGAGCCGCTCAACGAAGAGCGTTTGGAGCAGATTATCGCGAAGGAGCGACCCGACGCGCTTTTGCCAAATCTCGGCGGGCAGACGGGCCTCAATCTCGCGATTGAACTCAACAAAAAAGGCGTTCTCGAGAAATACGGCGTGAAGGTCATCGGCGTGAATCTCGATGCCATCGAGCGCGGCGAAGACCGGCTGATTTTCAAGGAAACGATGGCGAAAATCGGCATCGCGATGCCCCGCAGCGACATCGCGTATTCCGTGGAGCAGGCGGTGAAAATTTCGGACGAACTCGGCTTCCCGATCGTCGTGCGACCCGCATATACAATGGGCGGCGCGGGCGGCGGGCTCGTTTATAATTTGGAAGAGCTGAAAACGATTGTCGCGCGCGGCCTCCAAGCCTCGATGACGCACCAATGCCTCATCGAAGAATCGATTCTCGGCTGGGAAGAGCTCGAAGTTGAAGTAGTTCGCGACGCTTCGGGCGCGATGATTTCCGTCTGTTTCATCGAAAATGTCGATCCCGTCGGCGTCCACACCGGCGACAGTTTTTGCACAGCCCCGATGATGACGGTGCCCGCCGACGTGCAGGAAGATTTGCAAAAAAAAGCGTGGAAAATCATTGACACGATCGGCGTCATCGGCGGGACAAACGTGCAATTTGCGCGCAACCCGAAGGACGGGCGTGTCGTCATCATCGAAATAAATCCGCGCACGTCGCGCTCGTCCGCGCTCGCGTCCAAGGCGACCGGATTCCCCATTGCCCTCGTCTCGGCGAAGCTCGCGAGCGGGATGACGCTCTCCGAAATCCCGTATTGGCGCGACGGCACGCTCGACAAATACACGCCTTCCGGCGACTACGTCGTCGTGAAATTCGCGCGCTGGGCATTTGAAAAATTCAAGGGCGTGCAAGACAAACTCGGGACGCAGATGAAGGCAGTCGGCGAGGTCATGAGCATCGGGAAGAACTACAAAGAGGCGTTTCAGAAATCCATTCGCTCTCTCGAAAACGGGCGAATGGGCCTCGGCTTTGCGAAAAACTACAATTCGCTTTCCAAAAACGAGCTTCTCGAACTTTTGCAAGACGCGACGAGCGATCGCCATTTCGTCATATACGAGGCTCTGCGCAAGGGCGCGAGCGTGGAAGAAGTGCAGGCGAAAACGCTGATGCACCGCTGGTTCATCGAGCAGTCGAAGGAACTCGTCGAGTTGGAAGAAAAATTGCTCGAGACAAAGGGTGCGTTGCCTGCCGACGAGCTTCTTGTCAAGGCAAAAAAAGATGGCTTCGCCGACGCGTATCTTGCGAAGATTCTCGGCGTGCCGGAGAAGGCGATTCGCGAGCGCCGCATTGCCCTCGGCGTCGTCGAGCGCTGGGAGCCGGTTCCCGTCAGCGGCGTCGAAAACGCGTGCTATTACTATTCGACGTACTCGGAGCGCGTGCCCGTGGCGGCGCTTCCCGATTCGCCGCGCAAAAAAGTCATGGTGCTCGGTGGCGGACCGAATCGCATCGGGCAGGGCATCGAGTTCGATTATTGCTGCTGCCACGCGGCGATGGCGCTGCGCCGGCTCGGCTACGAGACGATTATGGTCAACTGCAACCCCGAGACCGTTTCGACAGACTACGACACCTCCGACAAGCTCTATTTCGAGCCGCTCACGCTCGAAGACGTCCTCGCGATTTACGAGCACGAAAAGCCCGTGGGCGCAATCGTGCAATTTGGAGGGCAGACGCCGCTCAACCTCGCGCGCAAACTTGCCGAAAACGGCGTAAAAATTCTCGGCACTGGCATCGACGCAATCGACGCGGCGGAAGACCGCGATTTGTTCCGCAAAATGACTGACCGGCTCGGGATCCCGATGCCGGAATCCGGAATGGCGTCGGACGTCGAGCAGGCTCTCGCGATCGCGCGCTCCGTCGGATATCCCGTGATGATACGCCCGTCGTTCGTCCTCGGCGGGCGCGGAATGGAAGTTGTTTACGACGACGATTCGTTGCGCGAATACGTCGAAAAGGCGATTGGCGTCACCGAAGATTCGCCGCTGCTCATCGACAGATTTTTGCGCGACGCACTCGAATGCGAATGCGACGCGCTCTGCGACGGCGACGAGGTTTTCGTGCCCTCGGTGATGGAGCACGTGGAACTCGCGGGGATACACTCGGGCGATTCGGCGTGCGTCATTCCGCCCGTCCGCATCACCGACGAGCAATACCGCGTCGTCGTGGAATATGCGCGCAAAATCGCGCAGGAGCTCGACGTCATCGGGCTCATGAATGTCCAATACGCGATTGAGAAGGGCAAAGTTTATGTCATCGAGGCAAATCCGCGCGCCTCTCGCACGGTGCCGCTTGTTTCCAAGGTTTGCGACATTCAAATGGCGGGCGCGGCGACGGAAATCATGATGGGCAAAAAAATTCGCGAGCTCAATTTGAAGCCCTTTGTTGCGGGGACGCACTACGGCGTGAAAGAAGCGGTTTTGCCGTTTGACAAATTCCCCGAAGTCGATCCCGTGCTTGGGCCCGAAATGCGCTCCACAGGCGAGGTGCTCGGTCTCGCGCCGAATTTCGGTGCGGCGTTTTTCAAGGCTCAGGAGGCAGCAGGGACAAAGCTGCCCACAGGCGGGCGCGTGCTGATCACGATTGCGGAGAAAAACGAGCAGGCACTCGAAATCGGGCGCGGGTTTGCAAAACTCGGATTCAAAATTCGCGCGACGGCGGGAACCTACGATTTTTACACGAAAAACGGCGTGGAGTGCGAATTTGTCAAGAAGCAGCACGAAGGCCGCCCGAACATCGTTGACGGAATCGTGAACGGGGAAATTTCCCTCATCGTGAACACGCCCGCAGGAAAGCGTTCGCGCGTCGATGATTCATACATTCGCAAAAACGCGATCAAGTTGCGCGTGCCGTATTTCACGACGCTCGCCGCAGCCTCTGCCGCCGTCGAGGGCATTGCCTCTGCGAGGTCGGGGAAAATCGGCGTCGAATCGCTACAATCCCGCCACGCTCGGCTCAAACACCCGCACGCACAGGCATAGCCGCGGCGGCGCCAACGCCGCTCAGGCGCGCGCCTTGGCGCTCTCGTAGATCTCGAGGATTTTTGCGAAATCTTCCTCGCGGCTGCCCGAAACTATGCAGTAGTCATACTCGTCGCAGCGGCACATTTCCGTCTGCGCCACGCACATGCGCCGCTCGACCTCGTCCGGCGCGTCCGTGCCGCGCCCCGCGAGGCGGCAGCGCAACTCGTCGATGCACTTCGGCATTATGAAAACGGAGACGAGCGCCTTTTGCAGAAACGGATCTGCCTGCGCGAGCTTCCGCACAGTCGCCGCTCCTTGGACGTCGAGATTGAGCAAAACGTTCTTTCCCGCATTGAGACAATCGCGCACCTGCGCGTGGCGGACGCCATACAAATTCGTGTGCACCCGCGCATACTCCAAAAAATCGCCGTTGGCAATGCCGCGCTCAAACTCGTCGCGGGAAAGGAAAAAGTAGTCGCGACCGTTTTCCTCGTTCGCGCGCGGCGGCCGCGTCGTGCAGGTCACGGCGCGGGAAATTTCGTCGGGAAAACGCTCCGTCAAACGCTCGCACAGCGTGGTTTTGCCAACGCCTGCGGGACCCGAAATCACCAACAGGACAGGGGAGAGATTGTGAGCTTTGTCTGTCATTTTTCTATTTTTTGCGATGACTATTCTCGCGGCGAAAGCGTGTCAAGATGCAGGCGGCAAAAAGAAAAGCGCGTTGACGACATTCGCCAACCCCACCACGAGAATCACTGCGCCCGCGACCCGCGCAAAACGCTCGCTGTCGCAAGTTTTGAAAATGAAATTTCGCAAGACATATGGCGCCGCGCCAACCCACATTCCCGCGATGATCAGCAAATATGTCGTGCCCGCGAGGACGCACGAGTAGGGCGTGTGGCCGAATCCGGCGCGCAACAATTCGTTGCTCGCAAAAAGCGCGAGAACGCCGAGCGCGCGCAACGACAACAAATCGTCGAGATATTTGAACGCCAAAAGCCCCGCGCCTCCAAACAAAGCCGCGACAACCCAGCGCGGAAAGCCGGCGAGATCGACTTCGGCAACCGTCGCAATGTGATACAAAAACCACGCAATCGCGCCGCACCAGAGAATTATCGAAGCCGCGCGCGAACGCGGCAAAGGCCGCAACAAAGCTGCAAAGCGCGTGCCCACCACAGCCAACAGCAGGCCGAAAATACTGAGCACGCCGCCCAAAATCCAGTAAGCCAACTCCAAACTCATTGCGCGCAAACTAAGCATTCGCGCGGAGAGAGTGAAGCGTTTTTGTCGGGCACGCACAAACGCGCGGCAAAATAAGGCTTGCTAAAACAAGAAAAAAAATCCAGTCTCCCCCGCGTTCATTTTTGAACGTAACGGCCGGTTAGCTCAATGGTAGAGCAGTTGACTCTTAATCAATTGGTTACAGGTTCGAGTCCTGCACCGGCTACCAATTTTATGCCCGCAGAAATGCGGGCTTTTTGTTGCGTGGAGGTGGATTTGCGGTTTTTGGGGTTAGTGGTGGATTGTGGGAGTTTGAATTGTGGTGGAAATTTGGGAATTGGGTTGGTGGTGGGAATTGGGTTGGTGGTGAGGAGCAAAGTCAGGCGACGTTCAACGAACACACTCCCTCACCACTATCGTGGTCCCCTCCCGCTAACTTAGCGGGAGAATCGCGTATTGCATACGCGAGGTAAAGTTTGTGGTGAGGTTTTTTCGGAGGGTTGGTGGTGGAGAGCGGAGTCAGGCGACGTACAACGAACACACTCCCTCACCGCTAACGCGGTCCCCTCCCGCTAACTTAGCGGGAGAATTACGTTGGGGCTCCCGCATCGCAGGTGGGTAGCTGAGTTGGTGGTGAGAGCAAGTGCCGCGAGGTGAGTT
>JAJPZB010000056.1 GCA_021204635.1 Opitutia bacterium | reverse complement strand
CACCACCAACCCAAGATCTCACCACCAACCCAAGATCTCACCACCAACCCAAGATCTCACCACCAACCCAAGATCTCACCACCAACCTGCCACCACCAAGTCAAATTTCGCGACTGTGTTTATCGCGGGGTCTGAGGCGGAGAGCGGAGATGCCGCTTTTCATGACAATTTCGCGCAGGGTTGGGTTATACATGAACGGGTTTTTCAAAGTTTTTAAAAGCAGTTTCCTGCATATTTTTCGCGCGCGGCGGCGATATGCCTCGAAAATTTTCTCCACAAACCCCTGCCCACCACCGTTGTCGCCACCACCGAGCCGAGGAAAATTTTCGTTGAATGCATCTGCGAGCATCTCGGCGGAATCCAAGGCGTAGCTTATGCCTTCGAGCGAACTCGGCGAGATAAAGCCTGCAGCTTCGCCGATGAGAAATGCGCCCGCAACTGTCCCGATCTTGAAATCGCCCATTTTCTCGGGGCGCAAAACCATGCACGCCTCGGAGCGCAGCGGCGCGTCGAGCACGAAGCCGAATTTCTCCGCGCGCCGGCGCAAATTTTCATACGCCCCGCCCGTGCCACCGTGCGGAAACGCCGCGCCGAAAAGCAATTCCCCGTCCTTCGACACCGCCCAGCCGTAGCAATCCGTGAGTCGCTCGTCGAAAAAACACGCGTAGATCGGCTCGGGCTGCTTGTCCACAAACCACTGTTGAATCGCGGTGTAGCAGCGGATTTTGTGCTTAGGGAAAAGGAATTTGCGCACCACAGACGCCGCACCATCTGCGCCAACGAGCGTTCGAGCGACAACGATCTTCTCGCGCCTTTCCTCAAAAAATCGGATCACCCACAAGCCGGATTTGTTGCGGGAAATTTTCCGCGCCGTTGTCGCATTGTGAATTTCCACGCTTGGCGGGATCAGCGATTTCAGCCACAAGTCGAAACGGTGGCGATCCATGTTCACGTAGAAGCGGCGATACGTTCGCTCGATGTTGCGGGCGAGATCGATTGTGCGCACGGAGAAAAGTTGCGGGTTCGCGAGAACCTCTTTCGGCAGCGCCAAACCTTGCCGCGAAAGCGCACGCTGCGCGTCCTCGGCGAGAAGCCCGCCGCACGGTTTCCGGAAGCCTCGCGCGAGCGGGTCGGTGGCGCATTTTTTGTCAAACGCGACCACGCGGAGTTTCGGCGAAAGGAGGCGGGCAAAAGTTGCGCCGGCGGGGCCAGTGCCAACTATTGCGACATCGAATATTTCTTCGGGGGCACCCATTTGTTTTGGTTTGGTGCGGGCGAGGGTAGCAAATTTTCTCGCCCGCGAAAACGCGCGAATTGCGCGCGATGGTGGTGAGGGTTGGTGGTGAGGAGTTTGAGTCGGTGGTGGGATTTGGGTTGGTGGTGGAAGTTTGAGTCAGTGGTGGGAATTGGGTTGGTGGTGGCGACAAAGTGCCGCGGAAGTTACCCGCGCGTTTCTCGCGCGCGAGTTGTTGCCACCACCAACCCGGATTCTCACCACCAACCCAACCGCCACCACCAACCCCTCCGAAAAAAACTTCGCCACAAACTCCTGCGGCACTTGCCGTCACCACCAACCCGGCTTCCCACTTGCGATGCCGGAGCCCCAACGTAATTCTCCCGCTAAGTTAGCGGGAGGGGACCGCGTTAGCGGTGAGGGAGTGTGTTCGTGGAACGTCGCCTGACTTCGCTCCCCACCACCAACCCATTTGCCCTTCTTCTCTGTTGCGGCAAGATTTCTTGAAAAGCGGGAACGCTTGTCTTAATCTTGGGAGAAATTCTCAGAGCATGAATTCCGCAAATCTACTACAAATGGCAGTCGCCACCCCGTTGGTCGCGTGCGTGCTTTTGCTTCCGCTCAAAAAATCGCCATTGCTCACAAAAAAAATCGTGGCGTTTTTGGGATTTTTCATTCCGTTCGCGATTGCGCTTTTGCTTTGCTGCGTTTTCGCCGGCAAGAGAGATCCCGAGAGCGGCTACGCGTTCGTCTCCGAAATGCGCTCGGTCGGCGTGGAAAATCTCGGCGTCTGGCTGCAATTCGGGCTGAACGGAATTTCGCTCCCGCTCTTCACGATGGCGTCAATCGTGGGGCTCGCCGCCGGTTTGCGCGCGATTTGGACAAAAGATGTGGAAATGCCGACGCTCTATTTCGCGGTGTTGCTCTTCATACAAACGGGGCTGCTCGGGCTTTTCGCCTCGATGAACGTGTTCGCGTTTTACATTTTCCACGAGTTCGCGCTGATTCCGACATTCATCGCAATCCTGCTCTGGGGCGGCAATGCGCGCAAGACAACCGCGATAACGATGGCGGTTTACCTGACGCTCGGCGCGATGATTTCCCTCGCGGGCCTCATCTGGCTCTATGTTTCAACGCTCTCCGTCGGGGCATTTGACTTTGCTTCGCTGAGAAGTTTCTTCGCCGACGGCAACCCGCTTTCCGCCTCCACGACAAACGCGATTTTCGCGCTGCTGCTCTTCGGCTTCGGCATTCTCGTTTCGCTCTTCCCGTTCCACTCGTGGGCGCCCGACACCTATTCCTCCGCGCCGACGCCGGTCTCGATGTTGCACGCGGGCGTGTTGAAAAAATTCGGGCTCTACGGCTTGATTCAGCTCGGCGCCGCGTTTCTCGCCGACGGGCTTGCGGCATGGGCAATGGTCATCTTCGTCCTCGCGATTGGGAACATCATTTTGATCGGCTTGATCACGATGGTTCAGCGCGATTTGAAGCAGATGATTTCCTACTCGTCCGTGATGCACATGGGCCCGATTTTCCTCGGCATTGCGGCGTTTGCGTTTAGCGGCGGCGACGTCACGGGTATCGGGGCTGCGGTCATGCTCATGTTTGCGCACGGGCTTTCCGTCGCGCTTCTCTTCCATTTGTCGCAGGCTGTCGCCGATCGCGAAGGCACTTTCGAGATGGCAAAAATGGGCGGCTTGGCGACAAAGGCGCCGGTGCTCGCCGGATTCTTTGTTGCGGCGACGCTCGCGAGCCTCGGGCTTCCGGGCTTTGCAAATTTCTGGGGCGAGCTTTCAATCTTCGTTTCTCTCGCGAGCTTGAAGCCTTTCGGGCTCATCGCCCTCGCCGTCGTAGCAATCGTCATCTCCGCGATTTACGGGTTGCGCGCAGTCGCGAAAGTTTTCTTTGGCAAGCCGAACAAAGAAGGTTTGCCCGAGGCGGAATTTGAAAAAATCGGCGACATCACGCTGCGCGAACGCATTCCTGCGATTATCCTGCTCGTGGCGCTGTTCGCCGTCGGTTTCATCCCCTCGCTCGTCACGAGAAATCTCAACTTTGCCCTCGCGGAAACGTTCCCCGCGTCTGTGGCGCAGGAAGAATGCGATACACTTCCCGCCGCCGAGATTTCTTCCATCTCGGAGCAATAACGCAAATTTTCGAGGATAAAAAATGGACTCTCCAATAAATGAATTTCTGCCGACGCTGCCTCAGCTTTTGATTTTCGTGCCCGAAATCATTCTCGTCGTGGCGGCGATTTTGGTTCTCGTCGTTGACGCGATAATGCCGAAAAGCCGCTCGCGCGTCGGTCATCTCGTCGCGAGCATTGCATTGGTAATTTCCATCATCGCGAGCATGCTCGTTTCTTCCTCTGCCGAAACGGTGTTCGCGCAAGCCGGCATGGGGGCGAAATTGCCGGCGGTGTTCAGCTTTGCGCCGCTCGGCTTGGTGTGCGGCGCGGTTCTCGGGCTCTGCGGGCTTCTCGCAGTCCACGTCGCGGACACGGTGCGGGTGCGCACGGAGTTTTCCTCGCACATCTCGAACCACCTGATTCTCGTCGCGACTGCGGCGGCAATGGCGCTCTTGAAAGCGTCCAACCTGATTGCGTTTTTCGTCCTTTTGGAAACTCTCACGGTCACGCTCTACGCGCTCGTGGGCTCATATCGCAAGAGCGTGCCCTCACTCGAAGCGGCGGTGAAATACCTGATCGCGGGCGGCGTCTCGGGAGCGATAATGCTCTTCGGCATCGTGCTCATCTACGGCTCTGCGTCGCTCTACGGCAACGCGGGCGACCCGCTCTCGTATGTCGCGGTCCGCGAGCTTCTCGCCACGCACCAAAACAGCGTGCTCCCGCTCGTGGGCGCGGGAATGATTCTCGTCGGCATAATGTTCAAGTTCGGCATTTTCCCGATGCAATTTTGGATTCCCGACACCTATCAGGGCGCGCCGCTCCACGTCACATTCCTGCTCGCGACACTCTCCAAGGCGACCGGATTTTTCCTCATGCTCGTCTTCATCGAAATCGTGTTCGAGCCGATTTTCCCCGTTCTCTTCCCCGTGCTGCTCGTTTTGACGCTGATTTCCATGATTTACGCGAACACGACGGCGCTCGGGCAACAGCGGGTGAAGCGCCTGATCGGGCTCTCCGGCGTCTCGCACGCGTCGTATATGATGCTCGCAATTCTCGCGCTCGCGCGCCTCTCGTACGGCGATTTCACAAAGGAATTTCACGAGGCCGCAGACTTGGCGCTGTTCCTTTACATCATCGTTTACATCCTCACGCTCTATCCGGTCTTCGCAACAATGGCGCGAATCCAAACCCGCACGGGCGACGAAGCATTTCTCGACTTCGACGATTTTCGCGGATTGGCAAAGCGCTCTCCGCTGCTCGCCGGCGCCCTCGCCTCGGGATTGTCGTCGCTTGCGGGAATCCCGCCAACAGTGGGCTTCATCGCGAAACTCGCCCTGCTCATCATCGTGTTTGCCGCCGAGCTCTACGTGCCGGCGATAATAATGCTGATCTGCGTCGTCGCCTCGATTTACTACTACTTTGGCTGGTTCCGCTCCGCATTTTCAACAGACGGCATCCCCGAAGAAGTGCAAAATTGCGAGATCCTGAAGCCCGCGTTTACGTCGCGCATCTCCCTTCTGTTCTTCTCCGCGCTAATCCTCGTAGGCGGAATAATTTACTTCGCTGTCCTCAACCTGCTCTGAGCCACGATTGTAGTGCCAGCAGGGTCGGTGGTGAGATTTGGGTTGGTGGTGAAGGCCGAGTCGGTGTGGGATTTGGGTTGGTGGCGAAAACCGGGTCGGTGGTGGGATTTGGGTTAGTGGTGGCGGCAAGCTGCCACGGTGGTTTGTCACACGGATTTGTTCGGGACTAACGTCCCTCAAGACTTTGTGGTGGGAAGATTGTGGTGCTGGGTTTGTGGTAAGGCACGGGTTTGTTGTAGGAATTGGGGCTGTGGTGAGGATTGGGTTTGTGGTGTGACATGCGGGATTGTTGCGGCGGGTTAGTGGTGGCAGCAATTCGCGCATGCAATGCGCGATTCTCCCGCTAAGTTAGCTCCTCCCCACCACCAACCCAACCGCCACCACCAACCCTCCGAAAAAAAACTCACCACAAACTCCCGCAGCACTTGCCGTCACCACCAACCCGGCTTCCCACCTGCGATGCGGGATCACACACGTAATTCTCCCG
>JAJPZB010000004.1 GCA_021204635.1 Opitutia bacterium | reverse complement strand
GTGTGTGATTCCGCATCGCAGGTGGGAAACCGGGTTGGTGGTGGCGGCAAGTGCCGCAGGAGTTTGTGGGGAGAGGATTTTTCGGAGGGGTTGGTGGTGGCGGTTGGGTTGGTGGCGGGGAGCAAAGTCAGGCGACGTTCAACGAACACACTCCCTCACCGCTAACGCGGTCCCCTCCCGCTAACTTAGCGGGAGAATTACGTGTAGGCTAATCTTCCGCGACAAAGCTAAGTCCCACGACCAACCCATGCTTCTTTCCTCACCACCAACCCATCTCGCCACTAACCAAAGTCCCACCACTCCACCACCATCCCAAGTCTCACCACTAACCTGCCACAACAATCCCGACCGCCACCACTGACCCAAGTCCTACCACAAACCCTTCACCACCAACCCATCCCGCCACTAACCCAAATCCCACCTCCGACCCTACCACGATCGTGAGGGACGTTAGTCCCGAACAAATCAGCGTGACAATTCCTGTGGCACGTTTGTCGTAGCGCCAAGCCCGTGCCCCGCCACCATCCCTTTTCCCTCCTCTATCCCTCACCACCAACCCAATCCTCACCACCATCCTTCACCCGCCACCAACCTCGCCGCCACGGTGGCAGGATTTGCGTTTGCGATTGTTGCGGGCGGGAAATATTGTTGGTGAATGCGTTTGTTTCTTGCCCTAAGAAAATTTTCATTTTCCCGAGCGTTGCTGTTGTGCGCGGCGTTGGTGGCGTCAGTTGCGACGGCGTTTGCGGAGTGCGTTGTTTTGCCGCTTCCGCAAAAGTATCGCGAGAGTGGTTCTGCGCCGATAAATGTTGCGGCGGCGCGGGTGCGCTACGTGAAAGTGCGCGAGATAAAAGGCGTTCCGGAGCACGCGTTGGACGAGGCGTACAGCATGCGGGTCACGAGCTCGGAGGTCGTGGTCAAGCACGTCACGCCGCGCGGCAAATTCTGGGCGGAGCAGACATTGCGTCAGCTCAAGGCGAACAAAAATCAGAAGGCTTGCGACATCGTCGATTGGCCGGCGTATCCGTTTCGCGGCTTCATGCAAGACACCGGCAGGAGCTACATTCCGCTTTCGGAGATAAAGCGCGAGATCGACATACTTTCTCGCTACAAGATCAACGTTTTCCACTGGCATTTGACAGAAAACCAGGGCTGGCGCTTGGAGAGCAAAAAATATCCGCAGCTCAACGACAAAAAGAATTTCGGGCGTCAGCACGGCAAATATTACACGCTGAAAGAGGCGAAGGAGCTCGTGAAATTCTGCCGCGAGCGCCACGTGACGCTCATTCCCGAAATCGACATGCCGGGCCACAGCAAGGCGTTTGAGACCACGTTCGGCACGGGAATGCAGAGCGCCGAGGGGATGAAAATTTTGAAAAATCTTCTTGACGAAATCATCACGACTGCTTTCCCGAAGGAAGACAACGACGTCGTGCCATACATTCACATCGGCACGGACGAAGTGAAAATCACCAACCCGAGCTTCGTGCCCGAAATGGTCGCGTATGTGCGTTCGTTCGGGAAGAAAGTTGCGACGTGGAACCCTGGCGCGAGCTACAAGCCGGGCGAAATCGACCTCGTGCAAATGTGGAGCTCGCGCGGGCGGCCGCTTTCGGGGACGCCGTCGTTGGATTCCCGCTTGCACTACATCAACCACTTTGACGCATTTGCCGACCCCGTTGCCCTTTACTTTTCCCAACTCGGCGAAAAGCCCGAGGCAGACGGCACGATCGCCGGCGGAATCGTCGGCATGTGGCACGATCGCTACATCGAGGAGCCGATGAAAATCCTCGCGCAAAACGGCTTTTACCCCGACATGCTTTTCTTTGCGGAAACGGCGTGGCGCGGCGGCAGAAAGAAATATTTCAGGGAAACGGGGACAAATCTTTCCGCGCTCAACGAAAAGGAAATGAAGGAATTTCGCGACTTTGAGCGCCGGCTGATGATTGCAAAAAAAGATGTGTGCTCGTCTGGCAAAGACATTCCGTTCATCTACGTCCCGCAGGCGGATGTCGTGTGGCGAATAACGGAGCCCTTTCCGAACGGCGGAGACCTCGCAAAATCGTTCCCGCCGGAGACCGAGGGGCCGAAGAGCGAATACACTTTCAACGGCAAAAAATATGGCACGGAAATCGAGCGCGGGGCGGGGATTTACCTGCGCCACGTGTGGGGGAATTCCGTGGTGATGGCGCACTACCGCGACCCGCAGCCGAACAACACGGCGTATGCGTTCACGTGGGTGTGGTCGCCGAAGCAGCAAAACGTCGGGCTTTGGGCGCAGACGCAGAATTATTCGCGCTCGGAGAGCGATTTGCCGCCGCCGCAGGGCAAATGGGATTTTCGCGAATCGCGCTTTTGGCTCAACGACAAGGAAATCACGCCCCCGCGCTGGGAAAACACGCACGGCGGCAGGAGCAACGAGACGCCGCTCAAAAACGAAAACTTTGAAGTCCGCCCGCCGCTTAAAGTGCAACTCAACAAGGGATGGAACAAGGTGATGATAAAACTTCCGGTCGGCGCATTCAGCACATCGCAGGTACGCCTCGTGAAGTGGATGTTCACATTTGTCTTTGTTTCGCCGGACGGCTCGGAGCCCGTTGCCGGGCTGATTTATTCGCCCGACAAAAAGAAGTAAATTTCGCTCGGTGGCGGGGCAAAAGGCGTCTGTGCAAAAAATCCGCTTGATTTGGAAAAATCTGTTTGCAAGATTGGACGGAAATCGCTTCGGAACAATTCGAGGGTAAATAAAAGTAAAAAAATACAAATCGCACGACACAACAATGGCAAATGACAAAGGATATACAGGTCTTATTTTAAAGATAGTGATTGGGATGATTCTTGCCGCGCTGATTTTCATCAGCTGGATGACCGCCGAACAACGCGGTTGGGTGAATACAGACATAGCGGGAACAATTCTCCGTCAGGTTGACGCCGGAAAGGCAAACGTCGCGGCTGAGCGCGAAAACGCCGCCAAAGGCGCGCGCGCAACAAGCACCGCGCAGGCGACGACGAGCCCTGTCCTCGCACCGCAACAAGCCATCGTCGCGACGCCGGCGGCAAGCAACTCCGACGACAACAACGACAGCGACGATTCCGCGAGCGGCGACGATAGCGACAGCGACAACACGGATTCCGACAGCGACAGCAGCGACGACGACGCGAAACCGGCGGCTGACAACAATGCCGCGCCAAAAGCCGCAACAAAGGCTGCACCGAAGAAGATCGACTACGCCGTCGTCGCAAAGCGCCCTGCGACCTGGCCAAAGGCGGTTCAGGTGAGAACTGCCGGCTCGCGCGTCACGCTCACAGACAAGAACAAGCGCCCGATCGGCAAGGTGGAAATCCCTGTGGGGACGCGCGTTTTCATTGTCAACGTCGATCGCAACGGGCTCCTCACCGTCCGCAACGAAGCGGGGCAAACTTTCAGCATCCACGCCACGCGCACAACTTTCCGCAAACTCTACACAGGCAAGCCGCTCGCGACAGTGGTGCGCGGCGAAAGTTCCTCGTCGTATTCCGGCGGCGGTTCTTCCTCGAAAAAGTCTGCGGCGTCTGACGATTTTGACGACGACGATGACGATGATTCCGGTTCGTCGGGCGGCAGCGGAAGCGACGACGATGACGATTTCTTCGACGACGATTTTTAATGCCGCAAATTGACGCGGGAAATCTCGCGACAAAGAAAGCGTTTCCATTCGGGAGCGCTTTCTTTTTATATTCGCGCGACAAGCCATGGAAAAAATTCTCCTGCATTCGTGGAACGTGAACGGGCTTCGCGCCGTTCTTCGCAAAAATTTTGAGAGCTACGCGGCGGAATATTCCCCCGACATTCTCTGCCTGCAAGAAATAAAATGCCCTGCGGATTTGCAGCTCCCGCCCGCGATTGAGCGCGCTTTCCCGCACCGCTTTTTTCACCCCGCAGACAAGCCCGGATATTCCGGCACGGCGGTGCTTTCCAAGTTCGCGCCGCTGTCGGTTTCGACAAATTTCGACGGCGAAAATCACCCGCAGGAAGGGCGCGTGCTCACGCTCGAATTTCCCAAAATTTTCATCGTCTGCGCCTACGTTCCAAATTCGCAAAACGAGCTCGCGAGGCTCGACTATCGCATGCGCTGGGACGCCGATTTTCGCGATCACCTGAGCGCGCTCGCGGCGAAAAAGCCCGTTGCGGCGTGCGGCGATTTCAACTGCGCGCACGAGCCGATTGACATCGCGAACCCGAAATCCAACGAGCGCAACGCGGGCTACACAATCGAGGAGCGGACGTCGTTTTCGCAGACGCTCGCCGCCGGATTTATCGACACTTTTCGCGAGAAAAACCCGACGACGGCGAAGGCGTATTCGTGGTGGAGCTACCGCATGCGCGCGCGGGAGCGGAATGTGGGGTGGAGAATCGACTACTGGCTCGTCTCGGAGGCGCTGAAAGACGAGTTTTCCGAGCCCGAAATTCTCGCCGACGTCCTCGGCTCCGACCACTGCCCCGTCGCAGTCCGCCTGCCGCGCGAGCGCTTCGCCTGAAAAATCTTGATTCAAAAAAAACGAGGGACAAGCATTGAACCACATGGACACTGAAACAAACGAAGAAACCCGCACCACGACAAACGCGGGCGGCGACAACGCTGCGATTGAAACCGGCGGCAAAAAAGCCAAACCGCCAATTTACAAGCGGCTCTGGTTCATGATTCTCGTGCCGGTTTGCCTGATCGTCGTCATCGGGATTGTCGTGCTTCTTTTGGCGCCGAGCGCGGTGGGTAAATACGCGCTGAACAAGTATGGCGCCGAGATTCTCCAAGTTGACAAATTCAGCGTCGGCAGCCTCAGCGTGAACCCGTTCACACAGTCGCTCACGATGCGCAATTTCGTGATGGGACACCCGACGACGGGCGGCGATTTCTCCGAAGACATGGTCACGATCGACTATCTCAACGCGGAGGTGAGCCTCGCAGAAAGCAACGGCCGCACGAAGGTCATCATCGAAAATTTCACAGTCGAAGGTCTCACGACAACCTACGAAAAACCGCTCAACGGCAAGGCAAATTTCGACGTGCTGCTCGACAATCTCACGGCGGCAAGCGGCAACAATGACGAAGCCGAAGACAGCGACAACAATGCCGAAGAGGAAGAAGAAATTTACGTCGGCGCGCGGCGATTTTTCGTCGATGGCGCGACCGTGAGAATGATTTATTCCGGCGTGCCCACGCCGCTCCCGCCCGTGACGATTGACATGCAAAACGTCGGCATCGACGAAGACATCACCGCCACGGAGTTTGGCATGCGCGTCGCGGCAAATTTCCTCAACGTCCTCAACCGCATGGATCTCTCCGAGATCGGCAACCTGCTCGGCAGCGGCACAGATTCTGCGACAGGCGCGGTCGAGTCTGTGGCGGGCGGGATCGGAAATCTCTTCGGTGGCAGCGACAACAAAGACGCCGCCGACAAATCTGCCACCGAAAACAATTCCGAGCCCTACGGCGACGACAAAGGTGGCGACAACGATGCGCGCGAGAACGATCAAGAAAATTCGGAATGGTTCGAGGGCTATAT
>JAJPZB010000123.1 GCA_021204635.1 Opitutia bacterium | reverse complement strand
GTGGTGGGGAATTGGGTTGGTGGCGGGGTTTGTTGCGAGGGGTTGGTGGTGAGAATTGGATTGGTGGTCACCACCAACCCATTTCACCACCAACCCAAATTCCACCACCAACCCGCGCAACTATTCCGCGCGGATTGAGAAAATCTCGCATTGTGGCGGCTTGCCCTCGCGCTTCCTGCCCGGGACAACCGCAATAAAATACCGCTGGCTTGAAACAACCCGCATCGAATTGCCCACGCGCCACGCCTTGTGCGCGCTCTCGGCGTCTTTTGCCGCAGTGACAATGCGGAAATCCACGTCCGCGCTTTTTTCCCCGGCGGCGAGCGAGTAAATTTTTTCCGCAGTTTTTGGCTTCAACACCACGGGCTCGCACCCGACAACTCTCGCCCGCAGCGAGAGCGTGGAAAAATTCAGCACCGAGAGCGTGCCGTCGCCATAGCCTTTATCGACAAACTCCATCGCGTCGGCGCCAAACTTGGGCTCGTAGCCGAGGTCTTCGTCGCTGTCGAAAAAGCGCGTCGCGGGCCCGATTGCGACGAGGCATTTTTGCGCGCCCTCGGGGATCTCAAATTCCGCGCATTTCACATAGCCGCCGCCCGATTTTTCAAAGACATCGACGACACTTTCGCCGCTGTACCCGAGCGAGCTTTTCGTGAGCGCAAACGCCGCGCCGTTTAGCTTGCGATATATCCCGCCGCTTTTCACAAAAAGATCCGCCAACGAGCTCTCGCGGCTCCAAAAAACGACTTGCAACTCGGCGTTCACGCTCTTCGCAAAGAGCGGGCGCGGCGACAATGCGAACAGCAAAATCGCGGCTGCGCAGAAAATCCGGCTGAGAAATTTTTTCGTCATCTGGGGCGGGGCTTTTTCCTTGCAAAATAACAATTCCGACGCCGGCGACAACAACACATTCGCGTTTGAGTTCGCCAGCCTGCGGCAACAAAATTCGCGCATGAAAAAATTCCTCGTTGTCGGGATTGGCGAAATTCTCTGGGACGTTTTTCCAAGCGGGAAAAAGCTCGGTGGCGCGCCCGCGAATTTCGCGTTCCACGCCTCGCAGGCAGGCGCGGACGGCGTCGCGATTTCCGCGATCGGGCGCGATGCTGCCGGCGACGAAATTCTCGCAACTCTCGCAACAAAATCGCTGCGGACCGCGTTCCGGCGCGCGCCACAACAAACCGGCTCGGTGCAAATCTCGCTCGACCACAATGGCGCCGCGCAATACGCATTCCCGCCCGATGTTGCCTGGGACAACATCGAGTTCACCACCGAGCTCGCAACAATCGCCCGCGCCGCAGACGCGATTTGCTTCGGGACGCTCGCGCAACGCAGTCCACGCTCCCACCGCGCGATTTTGCAATTTTTGAAATGTTCGCCACCGAGTTGCCTGCGGGTGTTCGACGCGAATTTGCGCCAAAATTTTTACTCGGAGGAAATAATCCGCGAATCGCTCGCGCTCACCACCATCCTGAAAATCAACGAGGACGAGCTCGAGGTCTTCGGGGAAATTTTTGATTGTGGTGGCGGGAAAAATCTCGAGGCGAAAAAATCCGCATTGTCGCGGAAAATTTTCGCGGAGTTCCCGAGCGTGGAGAAAATCGTGCTGACCTGCGGCGGGCGCGGCAGCTTTGTGGATTGTCGCAACAATGAGGCTTCGTTTGTGGCGGCGGACGCCGGCACGCGCGTCGTCGATACGGTCGGGGCGGGAGATTCTTTCACTGCGGCGTTTGTGGTGGCGCTGCTTCGCGGGAAGAGCATTGTGGCGGCTCACGAGCATGCCGGCTCGGTGGCGGGCTTTGTGTGTTCGCAGGCAGGCGGAATGCCTGAGTGGAGCGCCGAACTGAGAGCGTTCTGAGCGCCGGTGGGTTGGTGGTGGAATTTGGGTTGGTGGTGAAATGGGTTAGTGGTGGGACTTGGGTTGGTGGTGAGAAACGAGTCGGTGGTGAAATGGGTTGGTGGTGAAGCTTGGGTTAGTGGTGGCAACCAAGCCAATCCTCACCACCGACCCGCACCACAACAATCCGCCACCACTAACCCAAATCCTCGCCACCAACCCATTCCCATTTCCCCCACCACCAACCCGCGTTTGTTGCGCGGAATCGGGCGTTGATTTCCGCAGGCGGGCGGAACATGATGAGCAAACTTTTCAAACAAAAATCTGTAAAAATGAAGATTCTTCTCGCATATTCAGGCGGATTGGACACCTCGGTGCTCCTTTCCTGGATTAAAAATAAATACAACGCCGAGATGATCGCGTTCTGCGCGAATGTCGGCCAAGAGGAAGAGCTTTCCGGCCTCGAAGAAAAGAGCAAAAAAACCGGAGCCTCGAAGATTTACATCGAGGATTTGCAGGAAGAATTTGCCCGCGACTTCATTTTCCCGATGATGCAGGCAGACGCAATTTACGAGGGGCAATACTACCTCGGGACGTCGATCGCGCGGCCGCTCATCGCAAAGCGCATGGTCGAAATCGCCAAGGCGGAAGGCTGCGACGCGATTGCCCACGGCGCGACGGGCAAGGGCAACGATCAGGTGCGCTTCGAGCTCGCCGCTGCGGCTCTTGCCCCCGACCTCAAGGTCATCGCCCCGTGGCGCGACGATTCTTTCCGCGCGCAATTCCCGGGTCGCAAAGAGATGATCGATTATTGCGTGGCACAGGGGCTGCCCGTCGAGGCGAGCATGAAAAAGCCCTACTCGATGGACCGCAATTTGCTCCACATTTCATACGAGGCGGGAATTATGGAAGACCCGTGGTTTGACGCGTTTTGTCCCGAAAACAAGGCAATGTTCAAGCTCTCCGTCGCGCCTGAAGACGCACCCAACACGCCCGAATACATCGAGCTCGAGTTTGAAAAAGGCAATTGCGTCGCAATCGACGGCAAGAAAATGACGCCGCTCCAAGTCATGCAGACGCTGAACAAACTCGGCGGGAAGCACGGAATCGGGCGCGTCGATATGGTCGAAAATCGCTTCGTCGGAATGAAATCGCGCGGAGTTTATGAGACCCCGGGCGGAGCAATTCTCTTTTTCGCCCACCGCCAAATGGAATCCATCACGATGGACCGCGACACCATGCACCTGCGCGACAGCCTGATTCCCAAATACGCAGAACTCGTTTACAACGGCTTCTGGTATGCGCCGGAGCGCCTCGCGTTGCAGGCCCTCGTCACCGAGACGCAGAAAAATGTCAACGGCGTCGTTCGCGTGAAGCTCTACAAGGGCTCGTGCTATGTCGCCGGCCGCAAATCGCCCAATTCGCTCTACAACCCGCAAATCGCGACGATGGAGGCTGACCCGACAAACGCCTACGACCAAGACGACGCCTCGGGCTTCATCCACCTCAACGCCCTGCGCCTCAAGGTGAACGCCCACGTCAACGGTCCCAAAAACATGATGTGACGCGGGCGCGGCGCTTTTTGAAAAAATTTAGAAAGATTTTCGTGGCAAGAGCGCTTCTATTGCGCAATCGTAACGAAAAACCAATAACAGAAAGAGAAACGTTATGGACAAAAAGGTAGTAACAGAAATCAACAAATACCTGGCGAACATCGCGGTGATGTATGTCAAGGTTCACAACCTGCATTGGAACGTGACCGGCACGAGCTTCAAGGCGTCTCACGAATATTTGGAGACGATCTACGACGGCCTCGCCGAATCGTTCGATGCCGTGGCGGAAGCCCTGAAAATGCACGGCGAAAAGCCGCTCGCGTCACTCAAGAGCTATCTCGAGGTCGCGACAATCAAGGAAATTCCGTCCGAGGAAATGTGCGCGTGCAAGGCGTTTGAAATCGTTCTCGCAGACCTGAAAGAAATGAAGGCTCTCGGCGAGGCAATTCGCGCGCAAGCCGACGCCGCAGGCCTCTACGACATCGTCAGCCTCATCGAAGGCGATCTCGCAAACTTCGCGAAGACGATTTGGTTCATCTCCGCGATGGGCAAATAATCCTGCGCAACACACCGCGCTCCGGCCTCTACGCCGAAGCAAAGTTCGCAACAGACGAGGCGTTCCCGAGCTCTTTCGGGAACGCCTTTCTCTTTGTGGCAAGGCGGGTTGGTGGTCGCGGGTTAGTGGTGAGGGCTTGGCTTGGTGGTGGAATTGGGATGGTGGCGGGATTTGACTCGGTGGTGAGAATTGGGTGGGGTTGCGGGCTGGTGGTGGGATTTGGCTTGGTTGCCACCACCAACCCATGTCGCCACTAAGCCAATTCTCGCCACCAACTCTCACCACAGACTCGCCACCACTAACTCCGGCTCCCAAGCCTGCGAAAAATTTTTGGGCTTTCTCGCAGCGGCGATTCGTGAGATGATGACCAACCGCGTTTTTTTGGCGCAGGGCTCTGCGACAAACGCAGGGAAAGGAAACTCATCATGAGGGAACTAAGAAACATCGCGATTATCGCGCACGTTGACCACGGGAAAACGACGCTCGTGGACAAAATAATTCAGCAATCGAAAATGTTCCGCGAGAATCGCGAAATGCGGGAATGCTTTCTCGACAGCAACGACTTAGAGCGCGAGCGCGGGATCACAATTCTTTCAAAAAACATCTCGGTCAACTACAAGGGCGTGAAAATCAACGTCATCGACACGCCGGGTCACAGCGATTTTGGCGGGCAGGTCGAGCGCGTTTTGAACCTCGCGGATGGTGTAATTTTGCTCGTCGATGCGGCGGAAGGCACCATGCCGCAAACCCGTTTTGTGCTCGAAAAGGCATTGCGGCTCGGGAAAAAGGTCGTTGTCGCGATAAACAAAATTGACAAGCCCGACGCGCGCCCGAGCGAAGTTGTCAACGAAGTTTTTGATTTGTTTTGCGACCTCGACGCGAGCGAGGAGCAGCTGAATTTCCCCGTGCTCTACGCGAGTGGGCGCGACGGCTGGGCGGTGAAAGATTTGGAGCGCGACCCGCGAACCTCGATCGCGCCGTTGCTCGACGCAATTTTGGAGCACATTCCGGCGCCCGCGCATACCGAGGGCCCCATGCAGTTGCAAGTCGCGACGCTCGATTATTCCGACTACGTCGGGCGAATAGGGATTGGCCGCGTCGCGCGCGGGACGATTCGCCTGAACGACCCCGTTGTCGTCATCGACCGCGCCGGCAACAAACGCAACGCGCAGATCAAGGAGCTTTTCACGTTTGAGGGCTTGGAGCGGAAAAACTGCGACAGCGTGGAATGCGGCGACATCTGCGGCGTCGTCGGGATTGACGACATATACGTTTCCGACACGATCGCGGCGGCGGACGCGCCGGAAATGCTTCCGCCAATCGCGATAGACGAGCCCACGATTTCGATGGTTTTCCGCGTGAACGATTCGCCGTTTTTCGGGCGCGACGGCAAATTTGTCACGGCGCGCCACATCAAAAATCGCCTCAGCAAAGCGGCGCAGAGCGATGTCGCGCTCCGCGTGAAAGAGGCGGGCAACGGCGGCGAGATGTTTGAAGTCTCCGGCAGAGGCGTTTTGCACATCGCGATTCTCATCGAGACGATGCGTCGCGAAGGCTTTGAAATGGCGGTTTCGCGCCCGCGAGTGATCACGAAAGTCATCGACGGCGTGCTGAACGATCCCGTGGAAGAACTCACGATCGAGGTCCCCGAAGAATTTGCGGGTAGCGTGATCCAGCTCGTCGGTTTGCGGCGCGGCGAACTGCGCAAAATGGAGACGCGCGGCAGCCGCCAGCTCTTGGAATTTTCCATTCCCACGCGCGGAATTATCGGGCTGCGCTCGAAGGTGCTCACGGCGTCTGCCGGCGAGGCGATAATGGCGCACCGCTTCGATCGCTACGAGCCTTTCAAAGGCGAAATTCCGGCGCGGACAAACGGCTCGATGGTCTCGATCGGGCAGGGCAAAGCCGTTGCATACGCGATCGACGGCTTGCAACTGCGCGGGAAATTTTTCATTGACCCTGGCGAAGAAACTTACGAGGGCATGGTCGTCGGCGAGCATTGCAAGGACAACGATTTGCCGGTGAATCTCCAAAGAGGCAAAGAGCTCACAAACATGCGCGCCGCAGGCTCTGACAGGAAAATGAAAATCGCGCCCGCCACAAAGCTCTCGCTCGAACAGGCATTGGAATACATCGCCGACGACGAGCTCGTGGAGGTGACGCCGCACTTTCTGCGCATGAGGAAAATTTTCCTCACCGAGGAAGCGCGTCGCCGCAACGCCAAGGCACAGAAAGAGGCAATCGCCGAGCTCGCGGGCGCCGTGTGATTGTGGTGGGTTGGTGGTGGCAACATTGCGCATTGTTGCGCGATGTCGGGTTGGTGGTGGAGATTTGAGTCGGTGGGTCGGTGGTGGCGGGTTGGTGGTGGGGATTTGAGTCGGTGGTGAGATTTGGCTTTGTTGCCACCACAGACCCAAATGCCTTTTCGGCAGGTTAGTGGTGGGAAAATGCCCGTTGCGCATTGTCGCATATTCAGACAAAGCATCTTGAAAAAGTTGCGGCTATGAAGTAAAATCCCGCACAGTTGTCAGTTGCGGCAACCGAGCCATTGTGGAGGCTTTGTTGCGGCATTTTCCCCAATTTTTAAAAACAAAAAAAACAATCCCATGAGTCCCAAATCGTTTATAAAGAAAGTTGCGGCGATGTCGTCGCTCGGCGCGATTGCCGTAGGAAGCTTGCTCGCAGGCGAAGAAATCGCCGCCACTGTGCCCGCAGAAAAAGGCAAGGTTCTGGTCGTCTATTATTCGTGGAGCGGCAACACCGAGGCGCTCGCGAAGAAAATTCAGCGCGCAACAAACGCGGCGATTTTCAAAATCGAGCCCGAAACGCCTTACCCGCAGGATTATTCCAAGTGCACAGAGCAGGCGAAGAAGGAGCTCGCGCAAAAATTTCGCCCGAAAATCAAGGCGTTTCCTGAGAACGTCGAAACCTACGACACGGTTTTCGTCGGCTCGCCAAATTGGTGGGGCACATACGCGCCGCCTGTCGCGACGCTTCTCGACGACCCTGCGTTCGCACGCAAGACGATTGTGCCGTTTTTCACGAATGGTGGCGGCGGGCTCCAAAACTGCGAAAGCGACATGAAAAAGCAGTTGCCGCAGGCGAAATTTTTGAAGGCGATAACGCTCCCCGGCAGCAAGGCAAAGAGTGGCGGCGACCGCGAAGTTGCGGCGTGGCTGAAAGAAATCGGGATCGCGAAGTAGCCGCCACCATCCCGATTTTGCGCGCCACAACAATGCAGAATTTTTCGATATGAACCTCAAAAAAATGGCTGCGACAATCGGGCTCTGCGTCGCAATTTTGGCAGGCGTGATCTCGGCGGGTACGGCGACAACAAACGACAAAATGAACGCACTAAACGAAAAAGAACGACAAATCGCGCTCGTGAGCGCCGCAGTCGCGACCGGCGACGCGAAAAGCCTGCGCGCGGCACTGAACGCCGCTCTCGACGCCGGATTGACCGTCAACGAGGGCAAGGAAATTTTGACGCAGCTCTACGCGTATTGCGGCTTCCCGCGAAGCCTGAACGCGCTCGGTAATTTCATGAGTGTTCTCGACGAAAGAAAGGCGCGCGGCATTGCGGACCCGCAGGGAAAGTTGCCGAGCCCGCTTCCGAGCGAGCCGAGCATAAAATTTGGCACGGAAAACCAGACAAAGCTCTGTGGCGCGCCAGTGAAAGGCGCACTATTCGAGTTCGCGCCCGCAATCGACGAATATTTGAAGTCGCACCTCTTCGGCGACATTTTTGCTCGCGACAATCTCGACTGGAAAACCCGCGAGCTCGCAACAATCGCAGCTCTCGCCGCGAGGCCGGAGACTGCGCCGCAGTTGAAAGGGCATATCGAGATCGGGAAGTACAACGGGATCACGGACGCGCAAGTTGCCGAGATTCTCGCGCTCGTCTGCAAAAACGACTTCGGTGTGCCGCACATCAGCGACTTTCCGGTCGGCGCGCCAAACACCGGCTACGCGCAATATTTCACGGGCAAATCGTTCCTCGCGCCGATGACCACAAACGCCTCGCTGCACGTGCCTGTCGCGAACGTGACGTTTGAGCCTTCGTGCCGCAACAATTGGCACAGCCACACGGGCGGGCAAATCCTGATCGCGGTTGGTGGCGTCGGATATTATCAGGAACGCGGCAAACCCGCGCGCCGGCTTCTCCCTGGCGACATTGTGGAGATTCCGCAAAACGTGGAACATTGGCACGGCGCCGCGCCCGACAGCTGGTTCTCGCACCTCGCAATAGAGTGCAACCCCACAACAAACAAAAATACTTGGTTGGATCCGGTCTCAGACGCCGACTACGCCGCCGCAACAAAGGGGAAATAGCGTCACGGGTTAGTGGTGGCAGTTGGGGTGGTGGTGAGTGTTAGGTTTGTGGTGAGAACTGGGTTGGTGGTGAGAGTAGGTCTGTTGCCACCACAAACCCAATTCCCACCACAAATGCCTTACGACAATGGTGGTGTAACGCGCTTGTTGTCGTGGAGAATTAAGATTTCCCCTTTTCTTTCTTGTCGCTGTTAAACCACTTTGTCTGCACGCGTTTTTTGCGGACAAAGTTTTCTGCGAATTTTAAAAGAGGTTTGTCGTCTGTTCGGAAGAAAGAAACCGGGCATTTGTATTTCATGCTTAGAGCGTCCCTGCCATATTCGGGTGGAAAATCGCCGGCAAGCCAAAATTGACCATTTTGCGGATCATAAAATTGTATTTCGCCGTTTTCCAATTTCTCAAACCTATATACGTGAAAATTTCCGTGTCCCTTCCATGCGCAACTTATTTCGTAGCGGCCGACAGGCAAATCTTTGCCGAAGCGCTTTGAAGTGAATTCTTTTGCCGTAACGTGTTTGATTTCGTTGAGGTCTGTTATGCCGTAAATATTTTTTGCCGAAGCCGGAGTAAATCCTTCCAAGATGCGACGATCTCTATCGTCATAAAGCCCGTTTGCGAGGCACGTTATCTCTTTGTCGAGTTCTCCATCCAAAATTGCCTCCACGTCAAATCCGCGTGCTCTCGCTTCGTCTACGATTGCACAAGAATAGCAGTTATTTTGTGCTCGATGTTTTATTGTGTAATATGGATTGGCATTACCTCTGTATCGCAATTTAAAGTTCATCGGTTCGCCCTTTTCCGCGCCCGCAAGAGTGTCAGTGATTATTTCCGTGTCATAGCCTCTGACGATACCATTAGATGAATCGTTCTCCGCTAACATTAAGGGGGAGAATGATGCTCCGGCAGCCGGAATTATCATAAGCACAGATATCAGTAGTTGTTTGTTTATCATGGTGTTCTTTAGTAGTTGGAATTTCGCGTGAAAATTTCGCACGGGGAAATGTTTGTCAAGACAAAAATAAAACCAAAGCAATGATCCCCCAGATTAGGCTAAACCTCCTTGCAGTTGTTTATCGTGGTGGGTTTGTTGTCACCACCGACCCGAGGATCGCAATAAACTCACCGCAATCCCAAATCCCACCACCGACCCAAATTTCACCACCGACCTTGCGCCACCACTAACCTGCCGGCGTGTTTCCTCGGTTGCCGAGGGCGAGGGTGATGAGAGTGCTGACGGAGACGTTGTCGCCGGCTTTTTGTAGTGCGTTACGCACGGCTTTGTCTGCCTGATCGAGTTTGCAACCGAGGGAGACGAGCGCAGCGACGGCATCGGCTTGCACGGAGGGCGCGTTTGTCGTGGCGTTTTGCGTGGCATTTGCCGCTCCGGGGGTTGTTGCCGGCATTGTTGTGGCGGCAAATCCGATTTTGTCGCGGAGTTCCACGATGAGGCGTTCCGCAGTCTTTTTGCCGATTCCCGGGCATTGCGAGAGCATTGCGACGTCGCTGTTGCGAATTGCGTTTTGCAAGACGGGGAGCGAGAGGCGCGAGAAAATTTTGAGTGCAATTCCGGGCCCGATTCCGCTGACCTTTTCTACGAGCAACTTGAAAAAGTCGCGCTCCTCGGCGGAGTAAAATCCGTAGAGCGATTGCCCGTCTTCGCGGAAGGTTTGCAGCGAGAACAGACGCACTTCTTCGCCGATTGCGGGGAGCTTTTCGGCGGTCGAAACGGGAATATTTACTTCATAGCCAATGCCGGCGCATTCGATGACGGCGCGGAAAATTCCGGCTTCGATGAGTTTGCCACGGAGAGAAACGATCATGATTTTCCTTTGTAAAAATTTATAAGTTCAGTGAATTTTTCGGCGGGATCTACGACGGGCGCGTAGCCGAGGTCGCGGCGGGCAGCAGAAATTTTGAACCAATGGTTGCGTGCCAATTCCGAGGCGACAAATCGCGTTATCGGCGGCTCACCCGCGACGCCGAAAATTTTCCAGAAAAATTCGAGAAGCGTCCCCGCGAAATATGCGGATTTGAGCGGCACGGAGCGGTCTTCCCGAAGCGCAGGCGCGCCGATTTGCCTCAGCAAATTGTTGACCCACGACCACAATTTTACCGGGGCGCCGTCAGAGACAAAATACGCGTTCCCGCCGATGTCCGCGCCTGTCGCGACCGACTTTGCGCCGTCGGCGAGGATCTCTGCCGCGAGGACGTGGGCGTGCGCGGCGTTTTCGACATGCGTCAAATCGACCATGTTTTTGCCGTCGCCGATTATCCGCAGCCGCCCCTGCGCCGCCTGCTCGATTATTCGCGGGACGAGGTGCGGGTCGCCGAGCCCCCAAATCAGGTGCGGGCGAAGGGCGATCGTGCGCAACTCGGCGCAATTTGCCGCGCGGATTTTCCTCTCCGCCTCGGCTTTTGTGAGCGCGTAGAGGCTGAGCTTTGAGGTGCAATAGGGCATGGCCTCGTCTCCGCCGTCGATTTCGCGCTCGTTAAAAACGACGCTCGGCGTGCTCGCGTAAACGAGATTTTTCACGCCGGATTTTTTGCAGGCGTCGATGACGTTTTGCGTTCCGGTGATGTTTGTCGCGCGGAAATCTTTTACTTTGCCCCAGACATCCGTCTTTGCTGCGATGTGGAAAACGACGTCCGCGCCGGCGAAAATTTCCGCGAGATCGTTCGGCGATTTTGCGATGTCGGCGCGGGCAAAATCGATTCCCTGCGCGGCAAATTCGGGGTGATTTTTCCGCCCGACGGCGCGGACTTTCCACCCGCTCGCGAGGCAGCGGCGCGCGATTGCGTTTCCGAGAAAACCGCTGCCGCCGATAATTACTGCCTCACGAATCATTGCCGCGTTGTTGTCGCCGCGAGGCGATTATTCCACGAGGCGTGCTCCTTCGCCTGTTGTCGTGCGGAAAAATTGCGGGGGCTTTCTGCCGTATTTTTTCTCGAATTTGTTGCCGATTTCGTCAGCCTGCGCGGTGGAAAAATCGCCGTTGGTGAGGGCGATTGCGATGCCGCCGAATCCGCCGCCGGAGAGGCGCGCGCCGTAAACGTTGGTCTGTTCGGAAAGTTCGGTTACGAGAAAATCGATTTCGGGGCACGAATTTTCAAAGAGGAAGCGCGAGCTCATGTGCGACGCTTTCATGAGTTCTCCGACTGCGGCGAGGTCGCCGATTTTCAGTGCGTGCTCCATCTCGATGACGCGGTTGTTTTCGCCGACGACGTGTAGCGCGCGGTTGAAATCTTCCGGCGTCAGTTTCGATTTGCACGCCTCGACGGCGGCGATTGTGGCGTCCGCGAGGCAGGTGATTTCGGGATTGTATTTGTTGAGAATTTCCGTTGCGCGCATGCACGAGGCGTTGCGTTTTGCGTAGTCGCCGGCGACGAGCGCGTGTTTCACGCCGGAATTAAACACCCAAAAATATGTGCCCGCCGGCAGCGGCAGCGTGGAAAATTCTTCCGTTTTGCAATCGATTCTGACGATCGCGTCTTTTTCGCCAAATCCGGAAACGCCTTGGTCGAGAATCCCGCAGGGCATGCCGACAAATTTGTTTTCCGCCGCTTTGCCTATGCGGACTGCGTCGATTTTCGTGAGCGGGAAATTGTAGAGTTTGCCGAGCGCGTACGCCGTCGCCAACTCGATTGCCGCGGAAGAGCTCACGCCCGCGCCGGTGGGGACGGTCGAGGCGTCGGCGAGATTGAACCCGCGCCCCGCCTTCATTCCCGCGTCAAGCATAATTTTGAAAACGCCGAGCGGGTAGTTCATGAATTTGTTGCGGCGCTCTTGCAGAACGAGTTCCGACATCTTGATTTTGCCGGAGCAATGGAGCCCGTGCGACGCCATGTGGATTTCGTCGTCGTCGCGGAGCGAAACTGCGACGCTTATGCGATTATCGATCGCGACGCCCATGACGATGCCCTTGTTGTAATCGACATGGTTGCCGATAAATTCGAGCCTGCCCGGGGCTTGGGCAACGGCGGTCGGCTCGCAGCCGAATTGCTCTTTGAAGTATTCCTTAATCATTGTTTTGTCGGGGTTTGATGGGATTGAGATTTTGTGTCAAGAAAAGGTTTGTGTCGCGCAAAAAGAGCGTTCCCGCGGCTTTTGCGGAAACGCGCGGGAACGGGAAAAGTGCTCAGCTTTTGAGCGACGGGCGGTAAATCGTCGTGCTCGTGTAAATGCGTCCGGGCACGAGAATGTTCGCGCGGAAATGCCCGTGGTTGATGGCGTCGGGAACGTGTTGCGTCTCGAGCGCGAGACCGGCGAAGTCGCCATATTGCACTCCGCCTTTGCCCGGCGCGCCCGCGCAGGAATCGGCGAGCCAGTTGCCGGAATAAACTTGCAGCCCGGGTTCTGTCGTCTCGACGTCGAGCACGCGCCCGTTTTCCTCGCAGACGAGCGTCGCCGCCGGCCGCAGCGTGCCCGCGAGCCCGTTGACGACGTAGCAGTGGTCATAGCCCTTGGCGAATTCGAGTTGTTGCGCGTTGGTGGGGTCGATGCGCTCGCCGATTTTGTGGAAAATCTTGAAATCAAACGGGCGCAGTCCGCGCACATTCCAGACTTCGCCCGTGGGGATTGCGCCGGCGTCCGTGGGCAAAAATTTGTCGGACGCGAGCTTCAGCCATTGGTCGAGAATCGTGCCTGAGGCGTGGCCTGCGAGATTGAAATATGCGTGGCAGGTGAGGTTTATCGGCGTCGCCTTGTCGGCGGAGGCCTCGTATGAAATTTTCACTGCGCCGTCGCGGCAAAGCGTGTATTTCACGGCGACGCGAACGTTGCCCGGGTATCCCTCTTCGCCATCGGCGGAAACCCGCGAGAACTCGATGGCGGGCTCTTCGCTGTCGCCGCAGATTTTGGCGTCCCACACGTAGGCGTTGAAGCCGCGATTGCCGCCGTGGAGGTGGTTCTCTCCGTTGTTGACCGCGAGCGTGTATTCGACGCCGTCGAGGAGAAATTTCCCCTTGGCGATTCTGTTCGCGACGCGCCCGCAGACTGCGCCCGCGTATGCAGTTTGCGCGGAATATTTTTCTGCGGAATCAAAGCCGAGAAGCACGTCGTCGAACTTCCCGTCTTTGTCTGGAACGAGCCACGAGACCCACGTCGCGCCGAGATTTGTGAACGAGGCGGAAAATCCTGCCGCGTTCGACAGCGTGTAGAGCGTTGTGGCGTCGCCCGAGGCGGCGTTCCCGAAAGGTTTGGAGGAGACGTTTTCCATGAATTAAAAAAATCTGTATGCGGCTTGTTATTTCGCGAGAAGCGGCGCGATCAGGACGAAGACCGCCACTGTCAGCGCGCCGAGATAAAGCACCGAGAGCATGGCGGAAACTGCCATCGCGAAGATGATTCGCCCCGCGCCGTAGAAGGTTTCCGCCGCGTTGTTTTTGCGCGCGAGCGAGAACACGTACACGCACAAGATGATGGCGACAACAAAGATTGCCCAGAGCAGGATTTGATTGTTGTCCAAGATTTTCACCGCAAATTGGTTTGCCTCGTCGCCATGCATTTCCGCGACAACGGCGAGTTCGTTCCAGGCGATGTGCGTACCCGCGCCGATTGCGATTGCGAAGGCGGGGAAGGCGAGCGTGAAAAACGCGGCAAATGCGCAAAGCAGCCGCGACGATTTACCGTTGCTCGCGGCAGGCGTTTGTTGCGGATCTTGGGTGGTGTTTTCTTGGCTCACGGTTGCGTGTTTTTATGAATCAAAAGGCAGTTTGGCGCAATTTCTATTTCCCGCCGAGTGGGTTGGTGGTGGCGACGCGGGTTGGTGGTGAGAGTTGGGTTGGTGGTGGCGGGTTGGTGGTGGGATCTGGGTTGGTGGTGGCAACAATCCCGCCACCAACCTCATTTCCCTTTGTTGCGGGCGAGCGTCTCGAAATTTTTCCCTGTCGGATTTTGGAACGCCCGCAGGTTGAACTCGGGAAGAATTGCGAGCAGGTGGTCGAAGATGTCGCTTTGAATATTCTCATAGTTTTCCCAGCGCGTGTCCTTCGAGAATGCGTAGATTTCGAGCGGGAGGCCTGTTTCGCCCGGGTTGAGTTGGCGGACGATGAGCGTCATCCCCTTGTGAATTTCGCGATTTTGCCGCAGGTATTCGACGCAGTATGCGCGGAAAGTCCCAATGTTTGTCAGGTTTCGCGAGTTCGCCATGGTGCCGTCGCGCGGGTTGGTGGTGGCGGGAATTTTCTCACCACCGTCTCCGCCACCATTGTTGCCGCCACCGTTGCCACCACCGTTGTCGCCGCGAATTTCTTTGAACTTTCTTTCGAGATATGGTTGCAGGATTTTGATTTTCTGCCAGTGGCAGAGCTCTGCCTCGGTGGCGAAATGAATTGTTTCCAAGTCGATGTTTATCGCGCGCTTGATTCGCCGCCCGCCGGAATCCTGCATGCCGCGCCAGTTTTTAAAATGCTCGGAGATGAGGGAATACGCGGGGATTGCGGAAATCGTGTTGTCCCAGTTGCGGATTTTCACCGTCGTGAGCGAGATGTCTTCGACGGTGCCGTCCGTCTTGCCATCGAGTTCGAGCCAGTCGCCGACTTTCACCGTGTCGTTCGCGGAAATCATAATTCCCGCCGTGAAGCCGAGAAGCGCGTCGCGGAAGACGAGCAGGAGAACCGCCGTCAGCGCGCCCAAGCCCGACAGGAAGTACATCGGCGATTTGTCCGAGAGAATTGACAAAATCCAGATCGCCGCGCCGAGGCCGAATGCGAGCTTTATCGCCTGAAAAAATCCCTTGATCGGCGTGCCCTTTTTGTCACCGGAGGTGCCGAAAATGCGAAACGAATCGATGATCGAGAATGCCGTTCCCGTGAGCGCCACGACGAAGTAGAGATTCATCGCGATGGCGACAATTTTTTCTGTCTCGGGGCTGCCGGAGAAAAAATACGGGTGAAGCCGCAGGCATAGCAGCGAGATGATGAGGTGCGTTACCCGCAGCGGAAATTTGGTCTTGCACAATTCGTCGTCCCAGGCGTTTTTCGTTTCCCGCGCGATTGCGAACAGCGCCCGCGGCAGGACCAATTTCAGGAGTCGGAAAACTACCCACGCGCACGCGAGAAATATCGCGACGGAAATCGCGGCAATGATTATTTTTGCCGTTATTTCTGCGGTTTCTGCCTGAAAGCCGGATTCGTTCAGCAGTTGCGCGAGAACGTCTGTCAAGTCTGAAAATACCGAGCCCATCGTTGGCAAAAATTTTCGCAAATTCGTGCCGGCGTCAAAAGAGAAAAAAATCAAAAAATGGATTTCTTCCAAAAAACGATTGATTATTTGCTCCGGCGTGCGTCATGCTCTCGCGAAATTGTTGCGCGGAAAAAGTTTTTTCCGCGGGCAATGTAAAGACAAAAATACACAAAGCAATAAATGAAGACTGCACAATATTCCGAACTGCTGCGCGAACGCGGAATCCGCCCGTCGCTACAAAGGCTCGCAATATACGAATACCTGCTGAAAAGCTACAACCATCCTACGGCGGAAGACGTTTATCGCGCCCTCGTCCCCAAGATTTCGACGCTGTCGCGCACCACGGTTTACAACACTCTGCGGCTTTTTTCCGATAAAGGCGCGATTTTGACGATAACGATCGAGGAAAAGGAAATGCGCTTCGACGCACATCTCGCGCCGCACGGGCATTTCAAGTGCACGGAATGCGGCAAAATCACGGATTTCCCCGTCGAGGACGCGGAGGCGATGTGCAAAAACGTCCCCGCCGGTAGCGAAATTCGCGGCGCGCAGGTTTATGTTTTCGGCGTGTGCGCAGAGTGCAAGTCGCACCGGAACTGATTTTTCCCGCCGCCGCGAGCGGCATCTTCAAAGCCATATCCGCTTTTTTCAACGCGTTCCCGAAGATTTTTATTCGCGCGGGAACGCGTTTCTTTTATAAATTCACGCAAGTCCGCCGTTTGTCGCGGCGGAAAAATTTTGCAACAAAAAATCCCGAAAAAATGAAGAAGCCCCTCATTGCAATCGCGGCGATAGCGATACTGCCATTCCTCTCGGCATGCTGCGCCGACAACGAATGCGCAAAAGTAGCGCCTGAAGCTGCCGCCACTGAAAACGCCGCCCAGACGCCCCAGGCAGAGCACCCGTTCCTCGACACATCGCTCGACATCAAATGGTCGCAACTGACGCCCGACAAAATCGTGCCCGACATGACGATCGAGCTCGCGCGGGCGCGCGCCAACATCGATGCGATCGCGTCGCTGCCGACAGACGATCCCTCGGTGCTGACCTATGAAAACACGCTCGGCGCGCTCTGGCGGAATTTCGCCGAGTTCGATTTCGTGTGGGGCAAAGTTTCGCACTTGGAAAACGTCGCGATGTCCGACGATTTTCGCAAAGCCTACGCGGAAATTCTCCCGAAAGTCTCGGAATACGAGGCGCAGACTGCGCTCGACGCGCGCTTGTGGAACGTTTTGAAGGCGTATTCGCAGACCGACGAGGCTAAGAATCTTTCGCCGCAAAAGGCGCGATATTTAAAGGAAACGCTCGACGGATTTCGCGACGGTGGCGCCGATTTGCCCGATGATAAAAAAGCAGAGCTCACTGCAATCTCAAAAGAGTTGACAACGATCACGCAGCAATTTTCGCAAAACGTTCTCGACGCCACGAACGCGTACAAAAAACTCGTCGAAAACGAGGCAAATCTCGCCGGTTTGCCGGAGTTGGAAAAAGCCGCCGCGTTTGAGGCGGCAAAGCAGGCGGGGCTCGCAACAGACGAGAAGCCGGCGTGGCTCTTCACGCTGAAACTGACGTCATACGCGCCCGTGCTCAAATATGCGGAGAACGAGGATTTGCGCCGCGAAATCTGGGAAGCCGCGAACGAAACTTGCGTCGGTGGCGAGTTTGACAATCTGCCGATAATGCGCCGCATTCTCGAACTGCGGCAGCGCGAGGCTGAAATTCTCGGCGAGAAAAATTTCTCGGATTTGACCTTGAAGCGCCGCATGGCAAAGAACGGCGACACCGCGCTGGCATTCGTCCAAAAGCTTCACGACCAGACGCTGCCCGCGTTTGAGCGCGAATACGCCGAGCTGAAATCGTTTCGCAGATCAAACGATCCAACGTACGACGGCGGCGATTTCAAGCCCTGGGATTTGTCGTTTTGGACGGAGAAAATGCGGCAGGCGAATTACGATTTCGACGCCGATTCCGTGAAGCCGTATTTCCCGATGCCGGCTGTGATGAACGGCTTGTTCGCGCTGACGGAACGCCTTTACAACGTCGAAATCCGCGAGGAAAAATCGATTTACATCGAGCCGGGCTCCGGCGTTGTCGCGCCGGCGGGAACTGCGGAAGTTTGGCATCCGGACGTGAAATTTTATTCCATCTACGACAAAAACTCGAAGCGCAAGCTCGGCATTTTCTACACGGACTGGTTCCCGCGCGATTCCAAGCGCGGCGGGGCTTGGATGAATCCGGCATTTGCCGGCGAGCGCAGCCTCGGCGAGATAAACTACGGCTTGGTCTGCGGCAATGTCACCGCGCCCGTCGGCGACGATCCGGCGCTGCTCTCGCACTATGACGTCGAGACGATTTTCCACGAGTTTGGCCACCTCATGCACCACCTGCTCGGGAACACGGAAATCGCCGCGCTCAACGGCACCAGCGTCGCGTGGGACTTTGTCGAGTTCCCGTCGCAGCTGAATGAAAATTGGACATGGGAGCCCGAGGTTTTGGCTACTTTCGCAAAGCACTACAAGACCGGCGAGCCGCTTCCGAAAGACGTGCTCGAAAAGATGATTCGCGCGCGCAATTTTCAGGCTGCGTATCAGCAAATGCGGCAACTCGGCTTTGCCTATGTCGATTTGTACCTCCACTTGAACGCGACGGAAATTGTTAAGAGCGAAAAGGACGTGAATGCGATCGGCATGGAGCTTTCCGAGCCGTTTTTGTGGAAAACAGACCCCGTGCCGAACACGAATTTGCCGCGATTCACGCACCTGTTCCGCGACCCAGTGGGCTATGCCTCCGCGTATTATTCTTACAAGTGGGCAGAGGCCTTGGAGGCTGACGCATTCACGTCCGTTTTCCGCAATCCTGACGGCACGCTCAACTACGACAAAGGAATGGAATATCGCAAAAAAATCCTCGAAAAAGGCGATTCCGAGGATGCCGCCGTCCTGTTCAAAGACTTTGTCGGGCGCGACCCCGATTGGAACGCGATAAACGTTCTCTACGAAATTCAATAATCGCGCGATTGTTGCCGCGCCGCGCGGCATTGTTGTCGCCACGGCGCGGAAAATTTTTTGAGAGAGACCGACAATGAATTTGCACGATTTGCTCGCAGACAAATTGCCGGCGGGTGAGTTGTCGCGAATCTCATCATTGTCGCAGGCGCAGGAAATTGAAAAGGGCGGGGGAACTCGCCGCTTTTTTCGCGTTTGCCGCGACAACGATGTGCCCGCGATCGTTTGTCTCTACGACGACAGCAAGGCGGAGAATTTTCTCTACGCAGGCATCGCAAATTTCATGCGGAAAATCGGCGTGCCCGCCCCCGAGATTTTCTTCCACGACGCGCAACGACGCGTGCTCGTGATGGAGGATTTCGGCGAGGTAGATCTGTGGACCTTGCGCGCGGAAAATTCGCCCGCCACCAACACCGCATATCGTTCCGCCCTCGCGGAAATCGCGAAACTGCATCGCGACGGGCTGAAAAATCTCGGCGCCACAGAGATTATGCGCGACGGTTTCAACGCGGATTATTACAAGTGGGAGCGCGACTACTTTCTCGTCAACGCCGCGAAAAAAGCGCACAAAATCTGCATTTCCGGCGCGGCAAACGCCGACCTCGCCAACGAACTTGCCGCACTTGCGACAATGCTCCTCGCGCAACCGCCGCAACTCGTCCACCGCGATTTCCAGTCGCAAAACATATTGTGGCACGACAATCGCGCCCGCTTCATAGATTTTCAGGGAATGCGCGTCGGGACCGGCTGGTATGACGTCGCCTCGCTGCTTTTCGACCCATACGTGGGCATTAGCGACAACGAGCGCTCCGCGCTTCTCGCGTTTTATTGCGACGAAATGGAGATCCCACCACAGACCCGCAACAATGCGGAGAAAATTTTTTATTGCGCGGCGGCGCAGCGGCTCATGCAGGCGATAGGCGCGTATTTCTTTTTGTCGGCGGAGTGCAACAAACCGCGTTTCCGCAAATTCGCATTGCCTGCGTTGGAAAATCTGAAAATAGCGGCGTCGCGCTCGGGGCGGCTTCCGTTTTTGAACATGCTCGCCACCGAGCTCGCCTCGCGGGAACGCCGGCGCCTCGCCCTCGGGCTTTGACGGGTTGGTGGTGGGAAAATCCCGCCACAGACTCTCGCCACCAACCCGCCACTACTAACCCGAATCCCACCACCAACCCGTGCAGGGATTCTGCCAGCACCAACCCCTGACAGTTGCCGCAAAATTTGCGATTGTTATAAAAACTTTATTTTTGGCTTGCCAAAAATAATTAATTTTGTTGCCGTCGTCGCACCTGCCGCCTCCGTGCGGCAAAACCGCAATATAACTCACTCTTACCCAACCAAAAGAAAGGCAAGTATGAAAAAATTATCCTCGTTAATTCCCGCAATAGTTTTTGCAAGTGTGGCAACTATCGCGACAAATGTTTTTGCGGATGAAGAAAAACTCGTGAGCGATGGTGGCAACATCGAGTGGTTCTCCTACCGCAACAAAGGCGCCCCGAAAATCTCGTGGGAAGATGGCACGACAACAATCTCCGGCGTAAACAACACCTCGTACGCCTGGGGCTACATGCCGTTCGCGGTCAAGTTAGATGTCGGCGAAAGCCTTTCCATCAGCGCAACGGCGAAGTTCAAGAGCATCGCCAACAATGGCGTTTTTTACTTCGGGCTTTTCAATAGTGGCGAAAATGCGCGCCCCGAAGCAGGGAAAATGTTCTCAAACTCCGTCGAGGGGAACTGGGGCATGACCGGCTTTTTCGCGGGGACAAAATCCGCCGGCGAAGGCGCAAACACAACAATCTACTCGCGCTTCAAGGCGAAAGAAGGCGTCGGATTTATGAACGCGGGTCAGGGCTCGAGCTTTATCGCGAGCGCCGCCACCACCAACCCGCTCGCCGTTCCGAGCACGGTTGACAACTATGTGTTCTCGATCGCAATTAGTCGCGCGCAAGACGGATATACCGTCAGCGTTGGCGACGGCGACGAGTATCGCGCGAACTTCCCGCTCGCCAATTCCACGGCGGCGGAAGAATTTGACGTCATCGGGCTAAAGTTCCCGGGCTCCGGTCTTACCTTGTCCGACCTGCGCATAAAGACGTCGGGCAAGACAATTGCCGCCACCACAAAGGCTGCGCCGGCAACAAAGCCCGAGCCTGCAACAGAGCCGGAGACGCCGCCCGCGCCTCCCGCCACCGAGGCTGCGGAAACGGATTCCGCGAAATAGGTTTGTTGCGGGCCACAGATCCGTGAGTTGCCGCCTTGGTGGTGGCAACCATCACGACAACAATTGCCCTCTCCCCTGATTCTTGGCGGGAGGGCAATCGTCGTACCCGGGTCTGTTGCCACCACCAAGCCCACAGCCCGCAGGGTTGGTGGTGGCGGTGGGGAACTTGGTGGCGGTGCGGGTTGGTGGTGGTGCGGGTTGGTGGTGGGAATGGGATGGTGGTGGGATTTGGCACGGTGGTGAGGGTCGGGAATTGGGTTGGTTGCGGCAGACGGGATTGTGGTCGCGGCACGGTGGTGGGAATGGGTTGGTGGTGAGAATTGGATTGGTGGCGGCAACAATTCGCGCATGCAATGCGCGATTCTCCCGCTAAGTTAGCGGGAGGGGATCACGTTAGTGGTGATGGAGTGTGTTCGTTTAACGTCGCCTGACTCCGCTCTCCACCACCAACCCCTCCGAAAAAATCCTCACCACTAACTCAGCAGCCACCACCAACGCAAAAAGCTCTCCGACACCAATGCCGAAGAGCTTTCTTCAAAAACGTAATGAATTATTAACTACGCTTTGCGGTTGCGGCGACGACGTACCGCAACAAACCCGAGAGCCCCAAGCCCTGCGAGCAAGCCAAACATCGATGGCTCAGGAACGTCTGAGGTCGCCACTGTGAGGCGGTAAACGTTGGAGTATTCGTTGGTGTCGTTAATGTCGAAACCGCTTCCGCCGCTCATATACGGTCTTAACTGACCAAAGCCGACTTCAACGTCATTACTATCGCTGTCGTAGAATACAATCGCATATGTGTTTCCAAGCGTGAGCTCAACGTCGCTGAACGAGTAGGAGGCAGTTCCAAATGTATCGGAGGTACTTGCTGTTGTTATTGTTCCTGTCGAGGAACTTGCCCCGAGAAACGATCCGAGAACATTGCCCGAATATTCGTAGATACACGCATATGCAGACGTAATTTCGGCATCGTAACTATCACCACTTCCCGTACGGGTCATAAACTCGAGCGTCGTCAACGTGAACGTATCCCCGTCGGCAACGACAGAATCTGTGTATAGTGCAGAAGTTGAGAATGTGACTACAGCCGGATTGTTAGTCTGACCGTAGTGTGCATTACCCGACAGGGCGATGGCGGGTTGGCTGTTATACGTGTAGGTCGTGTCAGCCTTTATGGTGTCAGGGTTGTAATCGCAACTCGCGGCGATTTCCCAAACGGAAGCGTAAGTTACCGTGGTGTTGCTCCCCGCGTTTGTCAGCGCGGAGTCGAACGTGATCGTGTCTGCCGAGGCAAACGCGGCGCCTGCGGCAATGAGTGCCACAGTGGTGAATATTTTTTTGTTCATAATATGTATGTGATTTGAGTTTTCGTTTTTGGAGCCCGGCGAAACCGTTTCGACAAGCG
>JAJPZB010000181.1 GCA_021204635.1 Opitutia bacterium | reverse complement strand
CGTGAGGGACGTTAGTCCCGAACAAATCCGTGTGACAACAATCGTGGCAGGTTTGCCGCCACCACCAACCCAAATTCTCACCACTAACCCAGATCCTCACCACCAACCCGCAGCGTCACAGCACGCGCGCGCCACCGTTTGTTGTCTTGATTTCCACGATGTCGTGCGGGGCAGATTCCTTTTGCCCTGCCGTGGTGACGCGGACAAAGCGCGCGCGTTCCCGCAAAGTTTTCAAATCAGGCGCGCCAAGATATCCGAGCCCGCTCTGGACGCCGCCCGCGAGCGTTATCAAAATCCGATCGACGCTGCCGGAAACTTCTTTCAGTGCCTCGACGCCCTCTGCCGCAACCTTCGTGATTTTGCTGTTGCGCAGGTCGTGGCCGTATCTCGCCGCCGAGCCGTGTCGCATTGCCTCCATCGAGCCCATGCCGCGGTACTCTTTGTAAAGCTTGCCGTTGATTTCCATGATTTTCCCCGGCGCCTCTTTGCAACCGGCGAGCATGCCGCCGAGCATAACGCAGTCCGACAGCACCAAGGCCTTGACAATGTCGCCCGATTTCGTGATTCCACCGTCGGCGATTATGCGCACGCCTTTGCTTTTCGCAGCCTGCGAAGAAACGTAGAGCGCGGTCAGTTGCGGGATTCCGACGCCGGCGACAATGCGCGTCGAGCAAATCGAGCCCGGCCCCTGACCAATTTTGACAGAATCCGCGCCGCAATCCGCGAGATATTCCACACCTTCACCGCTCGTGACGTTGCCGGCGATAATCGTCAAATCCGCAAAGTGGTCGCGCACGAAGCGCACGCACTCGCCGACGCCTGCGGAATGGCCGTGCGCCGTGGAAATTATCACGGCGTCAACGCCTGCCGCAACGAGGTTTGAAACGTGCTCGTTGAGAGCGTCGTAGTTCACGCGGCCGTCGGGATAGCGCGGGACGGCGACAGACGCGCCGCAGCGCAGGCGGAAATTCTCGTCGCGCGACGGGCGAATTGCGTCGGAGCCGGCTTCGTCGCGAATCCGCTCGATGTCGGACAGCGTGAAGAGCCCGCGCAAATGCCCTTGGGAATTGACGACGAGGATCTTGTTTGTGCCGATGTGTTCGAGGAAAATTCTGTCAGCCGTCGCGATCGGGTCGCTCCCGAGATCTTTTTCCTGGACGGTCAAAACGCTTTCGCGCGGGACCATTACCTCGGAAACTTTGTGCGCAGCGTGCCTGCTTTTCACGACGCCGCCGCGCAGCAGTCCGAGCAATTTCCCGTCTTTATCGACAACGGGGAACGTTGAAAAATTGTATTCGTTGTGATCGATCATCGCGATGACATCGCCAACCGTGATATTTGCGTTGATGGTCACGGGGCGATCGATCATGCCGTGAATATATGTCTTGACACGGCGCACTTTTTCGATCTGGTCCTCGTTCGACATGTTGTAGTGAATCATGCCGATACCGCCGTGAAGCGCCATTGCGATTGCCATCGTAGATTCCGTCACGGTGTCCATATCTGCCGACATTATCGGGAGCGAGAGCGCGATTTTATCGGAAATTGTCGTGTCTAAGCGCGTCATTCGCGGGAGCACATCGGAAAAGCATGTTGCGAGCGAAACGTCGTCGTATGTCAGCCCTGTTCCTGCGTTTGCGAGGAAAAAATCGTCGGATTTTTTGTAGAATATGTCATCTACCTGCGCTACTTTTGTCGTTGCCATAAATAAAAAAGGGTTGCCCTGCAACGCTACTCTTGCGGGCTTTCACGCGCAACGGAAAACATTTTTGCCCGCCGGCAAAACGGAGTTTGTCGCGGTGCGGCGGCTTGTCTCATGGGATATAATCGGGACATGAAAGACTTTAAACAAATCCCCGTAGCGGAATTTACCGCGCACCCGTTTTCTTTGATCAACCGCGGCTGGATGCTCATCGCCGCCGGAAATCGTGAAAAATTCAACGCAATGACGGCGAGTTGGGGCGGTTTGGGAACCCTTTGGAACAAGCCGGTGGCGTTTGTCTTCATTCGCCCGCAGCGCTACACGAAAGAATTTGTCGATGCGAACGAGCGATTCTCGCTGTCGTTCCCGCCCGCGCAATTTCGCAAGGCGATGAGCTACATCGGCACCGTTTCCGGACGCGACGAGAACAAAATCGAAAAATCGGGCTTGACATCGGCGTTCGACGCTGCCGGAACTCCGTATTTTGAGGAAGCGCACACCGTCTTGCTCTGCCGCAAATTATACGCGCAGCCGATGGGCGAAGAATTTTTCCTTGACGGCGGGAAAGTCGTGAAAAGCTGCTACCCGCTAAAAGATTTTCACACGCTCTACGTCGGCGAAATCGAGAAAGTTCTTTCCGAGTAATTCGCGGTTATAAAGCCGCGCAGATACAACAAAACCCGCATTTCTGCGGGCTTAAAAATGGGTGCAGGGGCAGGATTTGAACCTGCGACCTCCAGGTTATGAGCCTGACGAGCTACCAAGCTGCTCTACCCTGCAATCGCTAAATTGGAGCGGGGATTTCATAGTTTTTTTAAACAGAAAGCAAGCAAATATTTCGCCGGCGTTGTCGTAGAGCTGAAAACGCGTTGCGGTGAAGCTGTCCTCATTCTCGCGGAAACCCGTTTGCGCTTTACTTTCTCTGCGGCGGCATCAATGATTGTAAGAAGTTTTCAAGAGAAACAAAAAAAGTAAAACGACCATGAAAAAATTAGTTATCGTCCGTCACGGACAAAGCGAATGGAACTTGAAAAATCTCTTCACCGGCTGGGTTGATGTCAGCCTTTCGCCGAAAGGGATTGAAGAGGCGACCAACGCCGGCAAGGCGCTCGCCGCTGCGGGTTTCGACTTCGACCGCTGCTTCACGTCATACCAAAAGCGCGCGATCAACACGCTCCAGCTCATTCTCAAAGCGATGGACCGCGAGTGGCTCCCAGTCGAGAAAAGCTACAAGCTGAACGAGCGCCACTACGGCGGATTGCAAGGCTTGAACAAGGCGGAAACGGCGGAAAAATATGGGGCGGAGCAAGTTAAGTTGTGGCGCCGCAGCTTCGATGTCCCGCCGCCTGTGCTCGACGAAAGCAGCGAGTACAACGCGCGCAACTGGCCGCAGTATCGCAACGTGCCGAAGGAAGAAATTCCGCTTCACGAAAGCCTCAAAGACACGATTAAGCGCACCGTTCCGTATTTCGACGAGGTCATCAAGCCGCTCATTCTCAAGGGCGAGCGCATCATCATCGCGGCGCACGGAAACTCTCTCCGCTCCCTCATCAAGAGCTTTGAAAATATCTCCGACGCCGACATCGTGAACGTCGAAATCCCGACGGGAACTCCGCTCGTTTACGAGTTCGACGACGACTTCAAATTCGTCAACAAATACTACGTGAAATAATCCGTGGCATTGTTGCCACAACAAAGGGCTCACAACAAAACGCCGTCCCCGCCACAAACCTGCGGGAACGGCGTTTTTTTCGCGGCAAACCGGGTTTGTGGTGGTGCGCCCTTTGGGTTTGACCTATCTCGCGGAATTTCGACAATGCCTCGCCACAACAAACACAGCCACGAGGAGTTTGTCGCGGGTTTGTAGTTCCCGACAACAAACCGCAACAACAATCCAAGTGCACGCAAAACCATTCAACGACAAGGAAAATAAAATGAGCGAAAACAAAATCCCCGAAGACCACGGAGAAATAATCGTATATCAGACTGCTGACGGAAATACCCGATTGGATGTCAGATTTGACACAGACACAGTTTGGCTCACGCTTGAACAAATTTCAGGATTATTTAAAAGAGATAAATCTACAATTTCTCGTCATATAAGGAATATATTTAGTGAGGGAGAATTAGAAAAAAGTGCAGTTGTTGCAAATTTTGCAACAACTGCAATCGACGGGAAAATATACCAAATAGATTTCTACAATCTTGATGTCATTATTTCCGTCGGATATCGCGTGAAATCCATTATTGGAACGCATTTCCGGAAGTGGGCAACAGAGCGACTGAAGGAATACATGATAAAAGGGTTCACAATGGACGACGAGCGATTAAAGGGGAATGCAGGCGGAAATTATTGGAAAGAATTGCTCGGCAGAATTCGCGATATTCGCTCATCGGAGAAGGTCATGTACCGACAGGTGTTGGACCTCTATGCCACAAGCGTCGATTATGACCCAAGAAGTGAAGAATCTGTGAAGTTTTTCAAGATTGTACAGAACAAATTGCCTCAGACACATACTGCGTTGCGCCACCAAGCAACAGTGGGGATCGCATCGCTACAAGGGTAGTAGGGTCGGGATCAATTCACAATTTTATTTTTCCCACTTGCACACGAGGTTGAGAACACACAGCGGCATACTTATAAACTGTATGTCAAATTTCAAACTCGGCTCAACATATGTGCTTGCATTATGAATCCGGAAACTCAGTTGCCAACCATTGTTTAAATACATCTCTACTGTATTATTGCTCCCTGGCTTAAACTTTAAAAGGATCAATTCTGTCGGGAGTTGGACAATTGGCACTCTGATTGCAGACACTTTGACAGTACTCGGTTTATTTAGAGTCCCGTGTATGTTGAAACTATGAATCAAAGTAAGATTCTCTTTATCGCAACTTACTACTTTGTAGTAATCGTTTGTTCCAATCAAATACTCTATTAATTTTCGAGGGGTAGAATCATTTTGACGACATACTCTCTCTATTTCTTCTATAAAAGCCTGTAGCAGTGGTCTATATATCTTAAGGTCTTTATAATTGGAATTTTCGCAATCGACCTTCTCATCATTGAGTTCTGCCCACTTCTTCTTTTCGTTTTTTAACTCTTTTAATTTGTCAAATATCGGTCTGACTTTATTCCAATACTCCTCACTACATGACATTCCTAACCATTCATTGATAAAATCTAACTTATGACTTAACCGACTGTGCTTTACAGCTTCATGATTATGTTTGATACTAAGACCTATCTCCCATTGCATATTTTTGCGGCTTATCAAAATATCTCGAACATCCCCTTGCTTTCCGGCAGCGTCTTTTTGGAATTCAAGTAACAATTTTTCCCCGTTATTTTCAACCATACACGGCTCCAATTCGATGATTGTTTTAACAGCAGAGTCTGAAGATGCTATGAACAAGTCTTTATCGTGCTCATCCACCGAATCCCATGCCCGTTTGTTCGCGTTAAGACTTGAATTAGCGACAATCTCGGTCTCTACTACCTTACTTAATTCTTTACAAAGGGAATTAATCCAGGCGTATTCATAAGCTCGCCCTTGGTCATTACTACTCGTACTCATTTTCTCACCCCCAAGTTAATTCCAAATTATCCGTAGTCATCCCCATTACACTTGAACCATCACCCGCAAGAAATTTTTTGATTGCAACCGCTATCTCGTAGGCGAGGTTCACAGGAACAGCATTTCCAATCATTTTGTACGCATCATTTGTGTTGTCATATATGAACTTAAAATCATCTGGAAATCCTTGTATCCTTGCGATCTCACGAATAGTCATTCTTCGGTACAGTTGTTCACAACCCTTAGCAAAACGGCAATCATTTTTATCAAATTTTATCATTTTGGGGGCCTGAGGGTGCAATTGACACTGCCGACCTGATGCCTGAACGGTGAATGCTTGCTCGTCCCAAGTTTTCACCCTATTTCTGCTCATAAATATCGGAGAGTACGCGCCGGTATAATACTCGTTGTTGTTTACAGACTTTGGATTGTGATGATTTCTTTCTCCGGCAGGAACGGCAGTTTCCTGTAAATCCCATATGACATCCCGAAGTGTAATTTTCTTTTCATCGCTTGCTGTTGAGCCAATTGGGAAAATGAAATCAATGTTCAAATCTTTTCTAAACCCAACGTAGAATACGCGCTTTCTCTCTTCCGCGACCCCATAGTCCTTTGCATTAACCAAATTAAGAGACACGTCATATCCTGCGTCTTCAAATAATCTAATAATATTTTGAACTGCTTTGCTATGACGATTTGCCAACATGCCACTAACATTTTCTGCGAGGAAAAATTTTGGATTAAATTCTTTTAGAATCCTTATGTAATCAAAAAACAACCGTCCTCTCGCATCTTCTATTCCTCTTAGTGCTCCTGCCTCTGACCATGATTGGCAAGGTGGACCTCCAATAATTCCGTCAACATCGCCTGAAATAAATGGCGCAATATCTCTTCTGGTCAACCGCCTAACATCCCCTTCAACAAGATGGGTTCGGGGATGATTGACCTTAAACGTTTCAAATATTGTAGGGTCGTATTCATTCGCAACCGGAATCTCAAATCCGGCTCGCTCAAAACCAAGATCTAATCCACCGCATCCGCTAAACAAGCTTATAATTTTCATTTTTTAGAATCCGGACTTTTCAAAGTCAGTCTGAGGCTATACCGCCCCGACACTATCATAGTTTGGCAGAAAACTCACGGCAGGAGAGAACATATATCCCGATCTCTTCGTCTTTCGACCTCCTGGAAACCCTACTCGCGCGCTCATTCGCCCATGAGATTCTTTCGGTCGGCTCGGCAAGGTGTTAATTCAGGGCGCCGGTGGCGAGGAGGACGCCGATTGCGACGGCGCCGACGGCGATCCAGAAGATGGTGACGGCGCCGTTGCCCGTGTGGACGAAGCGGCGGATTATCGAGCCAACTGTCGCGGGAATGCCTGCTGCGACAACGCGCATCCCGAGACCTTCCACGAAGACGGCGTTGAGGAGCGAGATGAAGAGCGCGACGCGCTGCTGAATTTTCTCGATGTACCAGCGATAAAGATTGTCGAAGTAGCGATATTCAAGCGCCTTGTAGGCGGCGGGGTGCTTGGCGCGCAGTCTGTCGTCGCCATCGCCCGTGCGATAGTAGAACACTGCGGCGGCGAGCCCGAGCACGAGGATTGCGATCCCGAGAATGAGCATCGGCACAACGAGCCCCGATTCTGCCAATTCGTGGTGTAGCGAGTGATACCGCGCCGAAAACGCGAGCGTCGAAACCTGCGGGAAGAGCGCGTTCATCTTGCCGCCGAGCCAGACAATGCCATTGTCGCCGGCGAGCGACCACCCTGCTCCGAGCGAGAAAATCACGCCGAGCACGACGAGCGGCACCGTCATCCACGGAGAAGATTCCCTCGCCTTCTCCGCGCCGTGGCTGTGCGCTTTTCCGAGGAAAACCATCGCGAACATGCGGCCGATGTAAAGCGTCGTCCCGATCGCCGCGATAACGAGAAGCACAAACGCCGGAATGTTGCCGTTAAGTAGCGCGCCAGAAAGAATCATATCTTTGGAATACCACCCCGCGAACCACGGGAACGCCGAAATCGAGAGACCCGCGATGACAAACGCGACCGCCGTTATCGGCATTTTTTTGAGCAAGCCGCCCATCTTCGTCATGTCCTGTTCGTGGTGGCATGCGTGAATCACCGAGCCGGAGCAAAGGAAGAGCGTCGCCTTGAAAAACGCGTGCATCCCCATGTGCAAAAGGGCGATTTCCGGCATGCGCAAGCCGATTGCCGCGCCCATGAAACCGAGGTGCGACAGCGTGGAATACGCGAGCGATTTCTTGATGTCGGTCTGCCCGAGAGCCGCAATTCCCGCACAAGCCGCCATGCCGGCGCAAATCCAAAGCATCGTGTCGAGAACGGGGTCGGTCAAAAGGAAGAACACGCGCACCATGAAGAAAACGCCGGCGGCGACCATTGTCGCGGCGTGAATGAGCGCAGAAACCGGCGTCGGGCCCGCCATCGCGTCCGTGAGCCAAACGTGGAGCGGGAATTGCGCAGATTTTCCGAGAAATCCGCACATCAGCAAGAGCCCAACCGCAGTGTATTTTTCAGTGTCTGCGAGCGTCTCCAACTGCGAAAAGTTCGTCGTGCCGTAAAGCTTGTAGCAAAGAATTATCCCGATAAGGAAGCCGAAGTCGCCGACGCGATTGGCGATAAATGCCTTTTTCGACGCCATCGAAGCGTATTCCGTGTCGAAATAATGCGCGATGAGCATGTATGAGCAGAACCCGACGAGTTCCCAGAAAATAAATGTCATGAACAGGTTGTCGCTGACGATGATCCCGACAATCGAGAACATAAAAATGCTCAATCCGGTGAAAAATCGCCCGCGCGCCTTGTCGTCGTCCATGTATCCGATTGAGAAAACGTGAATCCAAAACGCGACAAACGTAACGGCGAAAAGCATCATCGCCCCGTTTTTATCAATCATGAGCCCGAAATTTTCGAGCTCCTTAAATGTCCCAATCGTGAAGCCCGGGAGGCTCGCCGCCGCAGTTGGCGCCGCAGGGTCGAGACCGAGCAAAAGTTTCAGCGAGAACACGAGAATCAGCCCTGCCGCCACCACGGAAATTATCGGCGCGCCCCAGCGGGAACGGCGAAAATACAAGGCTGAAACCGCCGCCGCGATAATCGGCGTCAGCAAAATGAGTTGGAGAAGCGTGGCGTTGTCCATTTCAGTTTTTCAAAGAGTTCAAGTCGTCCAACGAAATCGCCTTGCGACGACGGAAAAATGCGACGATGAGCGCGAGCCCAACGGCGACTTCCGCCGCAGCGATTGCGATGACAAAAAAGCAAAACAGCGCGCCCTCCATCGTGTTCGTAAACTTCGCAAACGCGACGAGCGCGAGCATTGCCGCCGCGAGCATCATTTCGAGCGACATATAGACGACAATTACGTTCCTGCGAACGAGTGCCCCCGTGAGCCCAATCGCGAAGAGCATTCCCGCCAAAATCAAGAAGTGTGAAAGCATGATAAAGAAAATTTAGAAATTGAAAAAACGGCTATTTGGCAGGCGATTGCTCGGGCAGCGGAGCCTTGCGCCTTTCGTGAAGCATGAAAACTGCCGCCATCGACGCCAGCAAAAGCAGCGCAACAGCCTCGACCAAAAATGCGTATTTCGAGAAAAGCAGGCTGCCGAAAACTTTTGCGTCTGCCGAATACGGGAAACTGCCCGCCTGCTCCGAGACGTCCGCCACCGGAATCGCCCCTGAGCAATCAAAAAGCCAAATCACGCACACCGCACATATCGCAAAGAAAATCAACCCGCCAAGAGCTGTTTTCACCCAACCTCGTTTCAGCGGCTTCAAATCGGGCTCGACGAGCATTATCACAAAGAGGAAAAGCACGATGACCGCGCCGGCGTAAACCATGATGAGCAAGGTCGCCAAGAACGGCGCACCGAGCAGAAACATGTTCGCGGCAACGCCAATTATCGTCATGATCATCGCCATCGCCGCATTGACCGGCTTGCGATTCACGACAACCAAGAGCCCGCTCACGAGCGTGAACGCGGCGAAAACGTAAAACAGAGCGTTCTCAACCATAATTAGGGTTAGAGTTTATCCATGCACCAAGGCAAAAAAAAGCAGAAAATTTGTCCCCGAGTTGGCTTGGTGGTGGCAAGGGCTTGGTGGTGAAAGCCAGGGTTGGTGGTGGCGACAAACCCAAATCCCACCACTAACCCATCACCACTAACCCATCACCACAAACCCACCACCAACCCAAGTTCTCGCAACAACCGCGACGGTGGTGGCGCTACTCTATGGCGGGATTGTCGCGGGCAAATTCGCTCAGAGCGCGCACAATCTCGGCGGGGAGCTCGCGGACGCGACGCAACGTTCCTGCTGCGACATCTGCCTCAGCATAGACACTTGTCCAACGCCCGCGCGCAATTTCAACATTGTCGCAACCGCCACCGTTGTCGCCGCGCGCCGCAACAATGACAAATTCCCAACTAATCGCGGACGACTTTTCACCACCATCCCGCCCCGACAACAGTGGCCGGATTTTGACCACAATCCTGTCGTCGTAGCGCGCCGGCGCAACAAACTCCGCCTGCAATTTCACGCGCGGGAATCCGCGAAGTTTGCCGCCCGCAACGGTGGCGAAATCCACGCCGCGACAGCGAAAAAAATCGCTCTCGGCATTCTCTGCCCAGCGCAAAATCTGCGAGAAATGCACCACGCCCGCCATGTCTGTCTCGGCAAAGCGGACTCGGAACTCGGGAAGGAGATGGAACTTTTCTTTCATGGCGATTTACTTGGCGGCAACAATGAATCACAACAAAGGCAAGCGCGACGACAAACTGCAAATCCTCACCACCAACCCAACGTCACCACTAACCCGCCGCCACCAACCCAAGTCCTGCCACCATCCCATTTCACCACCAACCCGCCACCACAATCGTGAGGGACGTTAGCCCCGAACAAATCCGTGCAACAACCATCGTGGCAACTTGCCGCCACCACCAACCCAGCCTCTCACCACTAACCCAAATCCTCACCACCAACCCGCCGTCAATTTGCGAAGCGGAAAACGGCGACGTCGCCATCGCGGAAGGCGTAGTCCTTGCCTTCGAGCCGATACTTTCCTGCCTCGCGCGCGGCGGCAAAACTTCCTGCCGCGATGAGGTCGTCATACGAAACGACGTCCGCCTTGATAAAGCCTTTCTCGAAATCCGTGTGAATAACGCCGGCGCATTGTGGCGCGAGCATTCCCTTTTTAAATGTCCACGCGCGCGCCTCCTTTTCCCCTGCCGTGAAATATGAGGCGAGGCCGAGCAAATCGTAGGATTGGCGAATCAGTTGCGAAACTCCCGAATCGTTCACGCCGAGGCTCGCGAGAAACTCCCTGCCCTCTTCCGGCGAAAGGTCGCAAAGTTCCGCCTCGATTTGTGCGCAAATGACGCACGAGCGGGCGTCGTGTTCGGCAGAAATGTGTTTGCGCACCGCCGCCACGTACGCGTTTCCCTCGGGATCCGCGAGCCCGCTTTCATCGACGTTGCACGCGTAGAGAACCGGCTTTGTTGTGAGCAATGAAAAGGTTTTCGCGCGGGCGCGATCCTCGTCGTTCATCGGGAGCGACGACGCCGTTTTTCCCTCGTTCAGCCACGGAATGAGGCGATTGAAGAGTTCAACATTTGCGGCAGCCTCTTTGTCCTGCCCGCGCATTTTTTTCACATTCTTGTCGAGCTGAGATTCGCATGATTGCAGGTCTGCGAGCACGAGTTCGGTCTTGACAACTTCAATGTCGCGCACGGGATCGACTGAACCCATGTTGTGTATGACATCGCCGTTGTCGAAGCAGCGAACGACGTGCACGATCGCATCAACCTCGCGGATGTTTGCAAGAAATTTGTTGCCGAGCCCCTCGCCCTTCGACGCGCCGGCGACGAGCCCCGCAATATCGACGAACTCGATGACGGCGGGCACAATCTTGTCCGTCTTGGCGAGCTTTGCCAACGGAGCGAGGCGCGAATCCGGAACTTCGACGATTCCGACGTTTGGCTCGATCGTGCAAAAAGGATAGTTCGCGGCTTCTGCGTTGCGAGAGCGCGTGAGAGCGTTGAAGAGCGTGCTTTTGCCCACGTTGGGCAAACCTACGATGCCGGCTTGTAACATGATTTTGCGCCACTATGAAGTTTCGCGCCGTTTCCCGCAAGAATCGAAAATCCCGATTGTGGAAAAATCGCCGTTGACAACACCAAAGTTAAACTGAGAATCTCGACGCCCTTTTAAAAATCTAACATTCCGTAAACGATAACCTAATTCACATTCTCTATGAAATTGGTTTCAAAAAAACTATTGCTTTCCGCGATCGCGGGAACGCTCATAGCTCCCGCCGTCTTCGCGCAAGACGCCGCTGCGGCAGACCAAACGCCTGCTCCCGAAGAGACAACAGTTGCTCCCACCGAGCAGACTGTTGCCCCTGCGGAGCAGAACGACATGCCGTCGCTGCACGTTGACACAACGGCGGAAAAGCCGACCATCGTTCTCGAAATCCCGACGGCAGAGGACAAACTCAAAATCCAGCTCACCGGCCTCATTCAAGGCCAATACATCTACGCGTCTGCGTCGGGAGGCCATTCGTCGGACCAAAACGGATTTTCCATCCGCCGCGCGATTCTCGGCTTTAACGCCGATTTTGGCGACGATTGGAGCGCGAAGTTGACCTACGAGTTCGACAGCAAGTCGGAAGGCGGCAGCGTCAACAACGGCTACATCGATGTGGCGACAATTTCGCGGAAATTTGGCGACATCGGCACCCTGAGCGTCGGTCACAGGAAAGTACACTTCATGCTCGAAGAATACACTTCGTCGTCGAAGCTTCCCTGCATCGAACGTTCGTTCAACTCGAATTTCCTCACCGGCAATTCATACGCCAAGGGAATCGACAGCTCACACATCGGCGTTTTCTGGGACGGCAATTTGTCCGAGGACATCGACTACGGTTTGTCGCTCACAAACGCTGTCGCCAAGGACTACGACAAGCGCTCGAACAATCTCGCCATCACCGGCAACATCGGCAGCAAGTTTAAACTTGACGACGATTCGCAGCTCTATCTCGGCTTGAACGCGACAGTGAATTTTGGCGACAAAGACGGGGCGGAAAAAGGCGCCGCGACAAACGCCGGCACGGTCTTCGGCCTCGAGCCCTATGTCCGCTACGACAATGGCGGGCTGAGCCTTCTCGCCGATTTCTTCTACGTCAACGGCGACAGCGATTCCAATATTCAGGCGGTTTATGGCTTGAACCTCACGGCGACCTATCGCATGGAAAACAACTTCGAGCCGGCGATCCGCTTCACCTACCTGAACACGGAATCCGGATTGGTGAACGCAAACACGCAAAACCGCGTCCCCGATTCCGGCGACCACAATTGCGCGGCGACCTATTACTTCGGCGTGAACTACTACTTCAATAAGTACGTGAGAGCCTCCGCCGGATACGAGTTTGGCCACTACTTCGGCAACGGCGGCTCCGATTCCTCGGGCGCGTTCCGCACGATGCTCCAAATCTCGTTCTAAAAACGCAGTTCCCCGCCGCAGGATAAAAATTTTCTTGCGGCGGGCGCGTTTTATCGGTGGAATCGCCGCTCCATTTCCGGCGGGTTCGTCTATCGGTTAGGACGTCGGGTTCTCAACTCGTAAAGATGGGTTCGATTCCCATACCCGCTGCCACTTTACGCGACGCAAGTCGCCCGCAATAAACGCTCTCGCAAGTCTCCGCTTGCGAGAGCGTTTTTGTGGTGGCAGGTTGGTGACGGGAATCGGGTTAGTGGTGAGCGGGTTGGTGGTAGCGGTGGTGGTAGGGAAATGGGATGGTGGCAAGACCGGGTTGGTGGTGGGCGTCAGTCTTTTCGCGCGACTTCGATTCTGAAACAGCGCCATGTGGCGAACACGCCACCATCGTTGTCGCCAAATTTTTTGTCGTATTCGACTAAGATTTTCCTGAGCTCGCCCACGGAGACATTTCCCGTCCCGCCCGTCGCGCCCGTGTTTTTCAGATTTCGCAAAAATTCTGCCGCGCCGGAATACGTAATGCGGCGCTGGCTCGATTCTGCGCGCAAGACGTCAAATCCCGCCGCGCGAAACGCCGCCACCCACTCCTCCTCGCTCCGCCAGCGCAGGGGAAACGATCGCAAGTCCGCGAGCGAGTAAAGCTCGTGCAATGTCGGCGCAACGAAGAACCCGTGCAACATTTTCCCGCCCGCGCGCAACGCGGCGTGGAAGATTGGCAAAATTTTCGCGGGGTCGGGCATCCATTGCAAAAGGCTCGAAGAAAAAATCCGGTCGCAGACGTTTTCCGGCAGCCGCCAACTGTCGTGGATTGCCCAATCGGCGTCGGGACATTCTATCCTGCCGCGCGCAACCATCTCGGGCGCGATGTCTGTTGCCAAGACGCGATACCCGCGCCGGAGGAGCTCGCGCGTGAAAAATCCGGTGCCGGAGCCGAGTTCCCACATTCTCGCGGATTGTGGCAATCCAGTTTCAATCCACTCTGCAAGCCACTTTGCCGCCCGCCGCTGCACGTCTGCGTGCTCGTTGTATGTCGCAGCCCGACGATTAAAATTGCCACCAACTGATTCCGATAAATCCATGAAAACGCGCGGGATTGGTCATTTTTTCACACCATCAAATAAGCGTCAACAAATCGTGAGTTCCGCGAGGAATTATGCGGGTCGGGTTCTTCGGAAAAGTTGCCGCCACAATCTCGGCGTCCAACAGTGCGTCGTTTTCGCCGAGGACAATTTCCCAGTTTGTTGCGGCGGCGGGTACAGCGGAAATGTCTCCGTCAAGCAAAAAATCCAAGCCAGCCTCTAAGTCTTCCGGCGCATACGGCAACTCTGCCGGCGGCGACAATGACAATCCAGCCCGCGCGTAAAAATCCGCGAGCGCGCCACAACAATCCCGCCGCAACCAACGCCGCAAAAATTTCACCTGCGCGGAGAAAATTTTCCCGCCCCTGCCCTTTTCCCGCGAGAACGCCAAAAACGGCGCGTAGAGCACGGCATTGTCGCAGGAAAATTCCCCGCGAGTTGCGGCGTCGAGCAAAAGCCATGCACCGAGAGAATACGCGACAACTCGCCGCAACGAAGCCACGCGCGCGACATTCTCGCGGGTGGGCGCCACCACAATCGCGCCCGCAGGAAAAAACTTCGCGAGCGCGGCAGGCGCAATCCCCCAGCCACCGACGACGCCGAGTTCGTTGCCGCCACTGTTGCCCGCGCTCATTTCCCCGCGCCTCCCATGGTGGTGGCGCGCCGCAACAATGCCGATTTCAATGCCACCACAAAGCGCTCCAAATCGTCGTCAGTCAGCCGCCGGTTCAGGGAAATCCGCAGTCGCGCCGTGCCCGCCGGCACAGTCGGTGGCCGGATTGCCCCGACGCGAAACCCGCTCTCCCGCAACAGAGCGGCGATTTGCACGGTCTCCGCCTCGTCGCCCACCACCATGGGAATCACGGCTGAATCGCCGTCGGGAATGCCGCCAACAATCTCGCGCAGGCGGCAACGCCACTTCCGCGACAACGCCGGCAACGCAGCTCGCTCGGTGGCGGAAAATTTTCTCACTTGCCGCACAGCCGCCAACGCCGCGCCACAAGCAGATGGTGGCAGGTATGTCGAGAAAATAAATTCGGCGCCGAAATTTATCAGAAAATCTCTCAGCGTCTCGTCGTTGAAAAGCGTGTAGGCGCCGGCAGAGCCGAGAGATTTCCCGAGCGTGCCCACGAGAATATCGACCTTCGGCGCGAGCCCGAGAGCAGCAACGAGCCCGCCACCATTGCTCCCAAACCAGCCCGTGGCGTGCGCCTCGTCAACGATGAAGACAAAGCCAAATTCGTCGCGTAGCTTTGCCATTGTTGCGAGATCGGGGCTGTCGCCGTCCATCGAAAACACGCTCTCTGTCGCAACATAAACGGTTCCCGCGAAATTTTCTGCGCGCGTCTGCTCGAGCATTTCGCGCAAGTGACCGACGTCATTGTGGCGGTAGCGCCGGAATTGCGCGCCGCTTTTCAAAATTCCGGAGATCATGCTGTTGTGAATCAGGCGGTCGGCGAAAACACGGTCGCCGGCGCGCGGAAGTGTCCCGAGCACGCACGAATTTGCCGCGAATCCCGTGTTCCAAACGAGGCCGCAGCGGAAGCCGAGCCACTCGCAAAGCTCGCGCTCCAACTCGGCGTGAATCGTCTTTCTGCCGGTAATCAGTGGCGAGGCGCTCGACGACGCGCCAAACTCGCCCGTCGCGCGAATTGCGCCCGCGCAAACTGCAGGGTCGCGGGCGAGCGCGAGATAGTCGTTCGAGGAAAGATCGACAAAGCCCGAGCGCGCGGGCACCGCGACAATCTCGCGGCGGCAACCAACAGCGGCGGCGTCGGAAAGCTTTTTAGCAAAAAACGCGAAGCGCGGATTTGGGGTTTGTGGCAAACCCGCAACAGACTCGGTGGCAGGCGTTGCGGGCGCCTCAGCATGGTGGTGGCGCGCCAAAATTTTTTCGATCGCAACAATGGAAAATTCGCCATCGCGCGGGAAACTTTCCCCGATGATGGGAATGCCAAGCTTCGGGATTTCAAGCTGGTTTGAGGCGAGAACGCCCTCGCTCTGCTGGCGCATTTCATTCAGCCAAAAATGCGGCGCGGGAACGCCTTTGCCCGCGCAATACATTGCGAGAAAGCGCGCCTGACAAATCGCCCCGAGCCTGTTCTCCACGACGAGCAAAGTCGCGTCGGCATTGTTGCGGGCAAAATCCGCCCAGTCGCGACCATCGTCATCGACGGGAACCGCAAGCCCGCCTGCGCCCTCGATCAGGCGCACGTCGCAGTCCGGCAACAACAATGCCTTCCGCGCCAATGCCTCCACGGAAAACACTGCGCCGTCGCGCCGCGCCGCCTCCGTCGGGGCGAGCGGCTGCGAGTATCGCGCGAGCCGAAACGCGGAGAGTAGCCCCGCATTGTTGTCGCCGGCGATTTTCCGCGCCGCAACAATGGCGCGATCGGCGTCGCCGCAAGAATCGTCGGCAGGCATTCCGGTCTCGACAAGCTTTACGATTTGCGTGCGCAAACCACGGCTCGCGAGCGCGCCCGCAAACTGCCCGAGAACGTGCGTTTTCCCGGCGTCGGTGTCGTTCCCCGAAACAAAAATCGTCAACATAAGCGGGCGGCTATACCCGCAAACCGGCAAATACTCAAAGCGATTTTCTGCGCCGCGTCTGTGGTGGCAGGTCTCACCACCAACCCAAGTTCCACCACTGACCCAAATCTCACCACCAACTCAAATTTCACCACTAACCCGCCACCACCAACCCAAGCCTCACCACCAACCCAAGCCTCACCACCAACCCAAGACCTCGCCACTGGCCCGGCGCAACAATGCGCCTTGGCGGTGGCGTTATTTTATGGAATCTGCGGGGACGATTTTGATGCTTATCACGCCTTTGCGCTCGATTGGCGAACTGCGCTCGGGGCCGGTGCACGGGACGTTTGCAATTTTGTCGAGCACGTCGTCGCCCTTGATCAGTTGCCCGAACGCGGTGTATTGGCGGTCGAGAAAGCGGGCGTCTCCGTGGCAAATGAAGAACTGCGAGCCGGCGCTGTCGGGGTGTTGCGATCTCGCCATCGAGATGACACCGCGCACGTGCGGGCGGGTGTTAAATTCGGCGCGGATCGTGTATCCGGGTCCGCCGGTTCCCCAGCGGTTTTTCGCGGATTCGTCCTTCGTCAGCGGGTCTCCGCCCTGAATCATGAATCCCTTGATTACGCGGTGAAACGCCGTCCCGTCGTAAAATCCTTCCCGCGCGAGTTTTTTGAAATTCTCCACGGTTTTCGGGGCAACGTCTTGCCAGAATTTAATGACCATCACGCCGTCTGTCGTCTCGATGACGGCAACTTCATCTTTTTGTTCGCTCATTGGTTTTTGGTTGGAAATTGCATTGCCGCCGGCGGCGCCGTCTCGGCACGCGGCGGCGAAAATCGCGAGAAAAATTCCCACGATGGCGGGGACGGCGGCGCGCAAAAAGCGCAGCAGAAAATTCGGTTTTTTCATGTGCTTTGATTTGAAAAATTTCAGTTTTTCTCCGGAATTTCCGGCAAGCCGGCGCGGTGCGAACTCGGGAGTTTCACGATCACGGGCAAGTCAAGCGCAAAAAGCAAATTCGCCGCCTTGACGAGCAGGAAGAGCCCGCCGATTGGGATAATTATCACCTGAACGATGAAAAGTGTGACATAGAGGCCCGCGACCTCGAGGCTCGTTCCAACAATTTCGCGCGCATTTCTTGCGTATGACATCACGACTTCGGGAATCTCCTTCGACAGCGCCTTCGCCTTGTCCCAAGTGCCGTCGGCGGCGTCAAAATCGGTGAGATCGACGCTCTTCGCGAAAATGCCGAGTTTATCGGTGCGTTCTTCCATGCGCGGGCGGAAAAAATCGTCCTCGATTTCGTTTGAAAGCCAAACGGAGCACGGGAGCGAAATTCGCACGAAAATGAGAAAAAGGCACAGTCTTTTCAGGAAAATTCCTATGCGCGCCATGCGCTCGCTGCGGATAAAAAGCAGGCTCAGGCACGCGAGGACGAAGACGCCGAAAATGCAATAAACCGCGAACGCACCGATGATTTCGTAAACCGTTTTCTGAATTATCAGCGAGACGATCGCCGCGAACAAAATGTTGGAAAGGCGCTCGATGGCGTCGTCGGCAGGATCGAGGATTTGCCCGATTGCTAGGTCGGTGCCGACGCCGAACGGCGTGACGGAAATCGACGAGCCTTGAATGATCGAAATCCCGCTGTCGATCGCGCGCGCCACGCCGAAAGTTGCCCCCGCCTGAACGACAACCTTTTCAAAATACGCGTCCGTTTTTTCGTCGATTTGCGGGAATGCGCGCTCGGCGAAAAACACCGCGAATGCGAGAATGCCGAGAACGAGGATTCCGACGTTTTTCGCCACAAAGCGCATGAATCGCGACTTCGTGCGCGGCGGGTTTGTTGCCAAATTCTCCGGCTCGGGCGGCAATTCTTGCGCCGGCTCCTGAGGCACCGGGCTTTCGTCAGTCGTGTTCTGCGGAGGATTTTCCATGGCGGGGCTTCGGGGTTTGTGGCGGCAACAATCGCGCTACGAAATTTTCAGGGATTTCAAAACGTCGTCAGCGCTGCCGCGAACGATTTCCGGCGTGATGACGATACGCTTCACGTCTTTGCGATTTGGAATTTCATACATCACAGAGAGCATGAATTTTTCCAAAATCGAGCGAAGCCCGCGCGCGCCGGTTTTGAGCTCGATTGCCTTTTTCGCGATTTCCACAATTGCCTCGGGCTCGAATTCCAACTCCACGCCCTCCATCGCGAACAATTTTTCATATTGCTTCGCGAGTGCGTTTTTCGGGCAAGTGAGAATGTGCACGAGGTCGGATTCCACGAGCGGCGACAAGACCGCCGTTATCGGCAGGCGTCCGATGAACTCGGGAATCATGCCAAACTCGAAAAGGTCTTCCGGCTGCAGCGCCGCCATTATCTGCTCTGCGGAAAGCGTCCGCGTGGTCTCCGACGAAGTGTCGAATCCGAGAAATTTGTTTCCGACGCGCGCGCCGACAATCTTGTCGAGCTCGACAAATGCTCCGCCGCAGATGAACAAAATGTCCGACGTGTCCATGCGGACGTACCTTTGCTCGGGGTGTTTGCGGCCGCCGTTTGGCGGGACATTGGCGATCGTGCCCTCGACAATTTTCAAAAGCGCCTGCTGGACGCCCTCGCCCGAAACGTCGCGCGTTATCGACGAGGAAACGCCTTTGCGCCCGATTTTGTCGATTTCGTCAACGTAAATTATTCCGCGCTCGGCGCGCTTGACGTCGCCGTCTGCGGCTTGGAGCAGGCGCACCAAAATGTTTTCCACGTCGTCGCCGACATAGCCCGCCTGCGTCAGCGTCGTCGCGTCCGCGATTGCGAATGGCACGTCGAGGACGCGGGCGAGCGTTTTTGCCAAGAGTGTTTTGCCGGAGCCCGTGGGCCCGATCATGAGGATGTTGCTCTTCTCGACTTCAACGTCGTCGAGCTCGCTTTTCGCGCCGGTGGCGGTTTGTTGCGCGGGCTCGGTGGCGACGTCGGTGGCGGAATCTTTTTCCTCGAGCTCGGCAGATTTTTTGCGCTCGCGGGCGAGTTTGTCATTCAGCCGCTTGTAATGGTTGTACACTGCGACGGAGAGGACTTTTTTCGCCATGTCCTGCCCGATGACATAGTCGTCGAGAACGCGCCTGATTTCCTCGGGTCTTTTCAGCGCGATCGGCTGCAATCCCTCGGGCTCGGGCTTTCTATCCACCTTCAATTTCGAAGCAGTTTGCGCGATTTGCGCCGGCGTCATCTCGGTAGCGTGCGGATTTTTCTTGCTCCCGCTCGACGTCATATCGACGCAGATTTTGGCGCATTCATCGCAGATGTTTATGCCCATCGGACCGATGATCAAAATCCCGACGTCTTCGCGGGGACGCCCGCAAAATGAGCAGCGTTGCGTGTCGTCTCTCGGCATGGCTCAGGGTTTCGGCTCGATTATTTTATCGACGATTCCGTATGCGAGCGCGTCAGCCGCCGACATGTAGAAATCGCGGTCGGAATCTTTCGCAACCTGCTCCGCGCTTTTTCCCGTGTGCTTTGCGAGAACGGCGTTGAGCGTTTCCCGCCAGCGAATGATTTCCTTTGCCGCAATGGAAATGTCCGACGCCTGCCCGCCCGCGCCGCCGCTCGGCTGGTGAATCATGACGCTCGAATGCGGGAGCGCGTAGCGTTTGCCGCGCGTGCCGCCGGCGAGGAGCACGGTCGCCATCGACGCCGCCATGCCGATGCAATACGTCGTGACGTCGCATGCGAGAAACTGCATCGTGTCGTAAATCGCCATTCCCGCCGTCACGCTTCCGCCCGGGGAATTTACGTACAAATGAATGTCCTTCTTTGGGTCTTCCATTTGAAGGAAAAGCATTTGTGCGATGACGGCGTTTGCGACTTCGTCGTAAATCGGCGAGCCGAGAAAAATGATCCGGTCTTTGAGCAGACGGCTGTAAACGTCCCATGAACGTTCTCCGCGCGCATCTCTTTCGACGACATTCGGAATAATGTAGCTCATAAAATTGGCTGAATGTTATGCAAAAAACGTGCCACGGCAGGCGCGGTTGCGCGATTATTTTTTGCGGAAATTTTTTCCTTGAAATTTGCCGCCTTGCCGCGATTCGCCCTGCGACAATGCCGCTTTTGCCGCGCCCTTGCGGGATGCATACCCGCGAGTGCGCGCCTTTTTCACGTGCGGGCGAATTTCCTTTGCCCAGGCGTTGCCGCGCGCGGGATTGTCGCGTCGGGGCGGATTTTGCGGGCGCCTTTCGATTCCCGCCAGCGCCTCGGCAGCGAGTTTTTCCGCGAATGCGGCGCGGCGAATGTCGCGTTTTACGCGGATTTTTTCCTCGATAATCGCCTCGCGCTCTTTGAGTTTTTCAAATTTGCGATTCTCGCGCCTGAGAGTTTTCGACGGCTCAAACGCCTTTTCGCCGCGAAGTTTCGCCCTGCCGCCCGCCGGTGTTGCAGCCGGCATTGTGGTGGCGGATTTCACGCGCGCATTGTGGTGAGAGGCATTTCCGCGCGCAGAAAAAATAAGGTCTATTTCTTTTTTTGAGAGCTTGCGACAGTCGCCAACCGGCATCTTTCTCATCACGAGCCCGCCGATTTGGAAGCGGCGAAGCGTTTTCACGAAAAAGCCGAAAAGCTCAAAGAGCCGGCGGATTTCGCGCTTGCGACCTTGGTTCAGGTGAACCTCGAGTTTCTTGCCGTCGGGAAAGCGAATTACGTTGGAAAATTGCAGAAATTCGTCCTCGCCGTTCTCGTCTTTAACTTTTGCGCCTTTGAGCAGGCGCGGCGTCAGCGCGGGGTCAAACTCGCGATTCAGCGTAACTTCGTAGCGCTTCACGATGCCGCTCGACGGGTGGATTATTTTATTGGCGAGAGCGCCGTCGTTGGTGATGAGCAAAAGGCCTTCCGAATCTTTGTCGAGGCGCCCGACGCAAAAAAGCTTGCGCGAGGCATATTCCTCGGGGACGAGGTCGAAAACGGTCTTGCCGGCGTCGGGCTCGAGGTTTGCGCAGACGTATCCGCGCGGTTTGTTGAGCATAAGGACGACGGGCTTGCGCTCGGCGAGCACGATGGTTTTGCTCCCGACTTTGACGACGTCTTCGCCCGCGACAACGCTCTGCCCGAGCTCGGCAACTTTGCCGTTCACGCGCACTTTCCCGTCGGCAATAAGTTCTTCCGCCTTGCGGCGAGAACAAACCTCCGCCTGCGACAGGAATTTTTGGAGACGCATCCGTTCTTCGCTCATAAGGCATGGAAGGAAACAACACTTGCCCCGCGCGAGCGAGTGCGAAATTTTCGCGCAGGAGATGGTGGTGGCGCGGGTTGGTGGTGAGATTTGGGTTGGTGGTGAAAATGGGTTGGTGGTGAGATTTGGATTAGTGGTGGAGGTTTGGATTGGTGGTGGCGGCTGAGTACTACGAAGAATTGCCCGCGCGTTGCTCGCGCGAAAAAAGCTTCACACCCTCTCCACTAACGTGGTCCCCTCCCGCTAACTTAGCGGGAGAATCGCGCACTGCGTGCGCGAAATTGTCGCCACAAAACCCACCCTGCCCACCACAAACTCCCACAACAAACTCACCCGCTCACCACAAACCCAACCTTCCGCAACAAAACCAAAAAACTCCGCCACAGACCCACCACTAACCCAAGTTTACAACCATCCCACCACCAACCCGCCGCAACAAAGCCAAAGTCTCACCTCCGACCCAAATCCCCACCACCAACCCAAGTCTCACCACCAACCCGCCTCACCACAACCAACCCCAAGCCCGGAACGAAGAAAGAGCTGCGCGCCGCCGAGTCCGAGGGTCGGTTGAATGCGGTTAG
>JAJPZB010000150.1 GCA_021204635.1 Opitutia bacterium | reverse complement strand
CCCCTGCCCGCCACCACCAACCCGGCAACAAACGCAAAATTTAAATTTTTTATCGCCGCCAAACCGAATTTCACATAGAAAAATATTTTATGAACTAATTAACTTTTGCGACAAAGCTAATTTTTCATAATCCCCACAACTACAGGAAATCTCAAGACTATGACCCAAAACAAAATCAACATTACAAAAATATTTTTGCTATCTGCCGGCATTTTTGCCTCGTTTGCGAAAATTTCTTTCGCGGAAATCGTCCCCGCAGACACCACTGCGGACTATTTTGGCGACAGCGCCGAGTGGGTGGCGGAGAGCCACGACATTGGTTTGTTGCTCGGATTTTCCGAGGACGACTACGACGACAAAGCCGGCGCGTTTGTCGATGGCGCCGGCTGCAACTATGCCTTCTATCCCGTTTTTTGGGAATCGGGCAGCGAAGATTCTGCCGAAATTTTCGAGAACTACGGAAGCGTGACATTTCACGGGAGCGAGTTCTCCGACGCGCACAAAGCGGCGGACTGCGTGATAATCTCGGGCAACGCGGCGTTTGCGAACTACGGGGCTGCAGCATTCGCGGCAACGCCAAATTCCGGCGCCGCGCCTGCGCTCGTCATCGCGAACTCGGCGACATTCGACAACGCTGCGGCGGGCGCGATTTCGGGGCTTGACAAAATTATGTTCGCCGGAAATTCCGCTTCCCCGAACTACGGAACTTTCGCGAATTACGGCGAAATCGCGGCGACAAACTTGACTGTTTCCGTGTTCACCGGCGGCTCAGGCAACTACGTTTCCGACCCCGATTTCGCCGGCAAGGCGTATTTCAAAAACTACGGCGTGATCGACGCCGAATCTGTTTCCATTGACAGCTTCGTGGAAATCACGCTCGCCCAAGGCTCGCAAATCACCGGCGATCTCGAAATCGGCGAGAAATCGACGCGCTGGGTCAACGGCGAAGATTATTTCCACTACGCCGACGTTGTCGCGCCCACGACAATCCTGAATATCGTGATGAGCGGCGACGACGCGGAAACCCCGTTGGTTGCGGGCAACATCACGCTTTACAACACCACGAGCTTGGTCATCGACGCCGCGCCCGACAGCAAGTTAGAAAAATATTCGCTGCGGCTTTGGGACGGCGACAATGCCGAGCTGCTCACCGTGCGCCAATCGCTCTACGAGTGGGACGACAACAAATATCACAAAAAATTTGGCAGCTCGCAGGGCGCCCTGCTCGCGGCTTCCGGCAAATTCAAACGCTCGAGCGACGGGCGGACTTTTGACTGGAATCTCGACACCGGCAGCGGGACGCTCTTCGCCGAGTTGGCAGAGACGAAGACTGTCAGTGACTACAAACTTTCCACCGGCTCAAAGACGATTTCCGCCACCGAGGACGACACTTTTTACATAACAACGAGCAAAAATTTTTGCGCGAAATCCGGCGAGCTCGGCGCACTACTCGGCTTGGACGAAGAAAATTTCAACGCCAAAAAAAATGCGTTCTTGACATTCTCCGCGACATGGGAAAGCGCCCGAGCCGATGACGACGGGAAGACGCACAATTACGCGAACACCTACAACGAATACGACGCGTTCAACTCGCTTTTCTTCATCTCGGAAACGGCGAAATTCACCAACAAAGGCACGATCATTTTCCGCAACAACGAGAAAAATTTTGACTCCGAAATCAGCTACGACACCGAAGAATACACGTTTACGCGCGATGATTACTACTACCACGACATGGTCGTGATTTCCGGCGAAGCGAAATTCGTGAACGAGGGCTGGGTCGATTTTGAAGCGGCTGTGCCGATGGCGAACGACGATGAAAGCGACCTCGCCGGCGACGAGGGCAACGACGATTTTGCCGGCGACGACAGTGGCTACGAGCCTGAGCCGCAAAACGAATACAGCGGCGTGCCGACCCTCATTGTCGCGGATTCGGCGACATTCAAAAACGCCGAGAGCGGCACAGTGCACGTGGAAAACATCATCATGCTCGGGAGCGCGGGCTTCGAGAATGACGGAACGCTCGGCGGCGAATTTTACGGATATTCCCTCGAGCTCGTCGCCACGGAAGACACGAATTTCGTGAACTCGGGGACGATTGAAATCGCGGACTCAATCGAGCTCTACGACAATGCCACCTTCGACAACAGCGGCGTGCTCGACAACAAAGGCGGCGATTCCGATTTCTACCTGCAACTCTCAGACAACGCGGCGTTCACAAATAGCGGCGTCATCGGCGCCGAGACGGGCGACAAATCGCTCCGCGAAATTTGGCTCTCGGGCAACACCGCTTTCGCGGACGAATCTTCCGGAAAAATTTACGGCGGCAATATTCGCGCGACTTTGAGCGGGAATGCGTCGTTCGCAAGCGCGGGCACGATTGCACTCGGTGGCGACATGCGCGCGGTTTTCGATTTCTTCGAGGACGGAAACGCCGTTGTCGCGAACAGCGGCAACCTGAGCGCCGGCGGCAACATCGGGATTTACTGGCTGCAATATGCCGAGATCGACGACGAAGCCATTTCCAAAAAATTCACGGGAACCTTCACAAACTCGGGCTCGATTGTGGCGGAGAGCATGGACCTCGTGCTCGCGACAAACATCGATGTCGCCGTCGCGAACGCCAAAAATTACCAAAACCTGAGCACGGCGGGGCGCATCGCCTTCGTAAACGCGGGGACGATAACGGCGGGCACGATTTCTGTTGACAGCCACGTGGAAACCACTCTGCGTCAGAGCTCGCAAATCGACGGCAACCTCGTGCTCGGCAAGGCGTCGGCATACAGCTTCGCGCTCCGCGACGACGACGGAGAAACCGCGTTTTACAGCCACGGCACGACTGTCGCCAACAAAACGATTTTGAACATCGTGTTGGACGAAGTCGCGACAAACGCCCCGATGATCACCGGCAATTTGACGCTTTTCTCCGACACCGAGCTGAACGTCAGCGTGATCGGCGCCTCCACGACAAAGCTGTACGCCGTGCAGATCTGGGCGGGCGAATTTGTCGCCGGCGAGCAAACCGTGGAGGTGGAAAATTCCAACGATTCCGAGGGCAAGATTGCCACGTCGATTGGCAACTTTGTCGAGAAAAACGGAAAATTCACGCGCGCGAGCGACGGAAAGGCTTTCTCGTGGGAATTGGACACGGGCAACGGCTTGCTTGTCGCGATTTCGCAAGACGTCAATGAGCACGTCAAAATCACGCAGGAAGCGCAGGAAAAAGAAATTTCTGCCGCCGATGTCGGTTCGTTCGATCCCGCCTTGGTGGCGTTTTCCGGAAAGATTTCCGGCGCCGGCGAAGTGCATTCGTGGAACCAATTGGCATTCGCAGGAAACGCGGAAAATTATTCGGGCACGACGTTTATCGACGCCGGCACTTTCGAGATTACAGAAGCGGCAAAGCTCGGCTCGGGCGCGTATGACGTCGCCGACATCGCGACATTGGAAATCTCTGGCAACAGAGATTTTGCCAACGCCACGCGCGGCGAAGGCGCCCTGCTCATCGCCTCCGGAGCAAACGTGAGTTTTGAAAAATCCGTCGGTACAAAGACGCTCGAAGTCGCCGCAGACGCGACGCTGATCGGCGGCGCCACATTGTCGCACAACAATGCGACCTTGCTCCTCGCAGGCGCGTTGGACCTCGCCGCCGGCGAAAGCGTCGCATTCACAAACGACGGCGAAATCGTTCTCGCGGCGACGGCAAAGCTCAACATCGCCCCCGACAGTGGCGAGCAATTCACCATTTTCTCGGGCGCGACAATCTCCGCCGATTCGGAAATTTCCACCGAGCAATTTCTCATAACAGACGAGTACATCGCGGATATGGCGCAAGAATATGCCGTGGTTTACAGCGCCGACAATGGGCTCGGCGTGACGATCGTGGAATCGATTCCCGAGCTGCTCTCCGAGGTCCGTTTGCACGACGGCTTAGGCACGGATTTCATCGCTGCGCTCATCGGCGACAGCGACTTGGGCTTGGAGCCAGGCATAAAGTCCGCGAGCGACTTGGACCCGCTTGTCAACGCAATTCTAAACCACTCCGGCGACGTTGGCGCGGCGATGACGACGCTCTCGCCACTCAGCTATGCCGCGATGGTCGCAATGCCCTCGACTGCATTTCACAACGACGTGCGCCAGATAGAATCGCGCCTCGCGACGCAGCGCGAAAAGCCCGAGGAAGTCACCACACACTGGGCGTCCGGCGAGACTGCGGAATGGGGATTTTTCGCGCAGGCGCAATCGACGTTTCTCAACAACGACAACGCGAAAGATTCGCCCGTTTTCGATTTCGAGACCTACGGCGTCCTCGTGGGCGCGGATTGCCAAATCGGCAGTTCGTTCATGGCGGGAGTTTCGCTCGCGTATGACAACGGCAAGGCAAAAATCCACGACGGTGGCGGCAAAATCGAGAGCGACGATTTCCGCCTCACGCTATACGCGGGCGAGATGATTGGCGACTTGGTCTTCGTGAATGCGGGCTTGCAATTTGGCTACGGCTCATATAGCGCGCGGCGCAAAACCATTCTCGGCAACGCAAACGGCGACACCAACGTCTGGAACGGCGGCGCATTCGTCGATGTGGGAATGCTGCTCACCCTCTCGGAAGATATCGGGATTTCGCTGCGCCCGTATGTGGGAATCGCATACGTGCGTTCGCAGGTCGAAAGTTTCTCCGACAACATTTTCGCCATCGATTCGTTCAGTGGCGACAGCATGCGAACCCGCGTCGGCGTCGGCATTTTCTGGGACTTCGAGCTCGCGCGGACAAACTGGTCGATCGGCGTCGATGGCTCATATTCGCACGATTTCTTCGGCGACGAAGTCGATATCGACGCGCGCTATCGCGGCGACAATGGCGGCTCGTTCAGGGCAACGGCGAAAGCGATGTCGAGCGACGTCTTCTCGGTCGGTCCCGTCGTGAACATCGGAATCACACGGAACATCGGCATTTTCGCAAGCTACACCTTCGACGCCGGCACAAATTCCGCGTTCTCGCACAGTGCCAACGTCGGCGTCCGCGTAAACTTCTAAGCCTCCACCAACCTCGGCGCGCTCACCACTAACCCCTGCCAAAACAAAGGCAGGGGTTTGTTGCAAGGGGTTGGTGGTGAGACTTGGGTTGGTGACGGCGGGTTTGGGTTGGTGGTGAGAAGCCGGGTTGGTGGTGACAACAAACTGCCACAGAAATTGTCACACGGATTTGTTCGGGACTAACGTCCCTCACGATTGTGGTGGCAGGTTAGTGGTGGGTTAGTGGTGGCGTAGGTAGGTTGGTGGTGGGGATATGGGTTTGTGGCGTCGGGATGGTGGTGGAAACATCTTCGCGCACGTAGTGCGCGATTCTCCCGCTAAGTTAGCGGTAGGGGACCGCGTCAGCGGTGAGGGAGTGTGTCCGTTGAGCGTCGCCTGACTTTGCTCCCGCCACCAACCCGACCTCCACCACCAACCCCTCCGAAAAAATCTTCACCACTAACTCCTCTCACCACCAACCCGCCGCCACCACCAACCCGGCTTCCCACCTGCGATGCAGGAGCCCACACGTAATTCTCCCGCTAAGTTAGCGGGAGGG
>JAJPZB010000168.1 GCA_021204635.1 Opitutia bacterium | reverse complement strand
CCCTCACCGCTAACGCGGTCCCCTCCCGCTAACTTAGCGGGAGAATTACGTTGGTACTCCGGCATCGCAGGTGGGGAGCCGGGTTGGTGGTGGCGGCAAGTGCTGCGGGAGTTTGTGGTGAGATTTTTCGGAGGGGTTGGTGGTGGCGGTTGGGTTGGTGGTGGGGAGCAAAGTCAGGTGACGCACAACGAACACACTCCCTCACCGCTAACGCGGTCCCCTCCCGCTAACTTAGCGGGAGAATCGCACACTGCGCGCGCGAATTGTCTTCACCACTAACCCAACTCGCCACCAACCTAAGTCTCGCCACCGACTCGTTTTTACCTCCAACCTGCCACCACCAACCCGTGTCGCGATGGTGGTGGCGACACACAAACGCCGCAGGAGAAAGCTCCTGCGGAATTTTCGCGCTTGGAAGAGCGAATTTCGGGTTTGTTGCGCGTTTATGCGCGCCCGAGGTATGCGCGGTTTTCCGTGCTAATCCTGATGACTTCGCCCTCTGCGATGAAGAGCGGAACCATGACGGTGATGCCGGATTCCACCTTGACCGCCTTTTGCGCATTCCCCGAAGTGTTGCCACGAACAGCGGGCGGCGCTTCGACGACTTTGACCTCGATTGAGGCGGGAAGATTCACCGTGATCGGCTTGTCTTCGACAAAGAGAACGTCGTAGCTCTGCCCCTCGATGAGAAACCCCGCGATGTCTTTGAGCGTTGTCGCGGGAATCGGATATTCGTCGAAAGTCTCGGCGTCGGAGAACACGTAGTTTCCGTCCGCCTGATAAAGGAGTTCGAGGTGTTTAATCGAGTTTTCGAGGACGTCGAAAGAGGCGCCGATGTTTGTGCGAACAGGAATTACACGCCCCGAGGAGAACGATCGAAGTTCCATTTGGCAATATGACGCATTGTTCGGGGGAGTGCGAACTTGGCATTCGAGAACCAGGCAAAGGTCGTTGTTGTAGCGGATAATATTTTTCCGCCTTATGTTATTGACGGTTGTGTTTGCCATAAGTCGTTAAAAAATCTCAAAAGAGGATTTATGCGTCAAGCCGTTTTGGCTCGCGAGTTTTTGTTCGCAGAAATTATCAAGATTATTAAACTCCGAAACCACTATGAAAATGACGAATTGCAAAGGTGCGTTGCGTTTTTCGCTTGCGGTTTGTTGCTTTGTTTCTGCGGGAACGGCATTTGCGGCGGGCGCGGACGATTCACAAAGCCCGAAAACGCGCCACGATTCTCCGAAGAAGCTCAACATTATTTACATCATGAGCGACGACCACGCGGTGCAGGCAATTTCCGCGTATGGCCACCCGATAAGCAAACTCGCGCCGACGCCGAACATCGACCGCATCGCAAATTCCGGCGCGCTTTTTATGCGCAACTATTGCGCCAATTCCATTTCCGGTCCCTCGCGCGCCAACATCATCACCGGCAAGCACTCGCACGCCAACGGCTACATGAGCAACGAGTGGGGCTCTTTCGACAATCGCCAAAACAACGTCGCCAAGGTTTTCCAAAAAAACGGATACCAGACGAGCATTGTCGGAAAGTGGCATATTCCGAGCGACCCGACCGGCTTTGACAATTGGCAGGTCTTCATCAATCAGGGGCAATATGTTAATCCGGAGATGATTTGCGGAAATGCAGGCGGGCGCGCTGCAGAAGGCGTGGAAGTCGATTTCGGGAACGGCGTGTTTGCCAAAACCGACAAAAATGGCATTGCGTTGCCGACCGGATATTCCACGGAAATCGTCACAAATCGCGCAATACAGTGGCTCGAAGCAGAGCGCGACAGGTCAAAACCGTTCTTCTTCATGGTCCACTTCAAGGCGCCGCACCGCAATTGGATTCCGAAGGAAAAATATTACAACCTTTTCGACAACGTAGTTTTCCCCGAGCCATCAAACTTTTTCGACGACTACGCCGGTCGCGAGGCGGCGAAAAAGCAGGATATGTCGATTTTGTGGACAATGCGCTGGGCGGCGGACTTGAAATTGTTCCCGAGCAAAGATGAGCACACGTTCCCGCGCGGAATGCTGCCGCCGCGGATGTCCGACGAGCAGGTGAAAAAATTCACCGAGGCATACATCGAAAAGAACAACAAATTTTTCGACGCCGGCCTTTGCTCCGAAGAAGAATTTAATGAGTGGAGAAAGCACCGCAACGACGAGGAATGGTGCGCCGCAAACGCGGAAAAACTCCGCAAATTCCAGAGCTGGGCGTATCAGCGCTATTTGCAGGATTATCTCGCGACAATTCGCGGCGTTGACGAAGGCGTGGGCGAATTGCTCGACTATCTCGAGAAGAGCGGATTGGCAGAAAACACCGTAGTTTGCTACGCCTCCGACCAAGGTTTTTACCTCGGCGAGCACGGCTGGTTTGACAAGCGTTTTGCCTACGAGGAATCGTTCAGAATGCCGCTGATAATGGCAGGGCCCGGCGTCGCAAAAGGCGTGAAAATCGAGCAACTCACGCAGAACATAGACTTCGCGCCGACGTTCCTCGACATCTGCGGAATCGCTGTTCCGGAGGAAATGCAAGGCGAATCGTTCAAAGAATTGCTCGACGGGAAAATGCACCCCGATTGGCGCGATTCGCTTTACTATCAATATTATGAATATCCGGCGGAACACTCCGTGCGCCGCCACTGCGCGGTGAATTTCCGCTCGCACGACGGCAAAGAAGATTGGAAGCTCATCCATTTCTACAAAGAAGACATTTGGGAACTTTACAATCTCAATTCCGACCCGACCGAGATGAGAAACATCTATGGCGAAGAGGGGACGGAAAAAATAACCGCCGTGATGAAGGAGAAAATGAAGGAACTGCAAGGGAAATATCAGGTTCCGGAAGATTATCTCCGCGCCGGAACTCCGCACCGCAACGACGACGAAGTGCACCTCATACCGCCGTTGCCGGCGAGCGACTGAAACGCGGGGCGCGACGACGAAAGCAATAATTCTCGGCAAAAAGGCGAAAGTTGGAAACGGAAGGCGATCCCCAAAACGATCCTGCGCTCGCGCCCGGGCAAGCACCGGCGGAGCCGCAGGTAATCTCGTTGACGACCGGCGCAAAACGCGTGCAGAAAATTTCCGTCAGGGAATTTTTCGAGGCGGCGCGATCGCGCTTGCAGATGGAGATTGTCGCCGGCGAAGACGGGCTCGACAAAGAGATTGGCGAGAAATCCCTGAACCGGCCGGCGCTCGCGCTGACCGGCTATTTCAAGCACTTCGGCTCCCGCCGCCTGCAACTCTTTGGCGCGGGAGAAATCTCGTATCTCTCTGACTTGCGCACGGAAACGCAAAAGGTCGTTCTCGAAGAAATTTTCCGCAAAAACATCCCGGGAATTATCGTTTCGCGCGGCCTCTATCCCACGCCGACAATGGTCGAGCTCGCGGAATCATACAAGGTGCCGCTCCTGCGCTCGCGCATGAAATCGAAAGATTTTTCGGCGGAGGCGACGCTGTTGCTCGACCAAAAATTTGCCCCGCGCTCAAATCTGCACGGCACGCTGATCGACGCTCGCGGCGTCGGAGTGCTCCTGCTCGGCGAAAGCGGCGTGGGCAAAAGCGAGTGCGCGCTCGCGCTGATAGAACGCGGATATTCCCTTGTCGCGGACGACTACGTTCTCGTGAACCTCGTCGGCGAAAATTCGCTCATCGGCACCGGCAAAGAAGTTTCTCGCGGCTTCATGGAATGTCGCGGCATTGGGATAATCGACGTCGCGAGCATGTTTGGCATTCGCGCCGTGCGCCGCGAGAAGAGCATTGACCTCGTGGTCTCGTTCGTGCATTGGCGCGAGGGGATGGACGAGGACAGGACGGGGCTCGAGCTGCGCGAGGTGGATATTTTGGGCGTCCGCGTCCCGCTCGTCGAACTCGCCGTTCGCCCTGGCCGCGACATGGCGCGCCTCGTCGAGGTTGCGGTCATGGCGCATTCGCTGCGCAAATCCGGCTACGACGCGGCTCGCGACTTGGATGCGCGCCTCATGCGAATGATGAATCCGCCGCCGGCAGAGGCGTAGAGCCTTGCGGCGCCCACCGCTGTTCTCCGCTATTTGGAAATTGCGATTTGCGCGGAGAAATGGGAGAATGCGGGCAGAATGTTTGGCGCAAACAATTCCGTTTTTGGTTGGAGGCTTTTGAAAAAAATACCTCGCGTTGTCGCGGTTGTTTCGCTGGCGTTGGCGTCCGTCGCGGCGCAGGCAATTCCGAGCGCCGTTCACCCGCATAAACAGCCGAGCGGAGCCCCGAAGCCCTATGGTGCCTTGCCCTCCGAGCAGCAAGTCGCCTGGCAGAGAATGGAATTTTACGGCTTCATACACTTCGGACTGAACACTTTTACAAACAAAGAATGGGGCTACGGCGACGAAGACCCGACGATTTTCAATCCCCAAAAATTTGACGCGGACGCGATTGTCAAAGTTTGCAAAGAAGCCGGAATGGCAGGCGTGATCTACACCGCCAAGCACCACGACGGATTTTGCATGTGGCCGACGAAATCGACCTCACACAACATCACGAAAACGCCGTGGAAAAACGGGCGCGGAGACGTTGTCAAGGAATTTTCCGAGGCTTGCAAAAAAGAAGGAATAAAGTTCGGAACATACCTTTCGCCTTGGGATCGCAACCATCCCGACTACGGGAAAAGGCCCGGCGACGCCTACACCAAGACCTACAACAAACAGATCGACGAACTTCTCACGAACTACGGTCCGATTTTTGAAATATGGTTCGATGGAGCGAACGGCGGCGACGGCTATTACGGCGGCGCGCGGGAAAAGCGCAACATCGGCGACCCCGAAAAATATTACAATTTCAAAGATATCGTGAAAAAAATCAGGCGGATTCAGCCGGATTGCATAATCTGGGGTGCAGGCCACTACGGAGACGCGCGTTGGGGCGGATCGGAGGACGGTTTTGTGAATTATCCGCACTGGCACACAATCGGTACAAAGGGGAAAGAACGGGGCGGAACCGGCACGCGCGACGGAGAAAGATGGGTGCCCGCAGAAGGCGACACTAAGGTGAACAACGCCGGCTGGTTTTGGCACCCCGGGCAGGACAAAAAAGTGAAGTCCGTCGGTAAGCTCATGGAAACTTGGTTCGATTGCGTCGGTCGCGGCGCAAATCTCATTTTGAATGTCGCCCCGAACAGAGATGGGCAACTCGACCCCGCCGACGTCAAGGCGCTCTTGGAATTTAAAAAGGCGCGCGACAAACTTTACCACAAGGACTTCGCGCTCAACGCGAAAACCGTGAAGGCAAGCAACGTGCGTGGCGCAAATTTTGCCGCGAAAAACGCCGTCGATGGCGATATGGACACGTATTGGGCGACGTCTGACAACGCAAAATCGCCGGAAATCGAAATTACGCTCTCGCAGAAGGCAAAGTTCGACGTCGTGCGCGTTCGCGAGGAAATTCGCCTCGGGCAGCGCGTGGACGCCTGGGCGCTCGACGCGTGGGTTGACAACAATTGGCAGGAGGTCGTCGAGGGCTCTTCGATTGGGAATCAGGCAATGCTCAAATTCCCGCGCGGCGCCGTGACGACAGACCGCGTCCGCCTGCGCATAACAAAGTCTGCGGCGGCGCCCTGCATTTCCGAAATTTCGCTGTTCAAGTTCCCCGATTCCGTTGACATTTCCACCGCCGACAGCGAGCCCGTGATTTCCGGAATTCGCAAAAACAAGTGGAAAGTCGTTGCCCCTGTCGCCGGAACAAACGCAAAAAGCGCGATAGACGGCAACGCCGCAACATTTTGGAAAACGGATTCGCTTAAAACTTTGCCCCAGTCGCTAACCGTCAACATGGGGGAGACAATTTCCGTGAAGGCGTTCGCTTATTTACCACGGCAGGACGGTTCTTTCACGGGCATGACTGATAGATACATCTTCGAACTTTCGCTCGACGGCAAAAAATGGCACAAGGTCGCGGAAGGCGAATTTGGAAACTTGCGCGCAAGCCCCGAGGAGCAAATCATCGAGTTCACACCGCAGAGAGCCCGCTTCTTCCGCTTCACCGGAACGCGCGCGCTCGAAGGCGATTATGTCTCGGCAGCAGAAATCGGCATTGTGAAAGAGTAAGTTCGCATGGGGCGTGGTCGGCGTTTCACGCAAAAACCTTGGATACTTTTCATCGAGATGGGCATGCATTTGTTCGGAAAATTTCTCGGAAAAGCGCTTGGTAGGGCTTTCCCCGTCGCGCTTTTTCTTTGCATCGCAACTACGCTTTTCGCAGCGCAGGAGCGACTTTTGGAAGTCTCGATTTCGCCAAACCCAATCGTCCAAAACAGCATGGCGAACATCTCGATCGAGACGAGCGGCGTCGGCAAAATTCGCTCCGTCGAGTTTCCGCAAATCGACGGCATCACATGGCACGAAAACGTGCGCGGCTCTTCGACAAGCATTATTAACGGCGACGTCAAAACCTCGACTTCGTTCGGCTTTGTCGTCACGAAGCCCGGGGAAATCGAAATCCCGAGCTTCAAGGTCGTGACCGATCGCGGCGAATATTTCACGCGCCCGCTTCGCTTTGCCGCCGGCAAGGCAACTTCCGGAATTTACGGCGTCGATGGCAGGGAGGTGGAGCTCTCCGAGGCTGTGTTTATGCGGGTTGAACGCGGCGACAATTCGCGGAAATTCTATTTTGTCGGAGAGGAAATTCCCGTCACCGTCTATGTTCTCGCGAACCCGAGAGTTTCGGCGTCGCTCGCGTCCGTCCCGCAAATTTCCGACGAAAGCGCGTTCTCCGTTTCCGACGCCGACGAGGCGCAAAAAGGGCAGGCAACTCTCGAAGGCGCGACCTACAATGCGCTGATTTTTCGGAAAAATCTCCTCGCGATAAAGCCGGGTACATTCGATGTGGAATTCAGCTGCGACGCGAATTGCGTGTTGCCGACGTCGGGAAACCGCGCGTCAGCATTCCCGAGCGCGTTTCCTGACAGCTTTTTCGGCGCTCGCTCGGCATTCGCGCAGCGCGGAACCACGGTCGCGCTCCCGCTCAAAGATGCTCTCGGAGGCGTGGAAGTGCGCCCGCGCCCGCCGCTTCCCGACAATGCCCTCGATCTCGGAATTGTCTCCGCCGGCGAAATTTTCTGCGAATTTTCCGACGGCAAAAAATCATTCCCGCTCGACGACAGCGCGGCGGCAGTGAAGCAGGGCGCGCCGCTGTATCTCGACCTCTTCGTCGATTGCGCCAGCGATTCCATTGTCGCGCCCGAGATCTCGCTCCCCGGATTCCGCGCATATCCGCCGGAGGTTTCGACAATCTCGGAAAGCACCTGGGCGGAAAAATCGCGCTCGCGACCAACCGCATCCGCCTCTGTCTCAGCCGCGAAAAACCTGCGACAAATCCGCTGGATGCTGATTCCGCTTTCCGCAGGAAAACTCGAAGCAGACCTGAAATTCGCGCGATTGAACCCTGCCGCCGGCGACTATGAAATTTTTGAGGTCAAGAAAAAATTTGAGTGTGAGGAAGACAAAACCCTCGCGACAACGGCGGGAGCAACGGAGGTTTTCGCCGGCAAACCTGCTGCCACAAACGATTCGCCACCACAAACCGCCGGCGTTGTCGCGGCAAAGAATCTTGCCGACAACATTCTCTACAACCGTTCGCTCTCGGCGGCAACTATCGCCGACGGGAAAAATCGCCCGCACGGTGGCGCGTTTGCGCTTGCGCTCGGCGCAGCGATTTCCGTTGTCGCGCTCGCATTCGCGGGCTTGGTCGAACTGCGTTGCCGCCGTCGCTCCCGCATGGAAAGCGATCCCACGCTGTCGCGGCGCGCGCGGGCGAGTTCGCGCAAGCGGGAAATTTTGAAAAAACTTGCCGCCACAAACGCAGAAAATTTCGACGAACTCGTCCGGACGGAGGTCGCCGACTACATAGCCGACGCGACCGGAGCAAGTTCCGCCGACGCGGCGAAAAAATCGTTGAAAAATCCCGAGCTCGCGGAAATTTTTGCCTCGGCAGAACTCGCGGGATACAGCCCTGTGGCGCGCGGAACCCGCTTCGAGAAATCGCGCAAAATTTTGATTGACGCAATCCGCCGCAGCGCATTCGTCATATTGCTCGTCGGCATTGTTGCGCTCGCATTCCCGAAAAATCTCCGCGCCTCCGACAACGACAACAATCCCCCGCCAGCGCGCGACAACGAGATTGTTGTCGCGCAAGACGCATACGCCGCCGGCGACTTTGCCCGTGCCTGCGAAGGGTTTTCCGCGCTCGCGGAAGAATCGCCGTTCTCGGCAGATGTTTGGTTCAACCTCGGGAACGCGTTTTTCCAAAATCGCGAATACGCCCGCGCCCTTGTTTGCTACGAGCGCTCCCGCCGGCTCGACATTTCGCGCTCCGACACTCTCTCCAACATGAACGCGGCATGCCGCAAACTCGGCGTCCCCGTGCGCGGCGAGGTGAAGACGCCGCTCGATGTGCTTGCCCTCGTGCGGGATTGTTGTGGCGCGACGACATGGGCGGTTGTCGCAGGCATCGGGGTTTGGCTCGGCGTGCTGATTTTCCTGAGCGGACGTTTGTCGCGGCGACGCTCTCGCGAGATTTTCGGGATAGTGGTGGCGGTCGTTGTCGCCTCGTTCTGCGCGGCAAATGCCGCATGGCAAAGGCATGTGCTTTTTGACAACAATGCCGCGATTGTGGTGGCAACAAACGCCGAGCTACGGAATCTCCCCGTGGAAAATTCATCGCAGAAAATCGCAACAATTGCAGCGGGCACAACCGTGGAAATCTTGGAGACGCGCGAACGCGCCTCGCTCGTCAAAGTCGAACTCGACAACGGCACTTCCACTGAGGGCTGGCTCGACAACACCACCTTCGCAACAATCCTCTCCACCTCGCCCCTCCACTAAACCCCACCTTGCTGTGAACTCGGCTTGGTGGTGGAACTTGGGTTGGTGGTGGGATTTGGCTTGGTGGTGGGATTTGGGTGGCAGGGTTAGTGGTGGGATTTGGGTTAGTGGTGAGATTCGGGTTGGTGGTGGAATTTGGGTTAGTGGTGGTAGGGTTGGTGGTGGGGCGAAATTTGCGCGTGAGAAATTTTGGGGCGAGGCGTAGTCTCTGCGACCATGGTTGAAGCCTGCGAGAAGCCGGAAATTCTTGCGCCGGCAGGAGGTTGGGAATGCGCGAAAGCCGCAGTGGAAAACGGCGCGGGCGCGATTTATTTCGGCGTGGGGAAATTCAATGCTCGCGCTCGGGCTGACAATTTTGTCCTTGACGACTTGCCCAAATTGATGCGCGGGTTGCATCGTCGCGGCGTGCGCGGGTATGTGACTTTCAACACTCTCGTTTTTACGGACGAACTCGCCGAGGCAGAGGAAAATTTGCGACAAATCATCGCCACCGGCGTTGACGCCGCAATTGTCCAAGACGTTGGGATCGCGCGGCTCATCAGGAAAATTTCTCCGGATTTCCCAATTCATGCTTCGACGCAGATGACGATAACGTCTGCCGCCGGCGTCGATTTTGCGCGCAAGATTGGTGCGTCTCTCGCCGTGATTTCTCGCGAATGCTCGCTCGCGGAAATCGAAAAAATTCAAAACTCGCAACAAGCCGGCATGCCGACTCTCGCGCTCGAAACCTTCGTGCACGGCGCGCTTTGCGTCGCGTATTCCGGCCAGTGCCTGACGAGCGAATCTCTCGGCGGGCGCTCGGCGAATCGCGGCGAGTGCGCGCAGGCGTGCCGCTTGCCCTACGAATTGATTTGCGACGGCGAGGCGCTTTCGCTCGGCGGGCGGCGATATTTGTTGTCACCGAGAGATTTGGCAGGCGTGGAAATTTTGCCCGACCTCATTCGCCTCGGCGTGCGCTCGCTGAAAATCGAGGGCAGGCTGAAATCGCCGGAATATGTCGCCGCGATGACGCAGGTTTATCGCGATTCGCTCGACCGGATTTGGACGATGTTCCGCGACGGTGCGCCGCGCGAGACGCTGGCGGAGTTTGCGCGGGAACTCAGTCGCCATCACGCATACAAGATGGAAATGGCGTTTTCGCGCGGGCTGTACACCGGCTGGTTTCGCGGCATCAACAATCGCGAACTCGTTCACGCGAGGTTTGGCAAAAAGCGCGGCGTTTTTCTCGGCGAGATTGCGGGCTTCGGCAAAGACGGGATTTTTGCGAATTTGCGTGCACCGTTGAAGCCTGGCGATGGCGTTGTTTTTGACGCCGGAACGCCGGAAGAGAAAGAGGAGGGCGGATACGTTTACTCCGTCGAAAACGCTCGCGAGAATGCTCCGGCACGAAATTTTATAGGCTTCGCGAGAGCGGGAATCAGATGGGAACGCGTGCGGCGCGGCGACAAAATTTGGAAAACGGCAGACGTTGCCCTGATCAAAAATCTGCGCGAAAGCTTTGCCGGAGATTTGCCGAGGTGGACGCGTCCCGTCGAAATTTTTGTGCGGGCGAAAGTCGGTGAAAAGCTTTTTGCGACAATGCGCGACGAATTTGGGAACGAGGTTTCGGCGGAATCCGAGCGCGAGCTTGTTGCCGCAGAAAACAAGCCCGCAACAGCGCAATATTTGCGCGAGCAATTCGCGAGGATTGGAAACACGGGGCTTCATTTGGGCGCGTGGGAATGCGAAATTTTCGGCGGACCTCTCGCCCCCGCGAGCGTCGCGAACAAGGTCAGGCGGGCGTTGGTGGAGCAAATTTTGGAGGCGCGAGAACGCCGCGTGCGCTGGACGCTTTCGCCGTCTGTCGCCGGCTGCAATGCCGAAATTTCGCATAAAATTTCCACGAAAAATTCCGAGTTGAAAATCATTCCCGTAATCCGCGAGATTGCGCAGTTGGAAAGCGCTTTGGAGCTTGGTTTTGGCGAGATTTACTGCGAGTTTGAGAACCCGAAAAATTACAAGCCGGCGGCGGAAAAAGCGCACGCTGCGGGTGCACTTTTCTGGGCGCAAGCCCCGAGAATTTTTAAGCCCGGCGACGACGCGATTTTGGAAATCGTAAAAAATTGCGGGGCGGACGGCTTTCTCGCTCGAAACCACGAGCATTTGCGGGCATTCGCGGGGAAGCGGCTGCGAGGCGATTTTTCGCTGAATGTGGCGAACACATTGTCGGCGGAATACTTCCTGCGGGAACTTGGTTTGGAGAGTGTGACAGCGTCATACGACATGAATTTCGAGCAATTGCGCGATTTGCTCGCCGGCGTCACCGAACCGGAAAATATCGAGGTCGTAATCCACCAGCACATGCCGATGTTTCACATGGAGCACTGCGTTTTCTGCGCGTTTTTGAGCGAAGGGAAAAATTTTCGGGACTGCGGCCGCCCGTGCGAAAAACACGCCGTGAAACTGCGGGATCGCACCGGGCAGGAGCATTTGCTAAAAGCCGATGCCGCTTGCCGGAACACGCTCTACAACGCGCGAGCGCAGACCGGAGCCGAGTTTTTCCGCGAGATTGCGGACGCCGGCGCGCGCCGATTCCGCGTGGAATTTGTCGATGAAAGCGCCGCAAGAACGCGCGAAATCTTGTTGCGCTACCGCGAACTCTTTTCCGGCAAAATCGACGGCAACGCTCTCTGGCGCGCTCTGCGCCTCGAAAGCCGCCTCGGCGTCACGCGCGGCACCCTCAAACCCACAGCCAATTTTCGGCGGCGATAATTTCGGTGTCTTTGTTATATTCGGCGAGCGCGTCGGCTGCTTTTTTCGCCTCGACTTGTTTTTCCAATTCGATTGTTGCCTGTGCGACGGCGCGGGCGTCGTCGTTAGAAAATCCGGCGGCGATTCCCTGTTTTTCGAGCTCTGCTTTGTGCAGTTTTTCTTTCGCGGCGGCGAGCGCCTCCGTGCCTTCGAGCTCGGCTTGCAAGAGGATAATTTTTTGATGGTAGGCGTCTTTTGTCTGCGCCGAGGCTTGGTCGAGCTCCAACAATTTTTGCTTGGCGTCGATAAGTTTAAGCGCGTGTTGGTATTCTTGGTCGCTCAATCCGTTTTTTTGGCGCAATGCGTCGAGCGACGCTTCAACCGAGGCGAGATCATCTTCGTGCACGCCGCCCAAAACGTCCTCGCGCTGGTCGGAAATTGTTTTGTTTGAGGCGTTAAATTTATCGATTTGCTCTTGCGATTTTTTGCAAAAATCGAGAAAGCGTTGGATTGAGCGCTCGCGGGCGACATCCGCCATTTTGTCGGGAAACGCGGCGTTGGCTTCGTTGAAATTGGTTTCCCAGATTTTCGAGAGCGCGTCGAAATTGTATCCAGACCTTGTCCCGAGTTTTTCGTGAAGCTTTGCTCCCTCGGTGCTCAATCTTTCAATTGCGGCGCGGATTTTGTCGTAAGCTTTGACGAGGGCGTCGGGCGATTCCGCCGCATAAAATTCTTTTTGTGCTTCGTTCAGCTGCGCATACATCCGGTCGAGCCGAGTTAATTTGTCCTCTTTGCTATCCTTCCACACCTCAACCGCAAGCACGGAGCCAAGCGCTAAGGCTGAGGCAACGGCTGTTTTGTTTGTCGCGATAAATTTTATCGACGCCGATGTCGCGGCGCGAATGTTTGCCGCAACCGCAAGAAACCCTTTTGAAAGCGCCGCAATCGCCGCAATCGCGGTTTGTTGCAAGACTTTTAAGATCGCCACAAAACCGCCCGTAACCGTGCTCGCCGCGTTTATCACTTTTTGCACGGCAAGAAAGCCGGCTAACGCGGGAAGCATTTTCGCGCAAACAGCAACCACCGAGGCCGCCATTTTCGTAAACTCAATAAGCCTCGCGCTAATGGCTTTGACTGAGTTTGCGTTGTCGCCCAAAAATTTTGAAATCCGTTGCAACACCGGCGTGATCTGCTCGTTTATCGGCTCGGCGAATTTTGCCAAAACAATGTCTAAATTTGCTTTGAGCGAGTTGAATGAGCCCTGCGCTGTCGAGCTCATCTTTTCAGCCATGCCGGAAAACTTTCCGCCCGCCGTCGTGAGCGAAAGCAACGTTTGTTTCACGGCGTTGAGCGAAAGAGTTCCGTTTTTAGCCAGTTGTCGCAACGACGCCTCGCTCTCGCCGGTTGCGGCGACAAGCGGCTCAAAAAGATTGACGCCGCGCGCCGCAAAAACGTCGAAAAAATTCGAGGATACGGATCCGCGCGCAACCGATTTGACAAATTGCCCAACGAGCGTGTCTATGTCGATTCCCGTGCCCGCCGCCAAATCGTGGAAAACGGTCGTCCATTTCTTCACGTCGGAGGTGTTTGAGAAAACCGTCGAGAGTTTGCCGGCAACGCCCGCCAAATCCTCAAAGCTCATCACGCCGTTTGCCGCCTCGCGCCGCAAATCTTCACAAAGGTCGCGCGCGTTTTCCAGCCCGCCCACAAACGGCGCAAGCCTCACCGAGGCGTCGTCAAACCGCGCCGCCTGCGTCCACGCAGTAGCCATTGCGTCGGAAACCGCCGACGTAACCGCGTTTGCCGCCGACGTCATCATGTTGGAAATTTTGAGGGCGACAACGTTCGAGATGGTCTGCGTGTTAAAAAGCCCGCTTTTGATACTTTCCGACATCCTTTTTACGTTCTCTCGCACCGAGGCAATTGCGGCGTTGAGGTTGGAGGCGTCGGCGTTAAATTCTACATTTACACTTGGCATTTGACATTCCTTTCTTGTTGTTTCTATTTTTTGAGCATGAAAAGTTCCCCCAATTTCACCACAAAGCCTCCGAAAACCGCCGAGCAGTTGCGCGCGGAATTGGAGCGCACGCGGCTCGAAATTGAGTTGTTAAAGGTGAAGTTGGAAAATGCAAAATTGCGCAATGATTGGGCTCGAGTGAAGATAACGGTGAATTTTGATTCCGACGAATTTGTGCAATCTCTCGTTCGCTTGGGGATATTGCCTCAACCATACGTTCCGCTGATCTGCTGAGAAACAATGTCCGATCCGTTAGATTTCGACCCAAATTCCCAGAAAACCGTTGAGCAGTTGCGCGCGGAATTGGAGCGCGCCGATCTCGAAAAAGCTCGGCTGCAAATCGAGTTGGAAAGCGAGGCGTTGCGGTCAAAACTCGGGAAAACGCAAGTGCAAACGGTGAGCGACGCGCCCGAGCAACCCGCCGAGCCCGAGCCTGAACCAGAGCCCGAGCTAAGCCGCCTCGCGGTGGATTCATCGCAATATATTTTAATAAACATGCACAAAAAGACGGATCCGCCGCTCCCTTTTCGCGGCGTTCCGCTTTTGCCGCCCGATGAAATCGAACGTCTGAAACAGGAAAGCGACAAAATAGCAATTGCGCGTGAACAATTTTGCAATCAAACAATGGTGTATCTTTTTTGGGTTTGGTTGCTTGTTTTTGTTGCCTTTGTTGTGGGAATTTTGGTTTTTGGTCCGCCGGATATTGATTGGTCTTTTCTAAACCGTTGGAACGAAAAAAAATTGAAGTCGGCGATATCGGTATGCATAGGGTTTGGGATTGTCTGCGGATTTGCGTATGAGTTGGGGAAATGGCCGTGGAAACGCTACGCGAAAGAACATCTCGAGGAAATGGTGCTTTTTGGAGAAAAGGAAACGACGGCGAAAACGCCTGGGGAAATTGCTCGGGCAAACATGATTCTCGAGTTGGGCAAGGGAGAGGTTTTGGCAAAGCTTGTCGAGGAAGCAAACGCCCGCGCCGACGCGATGTTAAAAAAGAAATCTTCATCGGCGACTTCCTCCTCCCCAAAAAACACCGCTCGCGGTTTTCGGCGTTGAAGCTGGCTCGGCGTTGTTGTTTCCTCCGAGGATTTTGAGCATGAAAGCGGCGGCGACCTGCATTGTTTCGCAATCGAAAAAGTGATTTGGGCGCGAGCCTTTTCTTAGCCAAATCGGTTTTCCGTTTCCGCTTTCGGAGCGGTATTCGTTGCCCATTTGTTTGATGTAGTCGGGCGAGATGTCGCAAGGGATTTCCCAGCGTTCGCTCTCGCCGCGTCGGAGCTCTGCGAGCTTGTCTTTGCAACTCAGGTTTGAAAAGTAAAACGATTCGCAGACTTTGCCGTTGCCCGCCTTTATCACCCGCCGAGGCGAATACACGCGCTCTTGCCGGTCTGCGTGTTTGAAAAACGCGCGGCCCGCCATGCGGTCGCCGAGGAGCATTACGGCGTTGTTTTCTGCGCAAAACGCGGCGACGCGCTGCGTCAAATATCCGCCGTCGATAAACACAAATCGGTCGTGAATTTTCCACTTGTCGCGGATGTCGCGCAGGTCGTCAAACGTTTGCGCCATTCCGGCGGCGAGCAAGCGCGAATCGCCCGAGGGCGACCACATTCGCACGACGAAATAAAAATAGCCGTCTTGCACGTCGGCGGTCAGAAAGCGCAGTCTCGGCGCGTCGGCGTTGCCCGCGAAATCTTTCGCGCAGACAAACACGCGCGCCTCGGCGTCTGCTCGCCCTTCCAATTCCCAATTTTCGTCGCCGAGTTTGTATCCGGATTCGGGCGCGGAAAAAGCCGCCGCGTCAAAGTCTCCAAATTCGTCTTGCCAGGGCGTCGCGAGGCGCTGTTGGTAAAACGCCGCAAGGTCTGCGATCTTGCCCTTGCGTGCGTTTTCTTTGGCGCGCAAAAACATCTCGGCAAGTTTGCCCCATTCCATGAAAGCAAGCGAGTTCCAGCGGAAACCCACCGCGCCCGCCGTCGCGTCGTGGTTTTGCACGACAAATCGCCCGCTTTTCATCAGCTCGGTTCGCACGCCCGCGCTATCCTCGAAACGCGCGCCGCAAGCCTCGCAAAGCATATGCGCGGTTGCCGCCACTTTTTGGAAATCCCATTTGCCCGTCTCCACGTCTTTCGCCGCCTTGTCCCAATGCACGTTTTCCCATTTGTAGGGCTGAACGCGCCCGCAAACGGGGCACTGGAAACACCACTCGCTTTGCGTCGTCGTGCGAAATTTTCGGTCGGTGTCGTCGCCCACCGCGCCCGCCTGCGAGGTGAAAACGCATTTGCCGAGCCGCCCGAAAGCGGCGACGCGCGCCTCTGCTTCTACCATTCGCCCCGTCGGCCATTGCCAAGTCTCGTCGCCAAAAAGCCACCTGATGGAGCGGCTTTGCAGGTTGCGCCGATTGCTCGCTCCGAGGATCCATAGCGTCGCGCCGTTGGTGAAAAAAATCGTGCGATTGCGCCGCTTGTTTTTGTCCGCCGGCAAAAGCTCTTTCACCGGCGCGCAGTGCTCAAAGAGCGGTTGCAAGCGCGTCTCCGATTGAAGCTTGGCGGCGTCGTCGGTCACGTCGAGCCAGAGCGTCGGCCCGGGCAAATTCGGGATAATATAGGCAAGCGCGAGCTCGGGCGAAAGCGTCTTGGAAGATTGTATGCTCGCCATCACAAAAACGAGCCTCACGCGCGGGTTGACAATCGCCGCCATCACGTCGCGCATTTGCGGCGCGTTGTATGCGCGGAACGGCCCGGGTATCGGCGAATACGGGATCTCGTCAACATGTTTTTCGCACCAATCCGCCACGGAAAGCCTCACCGTCGGCGCAAAGCCCTCGCAAAACGCCGCGCGCAGTTCGCGGGCGTTCGCCTTGTCCAACTCGATGATCTTTTCCGCCTTCATCTCGTTTTTTTTCTCATTCCTCGCCCGGCGAAACTTTCGCCGAAAGCGCTTCCAAAAATTCGCTGTTTTCCAACTGGAAAACCACAACGCGCGCGGCGGCGGGCGTGCTTTCGCTTGCGCCGTCTTCCACCGGTTGTTCCTCGGAATTGAGCGAAAAACAAAACGACGGTTGCAGGGTGAGGCAACCCGCGTTCAGCTGGTCAACGCGCACGCCGTCTTCCTCCGTTTCGCCCTCGGCGACAACCGCCGCAATCGGAAACGTCGTCGCAAATCCCAAAAATTCCGTGCGATCGATGTCTGCTTTCAGATAAAAAGCCGGGTTGCTCACGCTCTCTCCGGTGTCCGTCGTTTCCGAAACCGTCGCAAAAGCGGTCTCCAATTTCACGCGCAAAATCTGCGGCGATTCTTCAAGCGCCTCGCCGCTCGTCGCTTCCTCCATCGTCGTAAGCTTCCATTCCGTAGAAAGCTCGTTGCCGTCCGTCACCCTGCAAATCAAGACCACCACCGCGCCCGCGCCGCAAGCAAACTCCGTGCCCGCGACGGGAAACATTTTCGGCTTAAAATACGCCTTGTCGGTTTCTTGCGAAAATTCAGAGCCGGCGGTGTCAACCGATTGTGGCTCAACATTCGGCTTTTGATATTGAAACGAAAGCTCGATCGGCTCGTCGTCCTCGCTCTTTATTTCGCCGCCCGTAACGGGGTTGAAAAGCTCCGTTGTCGTGTTCAACGACGTGCCCGTCGGAATCGTGACGGAGACATCGGTGTCGCTCGTCCCGCTTTGCGAAATCGTAACATCGCTTACCGCTTTCAACTTCGTCGTCGAGCCCGTCGAAAGCGTCGCAGTTTTCACAAATTTGTAATTCGTCGTTGAGCCCGTGGCGGTGGAAGTTTTTATCCCGGTCACAAACGACGTGAGCTCGGTTTTCTCGGCGGGGTCTTCACCGACGTGAATTATTATTTCGGAGGTGTAGTAAGTCCCGCCGTCCGAATCGGAAACGGGCAACTTTGCCCACATCGTATCCGGAATTATCGTCAACGACGTGATCGCTTTTGCCGTTGTTGTGGAAATTGTCGCCGTGGCCGAGCTCGGGATGTCAACGCTCGTCAACTCCGTCGAAAGCGACGCCGAGCCCGGCACGGTAATTTCCGTCGTCGTTTTTTCCACTTTGTATTGCGGCATTGCGATTTTCGCCGTCGCCACCGTCGAGCCCTCGGCGGTGAAATTTGCCGACCTCAAAAACGCGATCTCGCTTTCGGGATATTCCGCGACCCACGAATATTTCTTTTGTGGAATCGAAAGCGTTTGCTGTATCAGTTCCGAGCCGCTCGTTATCTTCATTCCCTCGCCGGTGCCAGCGCCGCGCAAAAAAGAGCTTGGGCGCACCAAGACATATCCCGCCGCAATTGTGAGCGCGCCGTCTTTATATGTCGCTTTAAACGGGAATGAATCGCCGTCGTCGCTCGTCTCGCTCTTTGCCTCGGTCGAGGCGTCGCCCTTGGCGAAATTGGCAAGCGAAAGCACGCGACCGCCCGGGCCGTTGCTCTCAACCAAGCCCGCGCCGCCGTGCACCTCCGCCACCGTCTGCACCGACGCAATCTCCGAAAGGCAATCAATGATTTCATTGAGCCGGTCGGCGGAAAGCACGCCGCCCGATGAGAATTTTTTCGGTATCGTAATCATTTAGCTGCTCCATTTCCTGCAAAAGAATTTCAGCCGAGAGCGGTTCACGAAAAGCCCCGCGACATAAGTCCTCAATTCCTTTGGTGGCTCAATTCCCTGTTTCCAAGTCGCCACCATCCAGCCCGCGCCGTTTTCGGCGGGCAACGTAAAAGTAAACGAGCCCGAAAGCGCGCGGGTGAGCGTGTTTTCGCCGAGAGTTACGGTGTAGGTGAAAAGCGAGCCCTCGTCGGAAACCGCCGATTCCGTCAAGACAATCTCGGCGTCCTCGTCGCCCGTCGCCGAGACAATCGGCGCGGCGTTCCCGCTCGTCTTTACGACGATCGTTTGCGAGCCGCCCGAGTAATCAAATTCGAGCTCCGAGCCCGAAACAATTTCGATGTCTTGCGGGTCGGAGTTATCCGCCGCCCGCTGATAAACGGTAACGCTTTTCGTCTCCACGTCGCCCGTATCCGGATTCGTAAACACGACGCCAAACGTCGCCCAGCGCGGTTCGCTCGACGTGTTTTCGGCGATTGCGAGCTCCACGGAAAACGCTTCGTCGTTGCCCGTGCCCGTCGCAATCGAAACGGCGTCTATCCAATCCGGAAACGCGTCGGTATCGACCGTCCACGTCCAGCCGTCGCGGCAAACGCCGCCAAGCTCCAAGCTTTCCGCCGCCGCGCCGATTTCGATAAACTCGAAATTTAGCGAATTATCCGGCGGAACATACGCCGCTTGCCCGATGTAGAGCGTCGCCGCAATTTCGGGGTTGTCGGAGCTCTCGGCGGCTGAAACGAAACAAAAATCAAATTGAGCATAGCGCGGCTCGGTGTCGCCGTTGCGCGTGGCAACAATTTGCAGGTAATCCTCGCAAAGCTCCGTCTCCGAGGTCAAAGCCGCGCCGTCGCGATATGGCAAAGTGACCGTGAGCCAATCCGGAATCGTCGTCGCGGGGTGGAGCATAAATTTCTCGCTCGCGGTCGTGTAAACCGTCCATTGCCGCGCCGTGTTATCCACGCCGTAAAGCGTCGTCGGGAAAAGGTTGAGCCACGGCGTCTCGTCCTCGGGCGCGTCCTCGCCCGTGCCCGCCTGCGCGATGTAGAGCGTCGCTTTCGAGCCCGCTTCGTCGGTAAACACCACCGTGCCCGAGCGAGCCGCCTCGGCGGTGTTCGCGTCCACAACGACAAGCGCGTAATAGTCCGAATACCGCGAGAGAGACACCCACGACGCCGACGTCGCCCAGCTCCACCCGTAAAGCGTCTCCACCGCCACCAAAAACACCGCGCCGCTCGCCGTCGCCGTGTAATGGCTTGGGTCAATCGCAAGCGCCAGCGTCAACCCGGGCAAGCCGCCCGAGCCCGAATCCGAGCCGGTGATTTGGTCGCGGATAATTTCCTTGTCGGCGTTGTCGCCCTCGGCGAGCTCGCCCGTGCCCGCCTGAGTGATGGTGAGCGTGCCCGATTGGTCGTTTGTCCCAAGCAACTTCGAGCCCGTAACCGTCCACGTGACGGCAAACGACCTCGCCTCGGTGCTCTCGTTCGCTGAAAAATTTACCGTCCCGCCCAGCGTCGCGCTCGTTATCCCGTTGCCGCTGTAAGAAACTTTGTCGGGCACGCCGTTGTAAAACACCACCTCTTGCGAGCCCGCTTCGCAGGTTTTCGCGCGAGAGGTCGGGCGAATGTAAAAACCCGAATTGCTTGCCGAATCGGAATCGCCGCCCGAGGTATCGTCGGAGGAATCGTCCCCGTCCGAATCGTCCCCGCCGTCGGAGTTCCCACCACTCGACGAGCCGCTCCCACCGCTCGACGACGACCCGCCGCCGCCAATGCTTATTCCCCCGCCGCCACCACCGCCGCCGGAATTGTCGTCGTTGGAACTGTCGTTTTTGTTTTGCGGTTTTGTCTTGTCGGGGCCCTCGCCAAAACCGCCCGACTTGGTGAACGTCCACTCAAAATCGCCCTCGATGCACGCGACGTCGTCGGTGTAATGGAATGTTTTCACAACGGGCGATGTCGAGCCGTCCCACTTTTCGGAAAACGCCATGCTCTTCACGTTATAGATGTAAGTCTCCCATTTCTTTTTGTCGGCATCCTCGTTGCGCTCGCGCGAAATTTCCGTTCCGTCGTTTTTACAAGTGCGCGTGTAGGCTTTATACCAAACGTAGTGCGCGACGTCATATAAAACCGAGCCTTGAATGGCTTGCCCCGATTTCGTCAAAACGAATTTTTCGGAAAGCATTACCTCTTTCCGCCAATTTGTTTTGCCGATTTTTTCGATTTCCGTGTCGTAAACCGTCGAGGTGTTGGTCCCGTCGGAATTTAGAGTGTCATCTTCCTCGCCCGGGTCGCAGACGTTAATTTTGACGTAGCCCGGGCCGCTCGAATTTGCGCCAGAATAAGTAAAATTAAAAGTGCCCGACGACAAAATTTTCGCCGAGCCCGCGTTTGCATAGGGCGGGGTGTTGGCGTTCACCGTTATGCCGCCGCCTGCAATGCAACCGCTACACACCGAGCCCATACTGTCAACCTGCAAAGTCACCGTTCCGCCCGCCTTGACCTCGGTATCAAACTCACCGGCGCAACCGTTGGGCACGCCCTCCGTCGGCGTCGTCAAATCGACATAAACGTAAAACGCCATTTTTGCCGCCTTTCCGTTTTCGAGAGTTATTGATCGTCGGAGCTCTCGTCGCCGGTGTCGGTCTCGTCGTCGTCCTCGTTCATTCCTTTAACGACATCGACGAGGTTGTCCACCGTCGTTTTGAGCTCGGCAAAATCTTGCGCCTGCTCCGTGACAACATCGGCAAGCGTGGAATATTTTTCCGAGAGCGCGGAAACTTGGTCGGCAAGCGCGGTCAATTTTGTCGTGAGCGCTTCGACGTCGCCGGCAAGGTCGGAAACACTTGTTGCCAGTGCCGTACCCGCCAAATCCAAAGTTCCATCGTTGAGCGATGTTTGAACGGCGCTCACGACGTCGGCGCTCGAAACACACGCATGTTTTCCCGAGCGGATACCGACGTTTATCCCGTCGGTGATGACGGTTTCGGTGCCAAGTTTTATCACGCCCAAGTCGTCGATCGTCGCCATATGTACGACCATGGCGGAATTGGCGTCGAGCGTCACAAACTCGCATTCCGAATCGTAATACACCGTATCGCTTCCAATCTTTACCGTGCCCAACTTAGACGACGTCGCAACCGAGGTCGCGTCCTCGAGTTGAGACAACATCGACGACATCTGCGTCGCGCAGCTGGTGTTAATTTCGGCGAGGTTTTCTTCAAAATATTCCGTCGAGACTTGGTTTTCTTCCAGTGTCGTCACGCGGGCTTCCAATTCCGCCGTTGTCGAGGGGGCGTCGGGGCACACGTAAAGCACGTCCTCGATATCTTCGTCGGCCTCGCAAAGTGCGAGGTATTCGGCGTATGGCAAACGCACGACCATGAGCGCCGACCAGCTCGCGGAAATACCGCTCGTCGCCGCGCCCGCGTCGGCGTCGCCCACGCGCAAGACGTTGTTGACGATCGTTGCCGAGACGGTCTTTGTCGCCGTGACCTCGCCTGCCGTGTTTTCCCATGCGATTTCGGCGATAAACGAGGCGCTTTCGACGTCGTCGCTCGCGTCGGAATTTACGGCGAGCGCCGTATCGATTACCGCCGAATCAAAAGTGCACGAAAGCGAAAATTGCCGCCCGAGCTCCACCGCCTCGCCCGGGCCGCTCGCCTCGGCTGAGACGACGAGCACGTCATCGTATTTGCCTTTGAGCTTCACGCCGAAACGCAGGGCGGCGACGGTGTTGTCGTCGATGTCGTTGCCGCAAACGACGACGTCGAAATTGACGGTCGTTCCGCGCTTGAAAATGAGTTCCGAGACGGTGCCCGACGAGCCTTGCGAATAGACGCGCAAGACGCCTTCCTCGTCGGTTTTCGTCGAAAGCGTCGTCGAAAGCACCGGCGGTTGGTTTTCCGTGTTAATGTAGATTTTCATTTATTTTTCCCTTGCGTTTTAATTAAAAGTTCAATGTTTTCTCCGACAAATGGGAGAGTTTCGTTGGATAATAGAGCGATTGAAGGCGTGCTTTGTGATGAGTGCCATCTTTGGAATTTGCGGTTTGGTGGTGTATCTCGTTTCGCCCGAGAGCCTCGCGAAAACTTCGTCGTCGAGCAGTTCCAAAGACAAGACGGAGGAAAAGCAATCCGCCGCGTCGAAAAAAAAGGTCTCCGTGCCCAATCCGGGCACGAAAAAACTTCCCGAGCAAAAAAGCAGTTCGCCCGCGCTCAAAAAGGTCTCCACGCCCTCCGTCAAAAAGTCGCCTGCGCCG
>JAJPZB010000055.1 GCA_021204635.1 Opitutia bacterium | reverse complement strand
TGTTTAGGTAATGCCCCTAATTTCTACTGTCGTAGATCGATGCTGGCGAGCGTCTAATCTATGAGTTTAGGTAATGCCCCTAATTTCTACTGTCGTAGATAGAGTTTCGGAATCTTTCATGGCGTTGTTTAGGTAATGCCCCTAATTTCTACTGTCGTAGATACCGGCAGGAACGATACCACGCCGCCACGTTTAGGTAATGCCCCTAATTTCTACTGTCGTAGATATCGCGTCATCTATTGTGATTTTGTGGGTTTAGGTAATGCCCCCTAATTTCTACTGTCGTAGATTCAAATGCCCTGCCTTCGTCGTCATAGGTTTAGGTAATGCCCCTAATTTCTACTGTCGTAGATCATATTGCGAGAATGGAGAAATTCTATGAGACAAAATGAAAATCCAAATCAGGAAGATCTGAACACTCTATTGTTGGTCATCTCGATCATATTGAGTGTGATCGCATTGGCGCTAATATTCACGCATTGGTGAGTTAGCAGAAAGTGTTTAGGTAATGCCTTTAATCCTCACGCCCGGGATTGTTGTAGGGCGTGCTACGAGTTCAGGGCTTATTTTTTGAGCCATTCCCACGGGGGAATTGGGGTGTCAATTTCCTCCCAGAGACCTCGTTCCTTTGATTGCGCGTTTCGTTGGAGCGCGTCGTATCCCGGCATCGAGCCCTTTGTTTCCGCCACAAAGTGCCATGCTGCGCCCTTTTTGAGTTGCTCTGCGCCAATATCGGTCGAGCCCACATAGGCTTGCACCACGGTTGCATGCAAGCGCGTTGTGCGGGAGAACAGCGGGTTGCCTTTGTCGGTCATGCGAAATTCGATGTATTCGCCGGAGCGCGCATACAATGTTCCACTTGGGTCGCGCGGGACGATTTTCACTGTTTTGCCAAAAATTAAGTTTTCCAACGCCGCTTTTGATTCGTCGAAATAATCCTGCTTCGCTCGCTCGGTGCGTTGCGGAGCGTAAATTCCCCAAATCACAAAGGCGTGGAGTTCCCCGTTTATCTCTGCGGCAAATGTGTTCCCGTTTTCAATCGCTCTTGGGACGACGTTGCATTCTTTGATCGGGGCTTCATAGTGGGACACGATTCGGGCTGCATTCGACTTTTTGCTACTCGTTGGCGCGACTTCGGCGTTTGCGGCAACACAACAGATGACAATAGCGAGCAAGGATAAGACAATCTTTTTCATATGCAGGAAAAACGCGAAATGAACGCGCGGCAAATTGCAACACAAAACGGCAAGAAATTTTGCCACAATGTCGCCTTTGTTGCCGCAACAATGCCGCCTGTGTTCGCATTCGCCGGCGGGCTTAGTGGCGGAGAGAGAGGGATTCGAACCCCCGGAGGCTTGCGCCTCAACGGTTTTCAAGACCGCCGCAATCGACCACTCTGCCATCTCTCCGGAAGTTTTGGGGAATGGGAGGAAGAACGGGGTTCGAACCCGCGACCCTCGGAACCACAATCCGATGCTCTAACCAACTGAGCTACCTTCCTCGTGAAAATCCGCAGGATTAAGCAGTTTTCCGCGCATTATGTCAACAATCGTTTCAGCGGCCGTCTGCCATCCTTGTTTCTCGCAACAAACCCAACAGCATTTCCAATGCCGCCTTCGTGGCGAGAAGCTTCACGTTTTCGCGGCTCTCGCCCGCAAAGAAAAACGTCCGCGAGATTGTTGCCGCCGGCGAGGCTGCCGCAATGCAGACCGTTCCCGCCGGAATTTCTCCCTGCGGCCCGGGCCCCGCAACGCCGGTTGTCGCGACGGCAAATTCCGCAACAAACAGCCTTCGAGCGCCCGCCACCATCTCCCTCGCGCACTCCTTGGAAACTACGCCGAATTTTTCGATCGTCGCCGCAGGCACGCCGAGCACGGAAGTTTTTATCTCCGCCGAATACGCCACAATCCCGCCGCGAAAAAACGCGCTCGCGCCAGGAACATCCGTAATCGCGCTCGCCACCAACCCGCCGGTGCAAGATTCCGCGCAGGCGAGCGAAACGGCTGGGCTCAGTTTGCCGGCGAGCCCGATAATTTCTGCGGCAACGGAAAGCATTGCCACAACGATAACGCATGAGTCGCGCGCGTAAAAGCGAAATGGACATCCGCGCAGAGAAATTGTAGCTTCGCCCGCCACATGAATTTCAACGCTTTCCAGATCGCGTTTCTCGTGGTGCTTGTCGCGAAAACGGTTGCGGACTATGCGCTCGAGCTCTTGAACAAGCGCACCGTGCAGGCGCATGCCGCCACCGTCCCCGCGCCGTTCTGCGAGACAGTCAACGCCGCAACATACAAAAAATCCGTCGCATATACTCTCGAAAAAACGAATTTCGGCTTTGTTGCCACCGCCTACGAAACGCTCTGGTCGCTCGCCCTCGTCCTCTTTGTTTTCGCGCCGCTTTTCGAGTTCGCGTGCGGCGTCGCAGGGCTTGACAACGGGCTTTCCGGCTGGTCTGCAACTTGGCGCGAAGGCTCCATTCTGGTCGCGATTTCCATCGTACTTTCGTTCTTGTCAAAGCCTTTTGATTTGTACGACACATTCAAAATCGAGGCAAAATACGGTTTCAACAAATCGTCGCTCGGGCTTTGGATTGGCGACGAAATCAAGGGAATTGTGCTCGGGATCATCATCGGACTCCCGCTCTCGTGGGCGCTGCTGGCGTTCTATCACGAGTTCCCGCAAACCTGGTGGATATTCGCGCAAATCGCATTTTTCGCGTTTCAACTCCTCCTGCTGATCGTCTATCCAATCCTGATTTTGCCGCTTTTCAACAAGCTTTCACCGCTGCCCGACGGCGAGCTCAAAGCGCGCCTCGAAGCTCTCGCAAGGCGCTCGGGCTTTGTCGCGAAAAAAATCGAGGTCATCGACGGCTCAAAGCGCTCCGGCCACTCAAACGCATATTTCACCGGCTTTGGGAAATGGCGCCGAATCGTGCTCTTCGACACGCTCGTGGAGCAACTTTCGCCGGAGGAAATCGAGGCCGTTCTCGCCCACGAAATCGGGCATTCGCGCCGCGGCCACGTGACGAAGCGCCTAATCTTCGCGTTTGTCGCGGGGCTCGTCGCGCTTTGGATCGTCAATTTCCTGATTTCCTGCCCGAAATTTTTCGAGGCTTTCGGCTTTGAATATCGGGAAAACATCATGGTCGTTCCCGCGCTGCTCCTGCTTTCTCAAATCGCCGGATTCGTGCTTTTCTGGGTCAGCCCGATTTCAAATTTCTTCTCGCGAAAACACGAGTACGAGGCAGACGCCTTCGCGAAAGAAGCCCTCGGGACTGGCGCGCCGCTGATTTCCGCGCTGAGAAAATTGCACAAGGAAAATCTCGGCAACCTCACGCCACACCCGCTATACAGCGCGTTTCATTATTCGCACCCGACTTTGCTCGAACGCGAAAATGCGCTGAAATAATTCGCGCGAGGCAACGGCCATGGTCGAAATTTCCGGAGTCGCTTTGTTGACGGCGACAATCCCTGTCGTCGCAATCTCGGCTGTCGGCTACTTGTTTCGCAAAAAAGGCTGGGTGAACGAGGACGTGCAGTTCGGGCTGATGCGCCTCGTCGTCTGGGTTTTCACGCCCGCGATGATAATCGACCGCGTTCTCGGCAACCCGCTCCTGATGGAGTTTTCCTCCGTGTGGAAGGTTTTGGCGTGCGGGATTTTGTCGGTGGCAATTGGGATTTTGCTGTCGGTTTTCGCCGCGCGATTTTTCGGAATTGCCGACCCCGCGCGGCGCCGCGACTTCGGCTATTGCGCCGGAATTTTCAACTACGGCTACATCGCGCTCCCGATATGCATATCGCTTTGCTCGCCGGAAACCGTCGGCATGATGTTGCTGTTCAATTCCGGCTGCGAGGTCGGGATTTGGACGATCGGCCTCGCCGTCGTCAGCAACAATTTAAATCCGGCAAAATTTCTCAAAGCCTTTGTCAGCCCGATTTTCCTGACGATGGTTGCCACCGTGCTGCTGAATTTTTCTGGGCTCTACGCCTACATTCCTGCGTGGTTTTGCTCGATGTCGAAAAGTTTTGGGGCGTGCATGATTCCGAGCGGGATTCTTCTCGTCGGTATGTCGCTCCCAATCCTGCTAAACGGGTTTCGCTGGCGCGACGACAAACTCGCCGCTCTCGGCAGCATAGTTATGCGCCTCGTAGTTATTCCCGCCGTGATGGTGGCGGTCGGTGTGTGGTTGCCGGGGCTTCCGCAGGATCTGCGCGACATTTTGATAATTCAATCCGCGATGCCCGCCGCAATGCTCCCAATTGTGGTCGTGCAATACCACCGTGGCGACGGCAAGCTCGCGCTGCGCGTAGTAATGGTCAGCACAATCGCCTGCGTGGTCACGCTCCCATTCTGGATAAAATTCGGCTTCTGGCTCCTCGGCTAAGCCGCCACCACCAACCCTCTCACCACAAATCGAAGGGTTGGTGGTGAACCGGGTCTGTGGTGGGACTTGGGTTAGTGGTGAGATGAGGTTTGTGGCGGGACAAGCGGCTTTGTCGCGAGGGCTTGGCTTTGTGGCGGAATTGGGATGGTGGCGGGATTTGGCTCGGTGGTGAGAATTGGGTTGGTGGCGAGAATTGGGTGGGGTTGCGGGCTGGTGGTGGGATTTGGCTTGGTTGCCACCACCAACCCATGTCGCCACTAAGCCAATTCCCGCCACCAACCTCTGCATTAGTCTGTTGCCACCACCAACCCTATCTTGCCACCAACGCAAAAAACTCTCCGGCGACATAGCCGAAGAGCTTTCTTCAAAAACGTAGTGAATTATTAACTACGCTTTGTGGTTGCGGCGACGACGTGTTGCCACAAAGCCGAGAGTCCCAAGCCCCGCGAGCAAACCAAACATCGACGGCTCAGGAATCTCCGGGGCCGCCACTGTGAGACGGTAAATGCTGGAGTATCCGTTGGTTCCATTAATCTCGAAGCCGTTTCCGCCGCTCATATACGGATTCAACTGCCCGAAACCGACTGCAACACTAATATCATCACTTATAACAGTATCACTCATACTATTCGCGTCGTTCGACTCGGAAAATACGATCGCATAGACGTTCCCAAGCGTGAGTTCAACGCCGCTGAACGAGTAGGACGCCGTCCCATACACTCCATCGCCGTTTTCGCTTGTTATTGTCCCTGTCGAAGAACTCACTCCGAGAAGTGAGCCGAAACTACCGTTCGAATATTCGTAGATGTATGCATATGCGGATTTGATTTCTTCGTCGGCGGTAACATTGGCTCCCGAGCGGGTCATGAACTCGAGCGTTGTCAATGAGAATGTATCTCCGTCAGCGACATCGGCATCTGTGTAGAGCGAAGAGGTGGAAAACGTGATCACAACCGGATTGGTGGTTTTCCCGTAGCTTGCATTATCTGCTGAGTAGATGGCGTTGTGCCCATTATACGCGTAGGGCGCTTCGGTAGTGATCCGCCCCGCCTCAAAATCCAGACTCTCGGCGATTTCCCAAACGGAAGCGTATGTTTCCGTGGTGTTGTTCCCCGCGTTTGTCAACGCAGAGTCGAAGGTAATAGTGTCCGCCGAGGCAAACGCAACACCTGCGGCAACGAGTGCAACGGTGGTGAATATTTTTTTGTTCATGATATGCACGTGATTTAAGTTTTCGTTTTTGGAGACCCTGCGAAACCGTTTCGACAAGAGTAACCTCTCTCAAAAACTTGTCCCCGATTC
>JAJPZB010000107.1 GCA_021204635.1 Opitutia bacterium | reverse complement strand
ATACGACCCAGGGCTTCTGGTGGCGGGTTGGTGGCGAGATTTGGGTTGGTGGTGAAATTGGGTTGGTGGTGGCGACAAAGCCGGAACGAGTCCGCCACAATGACACCGCCACCGTCGCGGGTTGTGGCGGTGGGTTGGTGGTGGGATTCGCCTTGGTGGTGAAATCCGGGTTGGTGGTGGCAACGATGCGGCTTAGAAACTCACGCTGACGCCGACGTGGGCGCTGTGCGAGAGCGAGGAATTTGTGCCGGCATCGAAGGTGTAGCCTGCGAAGAGGGCGATATTCTCGTTGAGCGCGATGTTCACCACCGGCCCGACCGAGAAGACGTCCGTTGACATCGCCTTCGCGGTCGCGCGGAACGAACCGCCAGTCGCGAGATATGTCGCGTCGATATCGACGTCTTTGCCGAAGAAATCGTGCGAATACGAGCCATCTATGCCGAGCGTCCAGGTGCTTCCCGCGGCATAAAAATCCCAGAAAATGCCGAGCCCGACGCGGGTGCGCATGCTGTCGCCGTCGAACGCGTCGATATCGAATTTGCTGTCGGAGAAATCGTTGACCCGCGAGTGCAAATAGGCGATTCCGACATATGGGCGGAACGAAATTCCCACTTCGTCAAAGGGCTTGATGTGCATTCCGATGTCTAAAAATGCGCCGGCGTTCCAGCCCTCGGTGTCGCCGGTTGCTTTGCCGAGAACCGTTTTGCGGTGAATGTCGTATGAGCCGTAGCCGACTTGCGCGCCGGCATTGACGAAGATCAATTCTCCGATGAGGCAACTCGCGAACGCGGTTACGCGCGCGTTGTCGCTCTCAATCCTGCCACCACCGTTGTGAATTTTTGCCTTGCCATTGTCGTAGGCAACGGTGAGCCCTGCCGCGAAAGTATCTCCGACTTGTGCCTCTGCGCCCACGAGAGCGCCGTAGGTCTCGAAGTCAAACACCGGCGAATCCTTGCCACCGTTGTTGTCCAAATACGTGGTTTGCCCCTGCGCGAAAAATCCCCAATCCACCTTGCCGATGTAGCCCCATTGCTGAGAATAGCTGTCTTTCAGGCGCTTAGTGGCGAGGCGGGATTCGATCCGGCGGATGTCGTTGTGAAACGCCGTCGAGGGCATCGCAACCATCGCGGCGTAGCTGAGCGGGGAAAGGGTTGTCAACGCCGTGCCGACCGAGCCCGGGCTGTTCAAAACCGCACTGACAAAAGGATCCAACTCGCTCGCGTTGATGAATCCGCTCTTCAAGCCCCAATCTTCGTCACCCGTAATCGCGGCGATAAATTTTTCTCCGAGACCGTCGTGCAACCTGATTCGAGAAAGCAAATCCTGGTTGGAATTTATGATCGTGATGCTGAGCCCGTTGCTCGTGTCGTAAATCACGGAAGCCGTTTGCGCCTCTTTGCGCAGGTAATCGGACGTGCTGAGAAATTTCTCTGCCGAAACCCCTTGTTCTTCGTCGGAATAAATTGTCGCACCGGAGAAAATGGTAAATTCCGAGCCGCTGTCGGAAGTCAGGAGCAGAGACGCCGAAGAATCGATGACGATCGTTCCGCCGTTTGTGAAAGAGACAAACTCGCCGGCGCCGAGTTCCAAGTCGCCGGAGAGAACGAGCGTCGCGTTTGCATGCGTCAGCGTGACGCCGCCTGACAGTAGCGCGTCCTTCTCGATTTCGAGCGTCGCAGTGCCGACAGATTTCGTAAAGCTCACAATCGCGCCGTAACCGACGAGCAGTTTGCCGTCGCCGCTTGTCGCGTTGGAAAAAGTCCTCTCGGATTCGGCGGCAATTGCCAAAACTGCGTCTTCCGCAACGTCGTAGCTGCCGGTGCCGAGTTTCGCGTCCTTTTCAATGGTGAATGTTCCGGCGTCAACAAACGTCGTTCCCGAGTAATTTTCCGCGTTGCCCGCGAACGACAAATCCGCCGTCGCATGCACTTCGCCCGTGCCGGAAATTGTTCCCGAGAACGTCTCTAACGAAGAGGCAAACGCCGCGACTTTCGTGGAGGGGATGTCCGCCACTTGCTCCGTTTCGTCGATTTGGAAATATTCGTCGATGCCTTCCGCCAACGCTACGATGACGCCGGTTTTGGTATCCAATTCCCACAGGAAAACTTTCCCGTCGCTCGCGCGCGTGAACGTCCCCTCTTCGGCAAGAAGTTTGCCCTTGGTCGTGGCGGTTTTTGCGTCGGAATCGTTCGAGTTTTGAATGGTCGTGGTTTGCTCCGAGAGAACGAGCTCCCCGCCATAGAGTTGGACGGCATACACCTGCGTTTTGGAATTGTCTTCTACGCTCACATTCAACTCCGTGTCTGTGTAGAGCGTGAGATTGCCCGCGATGAGCGGAGTGTCGCTGTCGATGCTGTTCAGCACGATGTTCAGCACGGTGGTGTCGGCAACAATCGTGCCTCTGCTGGAAAACGTTTCGGAGGACGTGTCGTCGGACGTGCTACTGAGCCGGTAATAGTAGCTCGACGCCTTCCCGAGCTCGAGATTTCCCGTAATTTGCGAGCCCTGTTTGAGCGTGGTTTCCACGTAGCTGTCAACCGAAACCGTGTCCGCCATAATCGTGCCGTTGTTGACGAAATACGCCACGCCAGTCGGGTTCATGTTTTGGAAATTTTTCGCGTTGGAGACGAGGATGTTGATGTCGATGTCCTGCGAGACCTCCATTGTCGTCGCGGTAATCGTACCGTTGTTGGTGAATGTTCCCGTGGAATTGGAGGAAATTGTCTCGTCGTCCTGCTCGGCGTAGATGTCCCAATAAACATAGAACTCGTCTGCGACCATGACTTCGTTGTTGACAAACGAGGCGCTTCCGTCGGCGACCGGGGCGAATTCCACGTCTATATCGTCGCCGTCCGCGTAAATTATTCCCCCATTTGTGAAACTCGCGTTTTGGAGCAGATCAATTTCGATATATTCGCCGTAAATCAAGCCGGAGGATTCGTTGACAAAACTCGCATCTCCCGCGAGCACGAGGCAGAGATCTTGGGGCGAAAGCGAATCATCGTCGTCATCGTCTTGTGCTCCCGCGCACAACAAGCCCGCGTTGGTGAAAGTCGCATTGTCGTAGAGAATTATTTCGGCGTACGGCAATTCCGTGTAGATTTCTCCTTTGTTGACGAAGGAAGAATTTCCGGAAATTTCGACGTCTTCGATGCCGTAAACAAAGCCGCTTTCCCCATTTGTAAACGTCGCGTTGTCGGAAAGGGTGATGTCGGCGGGATCTCCGATCAGCGGGGCGGAATTGTCGAAAGACGCGTCGCCGGAAAGATTGATTGACGCCACTCCGGAAATTTTGCCCGGATCCGAAGTTTCGACGACAAAGGTGGATTCGCCGGTCTCTTCGTCCGTGCCCGTTTCAATAATTTCCTCGTGGGCGGCATTGGTGATTTTTGCGCTTCCAGTCGCGTAGATTGCGAGACCGTCGCCGTCTATGATTCCCTCGTTTACGAGAGAGCTTCCATCGCCGAAAAGGCGAATTTCGGAGACATCGGAAATCGTGCCGGTCTCGGTGTTGTAGAGAGTGCCGTTGTCGGTGATGATGAATTGCGGCGCGTACGAGCTGATGGCGTTGTCAACCTCGGAGGTGCCTGCCGCCTCCATGGAAATTGTTCCCGCGTTCGTGAACGTCGCGTCGCCGGAGATGACGGCATAGTCGCGGTAGTAATAGCGATACGTGTATGGGTTTTGCTCGTCTTCGTTGTTGGACTCTATCGTGTTGGGCTTCGTGCCGAGAAAAGTTATCTCGGATAAATTTGTGAATTGCGCGCTGCCCGAGAGCTTGAATATCGCGTCGAAAGCGTATGAATAAACGCGGTGAGACGTTATGTTGCCGCTCGTGCTCGTGTATTCTTTCACGAACGCACCCGCGTCCTCGTCATAATCGGATTCGGAGTAGCCGAGCAGAAGCCCCAATTCTTCCGACGCCGAGCCCCAGCTTTTGCCGGAAGCTCCTGTGTAGGTCGTCTCCGTGGAAATTTCGTCTCCGCTCGAAGATTTGTAGTTGCGGACAGGCGTGGCGAGCGACGAGCTTGCAGAGGCGGCAAACAACAGACCTGCCGCTATCAAAAGTGCCTGCGGGCAGGCGAATTTGGGATAATTCATGATTTCTATGGTTTTGGGTTGCGTGGAGAGGGCTTTGCGCCGGTCTCTTTGACCGACGCCACAGAGGCTGAAACGGTAATGCCCGCTCGCCAAAAGTCTAGCATTTTCCCCAAATCATGGCGGGAAGTTATTCTAATCTCCAAAAGTCGGGTTGGTGGCGGTGGGTTGGTGGTAAGTGGCTTAGTGGTGGAATTTGGCTTAGTGGTGGAATTTGGGTTGGTGGCGAGCGGGTCAGTGGCGGCGTTCCGTGTTGGTGGTGGGATTCGCCTTGGTGGTGGGCGCAAATCCCACCACAATGCCGATGCCCCACCACCAACCCCGCATTCTGCGCGGAGATTATTCTCCTGCTATGCGCGTTGCCGCTGCTGCGAAAGTCTCTTTGTCGGAGAGAATTTCGATTTCCAATCGCAAATAATATAGCGGGATTGGCGGCTTCAAGTCGCGCGCGAGGCGGACCATGTCTTTCTCCGTCGTGACGATGAACTCTGCCTTTGCCGCAGTTGCGCCGTCGAAAACCTCGGCGATGTCTTCGCTCGTGAAACTGTGGTGGTCGAGAAAGCGGCGATTGTAAGAAATTTTTGCCCCGTAGCGGCGGATAAATTCCTCGAATTTTTCGGGCGTCGCGATTCCCGAGAATGTTGCGACGCGCTTTCCGGCGAGCTCGGCGAGCTCCATGTTTTCTCCGTCAAAAACGGGGCAAAGGCGCTTCGGCTCGTGCGTGCACTCGATGATTTCCGCCTTCGGGTTGTTTTCGCGGATTTTCGCGATGAGCTCGGGCGCGGGCACGCCGTCGGATTTTGTGAGGAAAATGAAATCGCCTCTGGAAAGGTGGCGAATCGGCTCGCGCAAAATTCCGCGTGGCAGGAGATTGCCGTTCCCAAACGGATTTGTCTTATCGACGAGAAGCAGGTTCAACGAGCCTCGCAGCGGCAAATATTGCATGCCGTCGTCAAGAATAATCACGTCTGCGCCAAAATTTTTTATCGCGTATGTGCCGGCGTGGACACGGTCGCGATCCACGACAACGCAAACGCCGTACGCGACGAGGTTGCGCGCGAGCATGTAGGGCTCGTCGCCGGCAGCCGCAGCGTCGAGCAAGACATTTTTTCCGTCGGAAACAACCTTCGGTGGCGGGCGCGTCCCGTGCGTTATCGCCCGCAACAATCTCCGCCAAAGCGGCTCTTTCTTAGATTTGTACCCGCGCGAGAGAATCGCGACCTTGCGCCCGCGCTCTGCCATGACCCGCGCAATTTTTTCCACGACAGGCGTTTTCCCCGTGCCTCCAACCGTGAGATTTCCCACGACAATGACCTTGCAACCGAGCGGCGTGTTTCGCAGAACCCGCTTGGAATAGAGGAAAAATCGCAGCAAGACAATGCGCTCAAACACGACGGAAAGGACCTTCAACACGGCGGCGAGAATCTCGCTCGCGCGCCCATCTGTGCGCCGGTCGTAAACGACATCCGTCGCAAACCTCAGAAACTGTTCGCGGCGGGAACGAAATGTCGCGGTTGTCTGGCTGTCTGCTTGCATAAAGCTCTGTGCGAGCAGACTTTACCCGCGGGCGCCCGTGTTTTCAAGCCCCCGTTCCCGCACGGGTTGGTGGTGGCGAATGCTACGGATCTGGGTTGGTGGTGGGGATCTGGGTTGGTGGTGGGGATCTGGGTTGGTGCGGGGGAG
>JAJPZB010000051.1 GCA_021204635.1 Opitutia bacterium | reverse complement strand
CCGCTAACTTAGCGGGAGAATTACGTTGGTGCTCCTGCATCGCAGGTGGGAAGCCGGGTTGGTGGTGAGAGGAGTTTGTGGTGAGGTTTTTTCGGAGTGGTTGGTGGTGAGATTTGGGTTGGTGGTGAGGAGCAAAGTCAGGCGCCGTTCCACGAACACACTCCCTCACCGCTGACGCGGTCCCCTCCCGCTAACTTAGCGGGAGAATTACGTTGGTGATTCCGCATCGCAGGTGGGTAGCTTGCCGCTGCAACGGAGCCAGATCCCGCCACCACCAACCCGTCTTTCCACTACTCACCACCAACCCGCGACCACCGACCCGCTCAGCAAATTTTGCCGACAAAGGGGAGCTCGCGGAAGTTGCCGGCGTAGTCCAAGCCATAGCCTACGACGAAAACGTCGTCTATCTCGTAGCCCGTGTAATCCGCGTAGAAATTGACTTCCCGCCTCGCGGGCTTATCCAAAAACGCGCAGGTGCGGACAGATTTTGCGCCGAAATTTTCGACTTGGTCGCGAATCCGTTTCAGCGTGCGCCCTGTGTCGATGATGTCGTCGATGATCAAGATGTCGCGGCCGGCAAAATCGTCCGGCTCGAGGGTGCCGAAAATTTCCGGATTGCCCGACGAGCGCGTCCCGCTTTTGTAGGACGAGACGCGCACGCACTCGATTCTCGCGGGAATATTTTTGAGTTCCCGCAACAAATCCACGCCGAAGAAAATTCCGCCGTTTGTGAGAATCAAAATCGTGGGCTGCTTTCCGGCGTAGTCGGCGGAAATTTTTTTGCCCAATTCGCGGACGCGTTGTCGGATTTTTTCCTCCGGAATTATCTGCATGATTTTTGGCGTTTTCTCAGCTTTCATCGGACTTAGAGCGATTATCGAAAACGCCGCTGCAAAATCCGAGAACAAAAAGCTTCTCGCGCGCGGCACTTTTCCGGCGTAGTCTCGAGGAATGATTCGTATGCTAACTTGCGTCGTCGCCGCAGGGCTCACGTCGCTCTTCGCTTTTGCGGAGGAAACAGCCGCCGTCGATGCCTTTGCCAAGGCCGATGCCGTGATTTTGCTCGACGAAATGCGCGTCGAGGTCGATTCCGCCGGAACCGGCGAGTTTTCGATTGACCGCAAAATCAAGATTCAAAATGCCGCCGGCGCGTTTGCGCACCGCGTTGTCGTTTATGACTATGACCCGCTGACGGCGTTCGCAAAATTTTCGTTCGCGCGCGTGATTTCCAAAGACGGGACCGTGCGCGAAATCGATTGCGGCAACGCCTGCGACTATCCGGCGCCGTCGCGCGGGATTTACTGGGGCGCGCGCCAGATAATGCTCGGTGTCGGCCACTTGGACGTCGGCGATGTCTTGGAATACGGCATCGCGAAAAAGGGCTTCACCTACGCGCTTCTCGACGGCGACAATGCAGCTCCAAGTGCGGGAGGCGGCGGCAATGCAAGCTCCGGCAACAGTGGCGACAACGACAAATTTGTCCCGCCGATGCGCGGCGAGTTCTACGACATTGTCCCGTTTTGGTCGGACAAATATCCCGTTGAGAAAAAGGTCTATGCGCTGGCGATCGTGAAGCCGGTGCAGTTCAAATTTTACAACGGCGACGTGAAGCCGAGCGCGAGCCTGCGCCCCGACGGCAAGACCGAATACGAGTTTGTCGTGGAGCACATCGAGCCCTTTGCGAAAGAGGCAAACATGGTCGCGCTCTCGGACGCCGCGCCGAAACTCATTTTGACGACGACGCCCGAGTGGCAGGAAAAATCGCGCTGGTTCTGCCGCGTGAACGAGGAATACGATAGTTTTGCCGCGACGCCCGAGGCGCAAAAAAAAGTTGACGAGCTCGTCGCCGGCGCAAAAAGCGACTGGGAAAAAATCTCGCGGCTGACGCACTGGGTTGCAGACAACATGCGTTATTCCGGCATTTCGATGGGCAAGGGCGAGGGCTACACGCTCCACTCGACGGTGGTGAATTTCACGGACCGCTGCGGCGTCTGCAAAGACAAGGCGGCGCTGCTGATTTCGATGCTCCGCATGGCGGGATTTGAGGCGTTCCCGGCGATGACGATGGCGGGCTCGCGCATAGAGGCCATGCCGGCGGATTGGTTTAATCACTGCATCACGCTCGTGAAAATCGACGGGAAATGGACGCCGCTCGACCCGACCTGGGTGCCGTTTGTGCGCGAACTGTGGTCGTCGGCAGAGCAGCAGCAGAACTATTTGCCCGGGCTTCCCGAGGGCTCGGAATTGCGCGAAACTCCGCTTTCGCCCGCCGAAAATCACTACCTGAAAATCGGCGTCACGGGCGAACTTTCCGAGGACGGAACCCTGCGCGCCGAATACGAAATCGAGGCGGAAGGGCAGACCGACGCGCGTTTGCGCCGCGCCTACGCAGAGGGCTACGTCGCCGATTGGCAAAAGAAAATCGAGCAGGAAATTTACGCAATCGCGCCCGACGCGCAGATCGAGAGCGTCGAACTCGGCAATGATTTGCGCGCATATTTGGACGCGCCTTTCAAGATGAAAATCAGGTTCACCGCGCCAAACTATGCGGCGGTGTCGGGCGACGGCGTCATCGTGTATGAGCCCGTCGTTTTCAAAAACGCATTTCCGCAGGGCAGGCGCTTCGAGACCATCGACACGAAGCTTGAAAAACGCAAGTACGGCTTCGTCGATTCGTGTTCACGCACAGCAGAATTTTCCGAAAAAATCAAGCTTCCTTTTGACGCCGCTGAGGTGAAAAAAAACGAGTCGTCGGACGGCGAGATCGCCGAATTTTCGGGGACGTTGGACGTGCGCGGGAACGAACTTTCCTTCGAGCAAAAGCTCGTGATGAACAAGCGGGTCTATGACGCCGGAGACTGGGAGGAAGTGCGGAAAGCGCTTCTCGGATACGGGAAATTCTCGAAAAATCCGGTCGTGATTTTGAAAAAATAACGGGGAAAAATTTTGAAAGCGGAAGACAAAAATGGCGCGGGAATTTCTCCCGAGGCGCAGGGCGAAACCCGCCCGCTCGGCAGGAAAATTTCGCGCAAAAAATTCTTGGGATTGTGCGGCGCCGGAGCAGCTGTCGCGGCGTGCGCAGGCGTAGCCTCGTGGGCGCGCTGGGGCGAGACTTCGCGCCTGACTTTTTCCGAGATCGACATCTCGGTGCCCGAGTGGGCGGGGACAAACAATTCCGCGCGCTTCGTCGTCGCCTCGGATTTCCACATCGCCCCCGACGAGGCCCCGAGGCTTGACGCGATCGTCGCCGCAATGCGCGCGCAATCGGCGGACGCGTTTTTGCTGCTCGGCGATTTTTACAAGGGCGTGCGCCACGGCGAATCGCTGCCGATAGACGGAATTGTGCGCGGGCTCATGCCGCTGTTGGATTCCGCGCCGGCGTTTGCATGCCTCGGAAATCACGACGCGTATTTCGACAATCGCCGCACGGCGGACGCGCTGAACTCCGGCGGCATAAAGACGTTTTTCCCCGAGGGCGCGGAAATTTTCACGACGCGACGCGGAGAAAAAATCGTCATCGCCGGCACGCTCGACGCCGACACGTATTCGCCGGAAAACATCGCGCTGCCAAAGATTCCGGCGGGCGCGGAAAAACTTCCCGCAGTCCTGATTTCGCACTCGCCCGACATCGTGGAAAACCTGAAAGAGCGCAACGACTTTCTGCTCACGCTCTGCGGCCACACGCACGGCGGGCAGGTCTGCCTCCCGGGCGGGCAGGCGATCGTGACCTCCACGCGCTGCGTCGGGCTGAAATATGTCTATGGGATGAACGACGCGCCCGGCGGGAAAGGCAAAATTTTCACGACCCGCGGGCTCGGGACGGCGCTTGCGTCATTCCGCCTCTTTTGCCCGCCGGAAATTCTCATCGTCAACCTGAAAGCTCCAAAAATTTTATGAAAACGAAAATATTGTCGTCGCTGGTCTTTGCCGCATTGTTGTGCGGATTTTGCGGGAACGCGCTCGCGGATTCTCCCGCCGCCGCCACTGTTGCCGCGACAAAGCCGGAACTGAAAAATTTCCCCGCGACAAAACCCGAAGCCTTTTACAAAGACTTTGAAAAAATCTACACGTTCGCGCCGAACGGGAGCTGCGAAATCCGCACAAAATCCCGCCTGCGCGTCGAAACGCTCTTCGCCGTGAACAATCTCTGCGGCGAGACATTCGTCGTCTATAACCCGCGATTTCAGCGGGTCAAAGTCAACGAGGGATACACGCTTTTGCCGTCGGGGAAACGCGTGCCGCTGCCGGAAAATGCGCTCAACGAAGTCTTGCCCGCAGCGGCTGCGAACGCGCCCGATTTCAATTTCCTGCGCGAACTCGTGATAACGCACACGGCGCTCGAGCCCGGCGCGGAAATTTATCTTGACTACTCGATTTTCTACGATTCCACGGCGGGAATTCTCTTCGACGAAAATTCCGAATTGCCGTTCCCGTGCGAGCACCTCGTCTTCAATTTCAACGGCGCAATCACGGAGAAAAGCAACGTGCCCGCGCGCTCGCGAGAAGCCTTTTTCTTCCCAAAAAAAGACGTGCCCGTCATGTATCCCGGAATGGAATTTGAGGAGAAAGACATCTACACGGATCGAGGCGACAAACTCGACAAAGCAGGCACGAAAATTTTCTCCGACATCGCCTCCGACGACCTCGGCAAGGAAGACAAAATCGCGGCGCTCTACAAATTTGTGCAGGAAAAAATCGCCACGGTCAAAGTCGCGCCCGAACTGCTGAATTTTGAATTGCGCGCGCCTGAAACCGTGTTGCAAACAGGCTACGGCGTGCCCGCAGAAAAGGCGCGATTGCTGAGGCTGCTGCTCAAAACCGTCGCGCCCGAAGACGAATGGGAAATGTGCCGCGACTTCGACTACGACACGTTTTTCGTCCTGCGCCGCAAAAATTCCGGCGGGCAAAATCGCTACGACATCGAGCCGCAGAGCGGGTTTGCAAACGGGATTTGCGAAAATGCCGAAGTCGAAATTTCGCCGGAAAAACAAACTTTGCGCGGAAAAATTTCGCAGAAAAACATGACGCCGCTGATCCCGCCCGCAAATATTTCCGAGCCAAAAAAATTCTTCGCAGAACTGCTCGGCGAAAAGGAAAGCGACATCAAACAATCCGTCGTGACGCGCGACGGCACCGGCGCGAACGAACTCGCGTTCGAGATTTCGCGCGAAGAAAAAATCTCGGAGCTCGCGTTTATATGGCGCGTCCCCGTCTCGAAAAAAGGCCTCGCGGCGAGCGGCTGGGACAAGCTTCCCGCCGAGCGACAATCGGAATTCACAGTCTCAAAGTTGGACGGAGATACGGAAATTTTTGAGGGCTACGAGTTCAGGATTGCAACGAAAGACGGAGTGAGTTTCGCCGGCGAACCCGCCAACCGCGTGCTGAGAAACGAGCTCGGCGAAGTGCGCTTTTCTGTCGAGAAAGACGGCGCAACCATTGTCGTGGCAAAATCGTTCCGCTTCTCTATGAAAAGGAAATTTCCTGTAGGGAAGATATTGCCCGCAGATTATTCCAAGTTCCGCGAATTGCTGCGCGAATGGTTCGCGCCACAAAACAACAGGGTGCTATTCCGCGTGACGCCTGTGGAGGAAAAGGAAAAGGGCAAGTGAGTTCGTGGTTGGTGGGTTGGTGGTGGCGGGAGGAGTTTGTGGTTGGTGGTGAGAGGAGTTGGTGGTGAGAGTTTTTTCGGAGGGGTTGGTGGTGAGATTTGGGTTGGTGGTGGGGAGCGAAGTCAGGCGACGCACAACCAACACACTCCCTCACCGCTATCGCGGTCCCCTCCCGC
>JAJPZB010000176.1 GCA_021204635.1 Opitutia bacterium | reverse complement strand
AACTTAGCGGGAGAATCGCGCACTGCGTGCGCGAGATTGTTGCCACCACTAACCCGCCACCAACCCAATGCGGGCGGCGGGTATTGGGGCTACTGTTTCTTGCCGAGGTTGTCGCCGGAGGCGGGGCCTGTTGTCGCGGGCGGGTTGGTGGTGGCGTTTGTTGTCGCGGCTGCGGCGGCAGCGGCTTCGGCGGCAGCGGCTTCGGCGGCGATGATGTCGCGCCGCGCCTTACTCGCGGTCACGCAGTACACACCGATGAAGATCATTATTGTCGCCATGATTTTGGCGGGCGTGAGAGAGCCGTCGCCCAAGATTGTGATTGCGATTGCTGTCGAGACCACGGGTTGCACGTAGTTATACATGCTCGCGGTTGTCGGTCTCAGGCGTTTGACCGCCATCGGGATCAGCAGATATGTCACGAAAGTTGCCCCGATGAAAATGTATGCCAGCCCCAAGATTGCATAGATGTCCAAGGGCTTGTTTGCCTCTGTTGCCATCGCGTTTTTGAAGGGGTGATCCGCGCAGAGATATGGGATCAGGTAGAAGAATATGGCGAACAGGAACATCCATTTCATCAGCGTCACAGCCTGATATTTTATCGAAAGCGGCTTTGAAATGACGAAGTAGATAGCGTAGAACAGCGTGCTCGAGAACGTTATCAGGTCGCCGAGTATGCTGCTCTGATTTGCGCCGGAACCATCGGACGCCGAGACGACGAGCCAGACTGCGCCGGCGGCGCCGAGCGCCACGCCAAAGGCTTTCAGCAGTGTTATCGGCTCTTTCAAAATTATCGCCGAGAAAACCATGACGAGGATTGGCGTCCCGACCAAGAGAACGGAGGCGTCAACCGGCGAAGTCATGCTCAGCCCTTTGACGAAAAGACCTTGGTTCAGGACGATGCCCCCGATTGAGCAAATCGCGAGCATGCCGATTTCTTTCAGGGAAAGCCGTTCTTTTGGAAAAAATGCGGCGGCGATCCAGAACAGGGCGCCTGCGATTATCATTCGCGCCATCGTGTAAAATTCCGGCGAAACGTAGTCGTGCATTATCCACTTGGAAATCGGGATATTTATCCCAAACACCAAATTTACGGTTAGAATGAGCGCGTGACCTTGTAGTCTTTCTTTTGTCATCATTTTATTCCGTGGTTAAAGGCGAGAGGTGATTTTTACCGTTTCCGGCGAAACAAAAAGCGCTCCCAATGAAATCTCACAGGAACGCGTTGAGGCTCTTTTTGTTTCGTGTTGAGCGCGAAAGGTTACATTCCTTTTTCTTTAAACTTCGGCAGCAGGTAGTTTGCGCATGAATCCAACGACGCAAGTTTCGGGTATTCCGCCTCGGGGACTTCGATCCCGTGCTTCTTGCGCAGTTCCATGACGATGTCCAAAAAGTCCATCGAATCCAAGTTGAGTTGCTCGCGAAGATTGATGTCGGGCTTGACATTGCTGAGATCTTCGTCCGGCGCAATGTCCGCGACTATGTCGAGAACTATTTTTTTGATGTCTGCTTCAGTCATTTGTTTCTCTTCTTTTTTTTTTGAATGTTTGAAAATGTAAAGTCTTTTTTTTGCTCCGGTTTTTGTAGGGTTGTTCAGGAAAATTTTTTGACGATGAGCGTCGAATTTATCCCGAGCATCCCGAACGAATTGTTCAAAATATACTCGATTTTATCGGCCTTGCGCGGCGCTCCGATGACGAGGCCGTCGATGGCGCATTCGGGGTCGAGTTCGTCGATGTTGATGCACGGGTGCACGAGATTGTCGTCGAACGAGCCGAGGTTTCCGGCGAGTTCCAAGGTGCCCGCCGCGCCCATGCAGTGGCCGATGAAACCCTTCGTGTTGTTCACGAATGTGTGCGGGCAATTGGCAAAAACGTCGCGCATGGCGATGATTTCCTGCACGTCGCCTTTGCCTGTCCCCGTGGCGTGCGTGCTGACGAGATCGACGTCCTGCGGGCGGATTCCGGCTTTTTTCAGCGCGGCGCGCATGCATTCTGCCTGGCGAACGGGGTTGGGGAGAACGGCGTTGCTCGCGTCGGAATTGATGTGCCAGCCGACGATTTCCGCGAGGATTTTTGCCCCGCGCCGGCGCGCGTCGTCGAGCCGCTCGACCGTGTAGAGGCAACCGCCCTCGGAGATGACGATGCCGTTTCGCGCTTTGTCAAACGGGCGCGACGCCTTGTTCGGGCATTTGTGGTGCGCGAGGGCAGTCTGGTTTTTGAATCCCGCGAAAATCCCGAAAGTGTTTGGCGATTCCGAGGTGCCACCGGCGATGGCGAAATCCGTTTCCCCGAGCATGAGCATTTGCGCCGCCTGAATGAGCCCCGCGTTTCCTGCGGCGCATGCTGCGCCTATCGTGTAATGCGGTCCCGTGATCCCGAGATTTATTGTGATTTCCCCTGCCGGATTGTTCGCCACAGTGCGCGGATTGTGGTGGTGCGTCCAATATTTCGTGTCGTTGCCAAACTGCGAAATGTTGAAAATTTCGTTCTCCGTCTCGACGTTTCCGTGCTCCGTGATTCCGACATAGACGCCGACGCGCGCCTTGTCGAAATTTTCCCAATCTATCCCCGAATCCGCGATCGCCTCGTGCGCGCAGTAAATCCCGATGGAGCCGGCGCGGGTGGAAGTCCTGAGCTCGCGCCGCGTCTGGTATTTTGTCGCCTCAAAATCGCAAATTCCCGCCGGATGTTTCCCCATGTAGCGGACGTCGATTTCCCTGATATTTGCCTTTCCCGCGAGCAAATTTGCGCGAAATTCCGCAATGTTGTTCCCGTTGGGAGCTGTCAGGCCGACGCCTGTTATTACAATGCGGGGAAGGTTATCCATGCGGAAAAACAATATATCGGACAAATAAATCAGAAAGCCTCCGCCGTTGTCAACTGTTTGAGCGCCCAAAACCGCCCGCCAAAACCCTTGTCGCAAAAATCATCTTTACAGAAGCCGCAATAATGTTTTTATTCAATCCTTCCTATGCAAAAAACCAAGAAATCAATTGCAAAACGGTTCAAGGTTACCGCAACGGGCAAACTCATGCGTAGATCGCCCAACACGCGACATCTTCTCCGCCACAAGAGCACGAAATCTCGCCGTCGCTCCGGAGCTGACAAACGCGTTGACGCCGGCTTCGAAAAAACGTTGAAGTCCGCGATGCCGTTCGCCTGAAATTAACGCAAACAAAGGACTGAAGAACCACGAAAACAACTGAACTTGGCGGGTGAATTGACGACCCGCCGGTCTTAAAAAACAAAGGAAAAAACATGTCACGAGTAACAAATTCCCCCGCAACCCGCGCGCGTCGCAAACGCGTGCTCAAAAAAGCCAAAGGCTATTTCGGATTGAAGTCGCGCGCATACACGCACGCGAACGACGCCGTCAACCGCGCCCAGAAATACGCCTATGCGCACCGCCGCAAGAAAAAGAGCGACTTCCGCGGGCTTTGGATCGTCCGCATCAACGCCGCCTGCCGCGCGCTCGGCGTCACATACAGCCGCCTTGTCGCAGGCCTGCGCAAAGCAAATATCGTCATCGATCGCAAGAACCTCAGCGAACTCGCAATCCACGACGAAGCCGCCTTCGCCGCAATCGTGGAAAAGGCAAAGCAGGCTCTCGCGTAAAATTTCCCACAACAAACGCATTTCGCAAAAACGGGCACGGAATTTTCCGCGCCCGTTTTTTTGTTGGGTTGGTGGTGGGAGCCGGGTTAGTGGTGGGAGCCGGGTTGGTGGTGGAATGGGTTTGTGGTGAGATTTTTTCGGAGGGGTTGGTGGTGGGAAGCGGAGTCAGGCGACGTTCAACGCACACACTCCCTCACCACTATCGTGGTCCCCTCCCGCTAACTTAGCGGGAGAATCGCGCATTGCATGCGCGAAGTTGGGTTGGTGGTGAAGGTTTTTTTGGGTGGGGTTAGTGGAGAGGACTTGGGTTGGTGGTGAGGTTTGGGTTGGTGGTGGCGACAGACCCGTTACGCGAGCGGCGGAGATTTTTGTTTCACTGCTCAAATGCAAATCTTTATGCTTGGCGAGATATATGAAATTGGACGAATCGCAGACAAAGCTCATCGCAACCTGGATTAACGAAGGCGCGACGCTTTCCGAAATTCAGACGAGGATTTCCGAGCAGTTTGGAATATCCATGACCTACATGGAAACGCGCTTTCTCGTCGATGATTTGGACTTGGAATTGCGCGATTCGCCGCAGCCCGAAGCCACCACCACCGAGCCGCAACCAACCCCCCGCGACCACCAACCCGAAGCCGCCACCGAGCCCGACAACGGTGGTGGCGACAATGGCGTCGGCGACAACAACGACACGCCGCCACCACAACCCCCCGAGCGCATTTCCGTCACCGTCGATCCCGTTCAGCGCGCCGGCGTGCTCGCAGGCGGCACCGTGAAATTTTCCGACGGCACGGAAGGGCGTTGGCTCTTGGACGAAATGGGGCGGCTCGGGCTCGAAGGTTTCCCCGCCGGCTATCGCGTCCCGCCGCAAGATGTGCCGGAATTCCAAATCGTGCTCCGGCGGGAATTGTCGAAACTTGGGTATTGACAATTGCCGCCTTTGTTGTCTCGGCGACAAAGGCAAATTTTCACGACGGTGGTGGCTTCCAACTGGCTATCGATTTTCGACGGCGGCAACATCCCGCTCTATCTCGCGCCGATGGCGGGATTTACCGATGTCGCGTTTCGCGGGATATGCAAAAAATTCGGCGCCGATGTCCTCGTATCCGAGTTTGTGCAGAGCGAGCCGCTGATTCGCGACAATGCGCGGACTTGGCGCGACGTGGATTTCACGCCCGCGCAACGCCCGATGGGGATTCAGATTTTTGGCGCAAACGCAGATTCCATGGCGCGCGCGGCGGCGTTGCTCGAGGCTCGCATGCAACCCGATTTCATCGACCTGAACTTTGGTTGCCCCGCGCGCAAAGTCGTGGAAACCAACGCGGGCTCGAGCCTTTTGAGGGATTTGCCGGCGCTCGAAAAAATTGCAAAAGCCGTTGTCGCCGCAGTCCCCGACACGGTGGTCACCGCGAAAATGCGGCTCGGCTGGGGCGCCTCGACGCTCGTCCACCGCGATGTTGCGCGCATTCTCGAAGACGCCGGCGTCCGCGTTGTCGCGGTTCACGGGCGCACGAAAAATCAGGGTTATTCGGGCGTCGCCGACTGGGAAAAAATCGCGGAAGTCGTGCAAAGCGTCCGCATTCCCGTCGTTGGGAACGGCGACATTCGCGACGGCGAGACTGCGCTGCGGCGCGTGCGCGAGAGTGGTGTCGCGGGATTGATGATAGGGCGCGGCGCGCTCGGGCGACCGTGGGTTTTTGCGGAAATCAAGGCTGCGTTGCGCGGCGGCGAAAAATTTTCACCACCATCGGAAAATGAAATTCGCGCGATGATTGTGGACTACGCGGAGCAAATTTGCGCCACGCGCGTCGCGGGCTGGGAATCGTTGTCGGAGCGGGAAAGGGAGCGGCAAAACGTGCGCTGGTTTGTGGCGAGGCTGCACGGTTTCACGCAGACGCTCACGGGCAGAAGAAAACTCCGCGCCGCGCTCTCGGCTTGCCACACACTCGGCGACGTCAAAAAAACGCTCGCGCCCGCCACCATCTCCGAATAGCCACCACCAACCCGCCATTGTGGTCGCTGCGGGTCAGTGGCTGCGGGTTAGTGGTGGGATGGTGGTGGAGTTGGGTTAGTGGCGAGACTCGGGTTTGTCGCGAATTTGGGTTGGTGGTGAGGCGATGGGTTGGTGGTGGCGGCAACCTGCCACGATTGTTGTCACACGGATTTGTTCGGGACTAACGTCCCTCACGGAAAT
>JAJPZB010000141.1 GCA_021204635.1 Opitutia bacterium | reverse complement strand
CACCGCTATCGCGGTCCCCTCCCGCTAACTTAGCGGGAGAATTACGTGTGGGCTCTGGCATCGCAGGTGGGTAGCTTGCCGCCGCAACAGAGCCAAGCCTAGCAGGGTAAAGTTTGCGGATGGATTTTTTCGGCAGGGTTGGTGGTGGCAACAGACCTGTTGCAACAAAGCCAAGTCCCGCCACCAACCCACGGCACGCAATGCCACCACCAACCCCTCCACTGCAAACCCGCTACCACAGAGCCAATGTCACCACTAACCCAATTCCCGCACCACCAACCCGAATCTCACCACCACCGACCCGATTTCACCACAATCGTGAATGCCGTTAGTCCCGAACAAATCCGAGTGACAACAATCGTGGCGGTTTGCTGTCACCACCAACCCAAACTCTCGCCACCAACCCCACCACTGCCATCAGGCGTGCAGGTTTGTGGTGGCGGGCAGGGGGAGGGCGAGGCTGAAGGTGGCGCCTTTGCCGATGGAACTTTCGACGGAGACGTTCCCGCCGTGGAGTTGGGCGACGTGCTTGACGATGGCGAGGCCGAGGCCGGTGCCGCCGAGTTCGCGAGATCGCGCTTTGTCAACACAATAAAATCGCTCGAAAATCCGTTCCTGATGTCCCGGCGCAATCCCGATCCCGAAGTCGCGCACGGAGACAATCGCGTCGCCTCCGCGCTTTTCCAAGGAGACTTCCACCCGCGGGCTGCCGCTGTATTTGAGCGCATTTCCCACGAGATTGATGACGGCTTGCTCGATCAGGCGCGCGTCGCCGACAAATTCGACGGGGGCATTGTGGCGAATCACCAAGTCGATTTTCCCTTCCTCCGCCTTTGGCGCGCAGAAATTGACCGCGTTTTCCACGGCGGCGTCGAGGCGGAACGGAAGTTTCTCATGCTCGCCCGAGACCTGCTTTCGCTCGATTGCGGCGAGGCTCAAAACATCTTGGACGAGCGCGTTGAGCCGCCGCGCCTGCGACGAGAGAATGCGGAGAAATTTCGCCGCCGCCTTCGGGTCGTTCACGGCGCCGTCTTCGAGCGATTCCGCCGCGCCGATAATGCCGGTCAGCGGCGTTTTTATCTCGTGCGAGACGTTGGCGACAAAATCGCTGCGGAAAGATTCGAGCCGGCGCAGATTTGTCAAGTCCGCAACTGCGATGAGAAGCCTGCGTTCGCCGTCTTGGAAAATGATTCCGCCTTTTGCGAAAAGCGTCCGCGTCGTGCCCGCGCGTTCGAGAGTGATTTCCGATTCTATCGGCGTGCCGTCGAGCAGGGCGACGGAGGCGAGGCGAACGAGTTCCGGCGCGCCGCAGCGCGAAACGTCGAAGCGCTTCACCGTGGGCGCAATCCCGAAAACTTTCCGCGCAGCGTCGTTGAAATAAAGGGCTTCGCCGCTTTCGGAAAAGAGCAAAACGGCTTCGGAGAGCGACGAGAAGAGAAAATCGCGCGTGTCGCGTTCGGCGGCGATCTTGTCAAGCAGTTTTTTCAATTCCTCTTTCATCCGGCTCACGGCGACGGCGATTTCGCGCACCACGCCTTTTTCGGGAATGGAAATCCGCTCGTCCAAATCGCCGCGCGAGATTCTCAGCGCGCTTTCGCGCAGGCGCGTCAGCGGGCGGCGAACCCTCATCAAAATGTAAAATGCAACGGCGAGCGCGGCGAAAATCCCGAGCGCGAGCGCGAGCCATGTGCTGCGTTTTGCCGCAGAAATCATCGCGTCAACCTCTGCATTGCGAATCGCGAGCCGCAAAACGTACTCCACGTTTCCGCCGATGACGACCGGCACGGCGCAGTAGATCATGCGCGCGTTTTCCGTCGCGCTAAACCGCGTGCTGGCGGTCGGCGTGCCCGTGAGCGCGAGTGCGATTTCCTCGCGCAGCGCGTGGTTGCCGAGCGCGGACGCATCCGTGTAGGAATCGGAGAGCACCGTCCCGTCTGCGCGCACGAGCGTAATCCGCGTGGCGCGCCCGGGGAAATTGCGGCAATAATCCGAGGCCTTGGCGACTTCGCCGTTCGCGAGCATCGGGCGCACGACGTCGGTGATCGTCTCCGCCTCCGTCATCAAATTTTGCTTTTCGCCGGCGACGTATGACGTGTCGAAATTTCGCGTGTTTATAAACAGCGTCCCCGCCACGACAATCGCCAGCGCGCCAAGCAGGAGCGGGAACGCGAAAAGAATTTTGTCTTCCGATTTCATGCCCGTGAAAATTTAAAAATCCGCTTTCATGCGATATCCGACGCCGCGAACTGTCTCGATATTCGCCGCCCACGCGCCGAGTTTCCGGCGCAGGTTCACCATCTGGACGTCGATCGCGCGGTCGGTCACCGGGTAGTCGTCGCCCTTCACGTGCGACACGATTTGGTCTCGCGTGTAAACGCGCCCGGGCCGCGAGGCGAGCATCACGAGAATCCCGAACTCGGTGAACGTGAGCTCCAGCGCCTTTCCGCCAAGCTTCGCCGTGCGCTCTGTCGTGTTGAGAACGAGCCCGCCGCGCCGGATTTCGGTGGCGTTTTTGCGGTCAAAATCCTGCCGCAGGTGCGCGCGCACGCGGGCGACGAGGACCTTTCCGCTGAACGGCTTCGTGATGTAATCCACGGCGCCGAGCTCCAAGCCGAGCACGATGTCGCTCTCCTCGCTCTTCGCCGTGAGCATGACGACAGGAATGTCGCGCGTCGCGTCGTCGCGTTTGAGGCGTCGGCAAACTTCGAGCCCGTCGAGCTTTGGCAACATGATGTCAAGCAAAATCAGCGCGGGACGCTCGCGGAGCGCGATTTTCAGACCGGATTCGCCGTCGGCGGCGCTCAGCGTGTTTTTGAATCCGTTGCTTTCCAAGGCGTATCGCACAACTTCTCGAATCGCCTCGTCGTCCTCGATTATCAAAATCCGGTTGTTCATAAAATTTCTCGTGGGGTCTTGCCCCGATTGTATCGAAACAAAGGTCGGAAGCGCCAACTTTCTAATTATCAATGGAATGGCGGACGATTTTTCCGCGCTCCAAATAAATCACGTCCTCGGCGATGTTTGTCGCGACATCTGCAATGCGCTCCAAGTTTTTCGAGATCGTGATGCAAGACATGTAATACGCGGCGAGAGAGGGTTCCGTGGAGATGATTTTTTGAATGCGCTCGAGGTTTGCCTTGTGCAAATCGTCAACGTGCTGGTCGCTCGCGATGACGGCGGTCGCGGATTCGGGGTCGCGATAGGCAAAGGAGTCAAGCGCGTTTTTTAGCATTGCCGTTGCCGCTTTCGCCATTTCCGAGAAGGAAATTTCCTTGTCCGCCGGCACTCCGGATTCGGCAATTGCCCGCGTTCTCGCGGCGATATTTGCCGCCATATCCGCGATTCTTTCGATTTCGCCGTTGATTTTCAGCACGGTGATGATGGTCCGCAGGTCGCTCGCGACAGGTTGGTAAAGGGCGAGAATTTTCAGGCAATCTTCCTCGATTCGGATTTCCTCGCAGTCAATTGCGTAGTCGCTCTCGCAGACGTCGTTTGCCAGCTCCACGTCGCGCGAGGCGATTGCGCGGAGAGCTCGCCCGAGCGCGTTTTCTGCCGCCGCAGTTTGCGCGGCGAGGCGGCGTTTCAGGAGGATCATTTCTTGCGTAAAGTGCTCTTTCATAGGTTTTAAATGCGTTGAATTTTTTTCTTGATTTTTCGTTTGTCGCGGGTCGCCTGCCGGGAATTTAGCCGAAACGCCCCGTGATATAGTCTTCGGTTTGCTTGTTTTTCGGGTTGGAAAAAATGGTCTTCGTGTCGGAGAACTCGACGATTCTTCCCTTGTAAAAAAATGCGGTGTCGTCGCTGATTCGCGCCGCCTGCTGCATGTTGTGCGTGACGATGACGATCGTGAATCGCGATTTCAGCTCGAGCGCGAGTTCTTCGATTTTCAGCGTCGCCACGGGGTCAATCGCGCTCGTCGGCTCGTCCATGAGCAAGACTTCGGGCTCTGCCGCAATTGCGCGCGCAATGCAGAGGCGCTGCTGCTGGCCGCCGGAAAGCGCGAGCCCGCTCGACGAAAGTTTGTCCTTGACTTCCTCCCAGAGCGACGCTCCGCGCAGTGCCTGCTCAACACTGTCGGCAATCTCGCGCCGGCTCTTTTTGAAGTGCAATCGCATGGGATACGCGACGTTGTCGAAGACCGACATCGGGAACGGTGTCGGCTTTTGGAAAATCATTCCCACCTTGCGGCGCAGGTCGAGCACATCGACGCTCTTGTCGAGAATATTCACTCCGTCAAGAAGAATTTCACCCTCGCAACGCTGGTCGCGATAGAGTTCGAAAATCCGGTTATACGTGCGCAGGTGCGTGGATTTTCCGCAGCCCGATGGCCCGATCACGGCAGTGATCCGGTTCGCTCCAACGTCCAAATTGTTGTCGAAGAGCGCCTGATGATTTCCGTAGAAAAAATTCAGATTTTTCGCAGATATTTTTGGAGGTGGTTTCATTTTTGTTCGTAAATTTTGCCGCCGCAGCATTTGCTCAATATTTTCCGTCTGTTAGTTTTTTGTTAAGATTTTCGGCGAAAAGGGGAAAGGGCGGGGCGCGCGAGGCTCAGGTGTCAAGCGCTTCCAAAATCGCTTCGCCAATGGCGTCGGCGACGAGGAGCCCGTCGGCATTGAGCGCGATTCTGCCGGCGGAATCCGGCGTTGGCGCGAAATAATCGCTTGTCTGGGCGAGATAATTTTCGGCTTGCAAATTTTTGAAAAGCTCTTCGAGTGCGGCGGGAATCGTCGCGCCGGCGCCGAGAAATCGCTCCGCGAGAGCGCGCACGCAGACGCCTTCATTCATGCGCAGCCCGAAGATGAGCGAATCCGCAAAAAAGTCCACGGGACGCGGCGCAACTTCGTCGTAGCGCGCGAGGACGCCGCTCGCCAAACCTTCCAACCAGCGCGCGAGATTTGCCTGATTCGCGAAGCGCCTGCCGCCAATCTGCGACGCCGCCGCAGGTCCGACGCCGAGCCACTCGTGCATGCGCCAGGTGTTCAAATTGTGCACGCACTCGCGCCCGCGCCGCGCGTGGTTTGCCACCTCGTATTGCGCGTAGCCATTTTCGCGCAGAAAATTCCAGGTCTCCGCGTAAAGCGCCTTTTCGCGCTCCGGCGATTTCTCGCGCGGGTCAAAATGCGGCGAATTTTCAAGCCTTTTCAAAAGCGGGGCGCCGGTTTCGAGAATCAGGCAATACGCGGAAACATGCTCCGGCGAGAGCGAGACAACGCGGCGCAAATCGCTTCGCCAGCGCGAAGGCGCCTCGCCCGGGACCGCGAAAATCATGTCGATGTTCACGTTGTCAAAGCCGGCGTCGCGGATTTTTTTGTATGCCGCCTCCGCCACGCTCGCCGAGTGAATGCGCCCGAGAATTTTCAGCGTCGCCGCGTCAAACGACTGCACGCCGAGCGAAATCCTGTTCACGCCAATATCGCGCATGACGCGGAGTTTTTCCGCGCTCGCCGTTGAAGGCGCAATCTCGACGCTCCATTCTCGCGGGGCGACGCCACCGTTTGCCGCCACCACAATCCGCCCGAGCTTTTCAAAATCTTTCGCCGTGAGAACTCCGGGCGTGCCGCCACCGAAGAAAAACGTGTCCGCCGCGCGCGGGAGTGGCGACAAACTCAACTCGCGCTCGATCCCGCCGAGCCACGCCTCGATGGCGTCACGCCGCGCTACCTCCGAGTAAAACGCGCAATAATCGCAGCGCTTCACGCAAAAGGGGACGTGGACGTAGAGCCCGAGCGGGGAATTTTCAAAGGCGTTCGTGGCGGGAGGCATGCGCAAAAATTATGCGCGGCGGGGCTTTGTTGCGAGAACGATGATTGTGGCGGTGGGTTGGTGGTGGAACTTGGGTTGGTGGTGGGATTTGGGTTAGTGGTG
>JAJPZB010000011.1 GCA_021204635.1 Opitutia bacterium | reverse complement strand
AATTTCCGTGAGGGACGTTAGTCCCGAACAAATCCGTGTGACATCCTCTGCGGAACTTTGCCTCCACCACCAAGCCGGCTTCCCACCACCAACCCAATTCCCACCACTAACCTCTGCCACCACCGACCCGCGTAGCGCTTAGTTTGCGAAGGGGTTTTTGAACATCAACGAGGTTGGTTTGCCGCCTGTTGCGATGTTGGGGAATCCGACGTAGAGATATTTTTCATGGCGCGGAAATTCCTCTATTGCGGGCACGCAACCCGTGGCGTCGGGTTCGCCGAGGCGTGCGGCAACTTTCCCGCTTCCGTCGGCGAGAACTGCGACGAATGGTTGCGGGAGCGGGAGTTCGAGCGGCGCGCCCGCCGGCGTTTTCTTGTCCGCCGCCACATAGCTTATTTTCAAGCGCAGCGGCTCGTCTGCCGCCGGATTTTGCCCGTTGAGTACGATGACGCGGAGTATCGCGCCGGAATCCGTTTCCACGATCGAGGCAGTCTCCACCGAGTTGCGAAACGACGAAAAAAACGAGATCCCAGCCGCCACAACAATGAGCGCCCAGAGCAAAATTTTTCCGCCGATGCTTTTCATTCTCGCGAGCCTCGTTTGTCGTCGCGGACGCCGCCTACAAAAGCTCCGTGTAGTCGCGGACGACGGGGACGCCGGCGGCGAGCAGGCGTTCGCGCGCCATGTGCGCAGTCTCGCCCCAATCGATCAAGACGCAATCGACGCCCATTGCCCGCGCGGTCTCGACGTCGTGCAACGTGTCGCCGACGTAGAGCACGCTTGTGGCGGGCAGCCCGAGCTTTTTGAGATGTCCGGCGGCGCGATACGATTTGTCGTTGCCGTAGATGTCGTCGTTGCCACTGAGCCGCACGAAATATTTTTCGAGGTCGTGCTCCGCGATGATTTCCTGCAAGCGGTCGTGCCGGTAAGCAGAAAGCACGGACTGCGTCAAGCCCAAAGCCGCGAGTTTGTGGACGAATCGCCGCGCGCCTTTGTGGAGCGTGCATTCCCAGCGGTGTGCCTCATAGATATCCATGAAGAACGCGCTGATTTTTTCAAACTCGCCGGGCGGCAACTCGAAGCCGAGCCGCTCGTAGGCTTTGATGACGGGAAAGTCGAAAATCTCGCGGTAAAACTCTGCGGAGACTGGCGGCTTCTGCCTCGTGGCGAGCAAGTCGTTCAGCGCTTTGAGGCAGAGCCAGAAATCGTCGAGCAGCGTTCCGTTCCAATCCCAAACGACGTGCGCGTATTCCGATACTTTTTTCATTGGGAAATCGGAAATGCTGCGGCGCGGCGGCAATGGATTTTTCGGGATTGTCGCGGGCTCACCATGCAAAATCTTCTCCGGCTTTGAGCGACTTCACAAATTCGACGAGAAGCTGCACGCACTGCTCCACGACGGCGAGATCGACGACTTCGCCCGGCGTGTGCATGTAGCGCAGCGGGATGGAAACGAGGCCCGTGGCGACGCCGGCGTTGGCGACCTGAATCACGCGGGCGTCTGTCCCCGTCGGGCGCGGATCTGCCTCGATTTGGAACGGGAGCCCAGCCTTTTTCGCCGCCGCGACGAGTTTGTCGAAAATTTTCGGCGTGATGTTCGGACCCCTGCAAATCGCGGGTCCGCCGGAGAGCGTCATGCGCCCGAACTTGCGGTTGTCGGCGTCCGGGTGGTCTGTCGCGTGCGTGACATCGACCGCAATCCCGACCGTCGGGTTCAGCCCCTGCGCGGCAGGTTGCGCGCCGCGAACGCCGATTTCCTCCTGCGTCGTCGCAACGGCATCGACGCGCACCTCGATTTTTTCCTTCGCGAGGCGCAAAAGCGTCTCCATTACGACGTAGCAGCCGGCGCGGTCGTCAAAGGCGCGGGCGACGCCAATCGAGCCGTTGAGCATATCCAAGCCCACGTCGTACACGCAGACGTCGCCGATTTCCACGCGCTTTTCCGCGTCCTCGCGCGAGCTCGCCCCGATGTCGATCCACATTTCGTGGACCTCGGGCACCTTCGTCCGCTCGCTCGGCGCCATCAGGTGAACAGCGCGCTTCCCCGTGACGCCGCGCACGAGCCCGTTTTTCGCGAGAATGCACACGCGCCGCCCGCTCGGGATCGACAAATCGTGGCCACCGAGGCAGCTGAAATAAAGGAATCCGTGGTCGTCGATGTATGAGATTTGCAGCCCGAGCTCGTCGATATGGCCCGCAAACATCACGGAGGTTTTCGCGGCGGGATTCAGCGTGGCGATTCTGTTGCCGAGAACATCTTTGCGATACTCGTGCGCCGTCTTCGCGACATATTTATCCACGACGGCCTGCGCCTCGTATTCGTGGCCGGTCGGCGCCTTCGCTTCGAGAAGTTCTTTCAAAAACGGAGGCACCGCAAACGGCTTGGTGGCGGCAACAGACTGCGTTGCCGGTTTTGCTTTCGATTTAGATTCGATTTTTTTTGTCATGATTTTTTGTAGTTAAAATTTGCGGACAATCGGGTCTGCGGTGTCGGGAAAATCGGCTTGGTGTCGGCTCAGTACTCCCTATCCGCATACTCGCCGAATTTTTCCATCACGTAGTCGAGATCCTTGTCGCCGCGGCCCGAGAGATTGATGAGAATGGATTCGGTCGGCTTCTCCTTCGCATAGCGCGTTGCCCACGCGACGGCGTGCGCCGATTCGAGCGCGGGGATAATACCTTCCAAGCGCGAGAGGCGGAAAAACGCTTCCACGGTCTCGGAGTCGTCTGCCTGTACGTTGTGCACACGCCCCGTCTCGTGCCAATACGCGTGCTCGGGGCCGACGGACGGGTAGTCCAAGCCGCTCGCGCACGAATAGACGGGCGCCGGATTGCCCTTCGCGTCTTTGAGCATGATGGAATTAAACCCGTGCATGATGCCTTCGCTGCCGAACGCGAGCGAGCAGGCATTGTCGCCGAGCTTTGTCCCGCGCCCGAGGGGTTCCACGCCGAAAATATTCACCGGATCATCGATAAATCCGTGGAAAAATCCCGCAGCGTTGGAGCCACCGCCGACGCACGCGCAGATGTTGTCGGGCAACTCGCCCGTCATTTCCAAAAATTGCTCGCGCGCCTCCACGCCGACGATGTGCTGGAAATCGCGCACCATGAGCGGGAACGGGTGCGGGCCCACGACAGAGCCGATGCAGTAAATCGAGTTCACGGGGTCGGCGAGATACGCCTCAAATGCGGAATCCACGGCTTCTTTGAGCGTCTTGTCGCCGCGCGTCACGGAGACGACTTTCGCGCCGAGCACCTTCATTCTCATCACGTTCGGATATTCTTTCTTGACATCGACTTCGCCCATGTGAATTTCCACCGGAATGCCGAAATACGCGCCTGCCGTGGCGAGCGCGACGCCGTGCTGGCCCGCGCCGGTTTCGGCGATGAGCTTTTTCTTGCCGAGATATTTCGCGAGAAGCCCCTCGCCCATGCAGTGGTTGAGTTTGTGGGCGCCGGTGTGATTCAAGTCCTCACGCTTCAAATAAATGCGCGCGCCGCCGATTTTATCGCTCAGATTTTTGCAATAATAAACCGGCGTCGGGCGCCCCTGGAAATGTTTGCGAATGCGGCGTAGCTCGGCGATAAAATCGTGCGAGCGGCAAATTGTGTTGTAGGCATACGCGATTTTGTCCATTTCGCGCTGCAATTCCGGCGGGATAAACGAGCCGCCGAAGCGTCCGAAGAATCCCTTGTCGTCGGGAAGTTTTTTGCGTGCAGAGAGGTTTTGTGAGTTTTCCATAGATGCGAAAAATTTGCCGCGAACGCTATTCCGCAAGCCCGCAGTTGGCAAAAACAAAAAGGGCCAGGTTGACCGGAGCACACGAGGAACCTGACTGCCGTTGCTTCCTTCCGGATCTGGCGGGGTTCGCCGGCATTCGTTGCCCGGGACCTGACTTGCCGCAAAGCCTCTAAAAAATGCACCCCGCGCGCAAGTTTTTATTTTCCCCAAAAAACTTTGCATGCAGAGTGGCAAATTTGGCGTTGCCGAATTTTGCGATATCTGTAATTTGCAACAAAAATTTTACGCCTATGAATCTCGCCGTAATTACCTACACCGTGATCATCATTATCGCGCTGATCCTGTTTTTCATCTTCCTCTCGTTTTTCAGCGTCTGGATCCGCGCATTGCTCGCCGGCGCGCATGTTTCGCTGCAGCAATTAATTACAATGCGGCTGCGGCGCGTGCCATATGCCCTGCTCGTCGATACGAGAATCACCGCAATAAAGGCGGGAATACACCTTTCAATCGACGAAATCGAGACCCACTACCTCGCCGGCGGCGACGTTTTGCAGACCACACAGGGGATAATCAATGCGCAGAAGGCGCGGATTAATCTTTCGTGGAACGAGGCATGCGCAATCGACCTCGCGACAAAGGGCACGGGCAAATCGATTATCGACGCCGTGCGGACCTCGATTAACCCGAAAGTTATCGATTGCCCCAACCCGAAAAGCGGGCGCACGACGATTGACGCCGTCGCGAAAGACGGAATTCAGGTCAAGGTCCGCGCGCGGGTCACGGTGCGCTCAAACCTCGCGCGCTACGTCGGCAACGCGCAGGAGGAGACGGTGATTGCGCGCGTCGGCGAGGGAATCGTCACCTCGATCGGCTCGGCGGAAAGCTACAAAAACGTGCTCGAAAACCCCGACGCGATTTCAAAGCGCGTGCTCGAACGCGGATTGGACGTCGGCACGGCGTTTGAAATTTTGTCAATCGATATCGCGGACGTCGATGTCGGCGACAACATCGGCGCGCAACTGCAAGAGGCGCAGGCTGAGGCGAACAAGAATATGGCGCAGGCGCAGGCTGAAATTAAGCGCGCCGCCGCTGTCGCGCGAGAGCAGGAAATGAAGGCGCTCGTGCAGGAAAAACGCGCGGAGGTTGTCGCCGCAGAGGCGGAAGTGCCGCGCGCGATGGCAGCAGCTCTGCGTAGCGGAAATCTCGGCGTGATGGACCTTTACAGGCTGAAAAACATCACCGCCGACACCGATATGCGCAACAACCTCGCGAAACGCGACTAAGCGCACCACCACCAACCCAAGCAGGACACGACAATGCCCGTAGCGCAGACGACGATCGTTGTCGCGGCGATTACAACCGCCGGCGTCGTGTTTGTCGTGGTGTGGGTGATCGCCTTGCTCTCGGGTTTGTCGAAGTTGCTCACGAAGAAAAATCCAGACGGCGATGACGACTATTCCGTTTTCGAGCGCGAAATTCCCGACGACGACAACAATGGCAACGGTGGTGGCTACGCAGGCGAAAACGCCACCACAAACGACGACTTTCTGAGCGGCTACGACGAAGAGCCCGCACCCAAGCCTCGGCGCATGCCGCGATACTCGCCGCCACAGACTACGTTCACCCCCAACCCGTCGCCCACCACAGACCAAGATTGGCAACAGCAAATTGCACGCGCGCAACAGACGCAGTTGGACAAGACGCTCACATTGTCGTTCCCAAAGTTTGATTGGGACGACGAAAACGAGGTCAACCCGCAGTCCGCGCAAGGGAACGCCGCCCACAACAAACCCAAGTCGGCGACCACTGCCCACAACAACGCAGCAACGCGCCTGCAACACATTCTCGATTCGCGCAAAGGCCTACGAGCCGCAATCCTCGCAAGCGAAATCCTCGGCACCCCCAAATCCCTCCGCGAAAACCCCGACCCCTGGGAACCACGGTAGTTGGTGGTGAGATTTGGGGTTAGTGGTGAGAATTGGCTTTGTGGTGGCGGCAAAGTGCCACGGAGGATGTCACACGGATTTGTTCGGGACTAACGTCCCTCACGGTGGGTTGGTGGTGAAATTTGGGTTGGTGGTAAGACTTGGGTCTGTGGTGAGGCTTGGGTCTGTTGAGGCAGGTTTGTGGTGAGATTGAGATGGTTGTGGCGGGTTAGAGGTGGAATCACTCGCGCATGCAATGCGCGATTCTCCCGCTAAGTTAGCGGGAGGGGACCGCGTTA
>JAJPZB010000180.1 GCA_021204635.1 Opitutia bacterium | reverse complement strand
TCCCCTCCCGCTAACTTAGCGGGAGAATCGCGCATTGCATGCGCGAGATTGTTGCTACCACCAACCCCTCGCAACAAACCATCATTCTCGCCACCACCAAGCCAAACTTCCACCACCAACCCAATCCTCACCACCGACTCAATTTCCACCACCAACCCGGCCGCCACAATCCCTCGCCACTAACCCGCCGCCACTAATCTGCCACTGAGCCTGTTGTGGCGGCGAGGAGGGCGCCGAGGCCTGTGGTGCGGCGGGAGGAATCGGCGTTTTTCACGCCGAGCGCGTAGGCTACGGGGTCGCCCACGACGAAGACTTTCCGGCGACCGCGCGTGATTGCCGTGTAAACGAGGTTTCGGCGTAGCATCACATAATGCGCCTTGACAAGCGGGATAATCACCACGGGGAACTCCGAGCCCTGCGATTTGTGGATCGTTATCGCGTAAGCGAGTTGCAACTCCGAGAGGTCGCCGCGCTCATATTCCACGAGTTCGTCGCCGAAGCGCACGCGCACCCCGCCGTTTTCGGTGTCGAGCGATTCGACGCGGCCGAGGTCGCCGTTGAAAACGTTTTTGTCGTAGTTGTTGCGGTTTTGCAGGACTTTGTCGCCGACGCGCAGCGAGATTCCGCCTGTCGCGGTGACGCCTTTGTTTGCGCCGAAATTCCTGCCACCGTCGCCATTGTTTTCACCGAATGCCTTTTGCAAAACCGCGTTCAAATTTTGTATGCCGACTTCGCCGCTGCGCTTTGGCGCGAGCACCTGAATGTCGTCGCACGAACTTATTCCGAGCAGGCGCGGGATCGCCTTTGTTGCGAGTTCGACGACCTTCTTCACGCAATCGGCGTCGGAGGAAGATTCGATGAAATGTATGTCGCGCGCGGGATCAAACTCGTAAACCGAGAGTTGGCGCGGGCCCGGGACGCGCGCGTCGCCGTGCAAAATCGCGTGCGCGGCGGCGACAATCCCCGAGCGTTTGCCTTGGCGGAAAACGGCGGTGAGCGTCGTCACGGGCACGAGGCGCGACGCAATCAAATCGCCGAGAACGTTGCCGGCGCCGACAGAGGGCAGCTGGTTCACGTCGCCCACGAGCACGACGTGCGCCTCGGGCGGAATTGCGCGGAGCAGGGCTGCGGCGAGCAAGTTGTCGAGCATCGAGGCTTCATCGACGACGACAAAGTCAGTCTCCAAGGGGAAATTCTCATTGTGGCGAAAATCGGAGCCCTGCGAGTTTGGCTTCAAAATCCGGTGAATCGTTCCGGCTGGCACGCCTGCGGATTCGCTCATTCGCTGCGCCGCTCGGCCGGTTGGCGCCGCGAGCGTTATGCGGACTTTTTTCGCGCGCAAAATCGAGCACAGGGCTCGCAGGATCGTCGTCTTGCCGGTGCCGGGTCCGCCCGTGATTATCGAGAATTTTTCGGCGAGGGCGGTGGCGACGGCGTGTGCCTGCTCGGGCGCGAACTCGAATCCGGCGTTGTTTTGCGCCCACGCCACGGCGGCGTCGATTTTTATCGGCGGGAGCGCGCTTTCTCCGGCGAGCAGTTTTGCCACGCTTTCCGCGATGTCGAACTCCGCGCGCGCCTGTCGCGCATTTTGCAAAAGCTCATTGTTGTCGCCACCGGCGCCGCCGTCGCCATCGTTGTGGCGGCTGAGTTTGTTGTGGACTGCGAGCTCGCCGAGAACCTCATTGTTGCGGAATGCGCCCGCGTTTTTTCTCGCAACGATTTCGGCGGCATTTTCTCGCACGGATTTCAGCAATTTTTCTGCACGCAGGCTTTTGATTCTTTTTTCAACGAGCTCGGCGGCAACTTCGAGCATTGCGGCGGCTCTTTCCGCGAGTTCGCCGGCTGGCAGCGCCGTGTGGCCACCGGTTTTCTCGGCGTCGCGCAGCGTGTAAAAAATTCCGGCGTCGATTCTGCGGTCGCTTTCGTTGGGAAATCCGATATTGCGCGCGATTTTATCCGCTGTCGCAAATGCGATTCCGTGAATGTCGTTCGCGAGCGAATACGGGTTTTCCAGCACGCGTTTCTTTGCGTCGTCGCCATATTCTTTGATTATCCGCGTGCATTGCGCGGAGGTAATTCCGTAGGTTTGCAAGAAAATAATTATTTCGCGCAGCGCGGTCTGCGAATCCCACGATTTTTTGATTGCTTTCACGCGCTCTGCGCCGATGCCGCGAATTTCCCGCAGCCGCGCGGATTCTTCCGAGATTACGCGCAGAGTGTCGGCGCCGAAATGGTTCACGATTTTTTCCGCATACGCCTTGCCGATGCCGTGAATCAGCCCGCTGCCGAGATATTTTTTCAGCCCGTGAATGCTCGATGGCAACTTGGATTTGAACGAGAAAACTTTGAATTGACGCCCGTAGTTTTTGTTGTTCGTCCACGCGCCCGTGAGCTCGAGCGTCTCGCCGCATTGCACAGCCGGCAACGTGCCCGAGACGACGACATTCTCTCGCAGCCCCGACGAAATGCGCACTTCCCCGACCATGAAATAATTTTCGTCGTTGTAAAATATTATGCGTTCGAGAACGCCGGTGATTGTTTCCGCCTCAGACATTTTCTGCCGCAAATTTAACTTGCAAGCGGCGCGATTTTACAAATTCAAAGCGCGCAAGGGCATGCGAAAAAAAACAGTCTCGCGCGCCGAGACAAGGGCGCATATCGTTTGCCCTAACGATTTTTTTCCACCACGGAGGCGTTATGAACAAAGAATTTATCGATTTAATTTTGCAGAGAAAAAGCGTCAGAAACTACGTCGCGGGAGCGGCGGTTTCTCGCGAGAATTTGGAGGCAATTTGCCGCGCCGGTCTCGCCGCGCCGTCGGCTTGCAACCAGCAAATGCGCGAGCTCGTCGTGCTCGACGAACGCGCGGTTTTGGACGAGTTGCTCGAATATTTGCCCAACGCGAAATTTTTGAAAGAGGCTGCGGCGGCAATCGTCGTCTGCGGAATCACGGACAATCAATATTCGCTCTACTGGCAGCAAGACTGCTCGGCGACAGTTGAGAACATGCTCCTCGCGATTGAGGCTTGCGGGCTCGGCGCCTGCTGGTGCGGGCTTTTCCCGCGCGAAGAGCGTGCGCAAAACGTCGCCAAGGTGCTTCGCACTCCCGCGAATCTCATGCCGATGGCGCTGATAACGATCGGCGTTCCCGTGCAGGGAAAAGACCACGCGAAAGACAAGTGGAATCCGTCAAAAATTCACTGGGGAAAATTCTAAAAATGGCGAAGGAAAAGGTCAGTACTTTCGAGGACGAGTTGAAAAAACTCGAAGAAATCGTGGCAACTCTCGAGACGGGCAATGTCTCGCTCGCCGAACTCATCGAAAAATACGAGTGCGGAATGCAGCACCTGAAGGCGTGCCGCGAAAGGCTCGCAGAAGCCGAATTGAAAATCGAGCAACTGCGGCAAGTCGATCCCGACGGCAACGTAATTTCCCAAAAATTTGACGAGGAATAAAGCCTCCGGCGATGAGTTTGTTAGACGACATTCAATCGCCGGAAGACCTCAAAAAACTCCCGCCCGAAAAACTGCCCGAACTCGCGCAGGAGATTCGCCGTAAAATCATCGAGACGACGTCGAAAAACGGCGGCCACGTCGGGCCAAACCTCGGTGTCGTCGAGCTCACAATCGCGCTCCACCGCGTGTTCAGCACGCCGCGAGACGCGATAATTTTCGACGTCTCGCACCAGTGTTACGCGCACAAAATCCTCACGGGCCGCGGCGGGGCGCGATTCGACAAACTGCGGAAAACCGGCGGCATCGCGGGATTTTGCCGGCGCGCGGAAAGTGAGCACGACGCGTTTGGCGCGGGTCACGCGGGCACGGCGCTCTCCGCTGCTCTCGGCTTTGCCGCAGCGCGCGACCTCGCGGGCGGGAGCGAGCACGTCGTCGCAGTCGTCGGCGACGCCGCGATAACAAACGGCACGACGCTCGAAGCGCTCAACAACATCGCCGCGCACTCAAAGCGGCTCATCGTCGTTTTAAACGACAACAAATGGTCGATCGACCGCAACGTTGGCGCCGTCGCCGATTATTTAAACAAATTTATTACCACGCCGGCATACAACAAAGCCACGCGCCGCCTGCGCAGCTTTTTGGAAAAAATCCCGGGCGGCTCGCGTTTAATCCGCATAGGCTCTGCGTGGAAGCGCGAAAAAAAGAATGTCTTGACAGACGGTTCTTCGCCGCTCTTCGAGAATTTTAATCTGCGATACCTCGGGCCCATCGACGGCCACAACATCGCGCAACTAATCTCGTATCTCGAATTTTCAAAAAATTCCGACAAGCCGATTCTCCTCCACGTCCGCACGCAGAAAGGCAGGGGACTGAAAGCAGCCGTCGCCAATCCGGAAAAATTTCACGGCTGCGCGCCGTTTGACCCCGAGACCGGCGAGATTCTCCGCGCGGAAAAAGGCGCTCCGGCATGGCAAAAAGTCTTTGGCGAAACGCTCGTGAGCCTCGCAAGGCAAGACAAAAAAATCGTCGGAATCACGGCGGCAATGCCCTCGGGCACCTCGTTAGATCTGCTGAAACGCAAGTTGCCGAGCCAATATTTCGACGTCGGCATCGCGGAAGGCCACGCCGTCGTTTTCGCCGCCGGCATGGCAGCCAAGGGATTCAAGCCCTGCGTCGCGATTTATTCTTCGTTCATGCAGCGCGCGACAGACATGGTGATCCACGACGTTTGCCTGCAAAACCTTCCCGTCGTTTTTTGCTTGGACAGGGCGGGGCTCTCGCCGCAAGACGGCGCGACGCACCACGGGCTCTACGACATTTCCATGATGCGCGCGTTCCCAAACCTCGTAATCATGCAGCCCAAAGACGAAGCCGAACTCGCCGATATGCTCGCCGCCGCATTCTCGTGGGCGCGCCCCGTCATCATTCGCTATCCGCGAGGCAGGGCGTTCGGAGTGCCCGTCGGCGATGTGCCGAAAAAAATTGCGCTCGGCGAATCGGAGACGCTCGAGGAGGGGACGGACGGTGGCGAGGTTTGCATATGGGCGCTCGGCGGACCCGCACTGCAAGTCGCAAAGACGCTCGCGACAACGCTGGCGAGCGAGCGCGGCGGGAAGTCGCCAACCCTCGTGAATGCGAGATTTTGCAAGCCGCTCGACGCCGAGAAAATCGCGCAACAGGCGACCCGCGCAAAGCTGTTTGTCACGGTGGAAAACCATGCGCTCGCGGGCGGATTCGGCTCCGCATTTTTGGAAAAACTATCGGACCTCGGCTTGTGCGTCCCCGTGGAAAGAATAGGTTGGCGCGACGAATTTGTGTGCCACGCCACAAGCGCCGATGAGTTGCGCGAACACTACGGGCTCTCCGACAAGGAGGTCGCAGCCCGCGTCCTCAGCAGGTTGCAGGCTCGGTAGCGCCGGGTTGGTGGCGGCGGTTGGGTTGGTGGTGAGAGGAGTTTGTGTTGAAGATTTTTTCGGAGGCTTGGTGGTGAAATTTGGGTTGGTGGTGGGGAGCAAAGTCAGGCGACGTACAACGAACACACTCCCTCACCACTAACGTGGTCCCCTCCCGCTAACTTAGCGGGAGAATCGCGCATAAATGCGCGAAGTGAGTTGGTGGTGAGTTTTTTTCGGAGGGGTTGGTGGTGGCAACAAGCCCGCCGCGACGACAAACCTGCCACGATGGATGTCACACGGATTTGTTCGGGACTAACGTCCCTCACGGAAATTAGCAGGTGGGTTGGTGGTGAGGGTTGTGCGGTGCCGGGGAGTCTGTGGCGGGAATTGGGTCTGTGGTGGGAAAGGTTTGTGGCGGGATGGGTTGGTGGTGAGATTTGGGTTGGTGGTGGGAAGGAAAATGCTGGTTTGTGGAGGTGGGTCTGTGGTGGGTTGGTGGTGAGATCTTGGGTTGGTGGTGGCGGGTTAGTGGCGGTGGGTTAGTGGCGGCACGTGCCATTGTTGCGGCGGCAAGCTTCCCACTTGCGATGCGGGAGCACCAACGTAATTCTCCCGCTAAGTTAGCGGGAGGGGACCACGTTAGCGGTGAGGGAGTGTGTTC
>JAJPZB010000036.1:5320-23378 GCA_021204635.1 Opitutia bacterium | reverse complement strand
CCTTGGGGGAGGCGGGAGAAGAAGTCGGGGAAGGTTTTGGCGCAACAACGTGGATTTTTTATTGCGAGCCAGGGGGAGCCGTCGCCACGCAGGTCGAAGGTGGCGAGAACGGCGAAGCTCATTGCGACTCGGTGGTCGTTGTAGGTCTCTATGCGGATTGCGCCGTCGGGTTGTGCGTCTGCGCGGGCGCGGATTTCCGATAGCGCGCACGGGATCACAGAGAGCGAATCTTCCGTTTGTTGCACGTTTTTTTCGCCCACGATTTTCGCGAGCTCGGTTGCCATGGCGGCGACGCGGTTTGTTTCCTGCCTGCGAGTGTGGGCGATGCCGCGAATTGTCAGCGCCTGCGGATCATGGTGGTGGCAACAATCCCCATTGTGGTGGTTGTCATTGTGGTCGTGCCCATGGTGGTGGCAGGTTTCGGCATTGTTGCCACCACCAACCCGTGGTTTTGTTGTAGCGAAGAGCGGGGCGACGGCGGCGAGCGTTAAAAATGTGTCAGAAATTGCGTTGAAATCCGCGTCAAAGGTTTGTTGCGACGTTCCCGCAGCCACGATGGTGGTGGAGGGTTTGTGGTTGTGGGCAGGGATTTCTCGCAGGGAAATCAGGTCGTGCGGCGGCGTCGCGATTGTTGTCGCGAAAGCGGCGTCGCCCTGCAATCCGCCATGTGTTGCGAAGCCCGGGATTTCGATTTCGCATTCGTGGTGCACGAACGGGAGTATCGCAAAGTATGAGGCCGCCGTCGCGTCTGGCTCTATTTCGTAAACGAAATTGTTGCCGTCAGGGTTGGTGGTGGGATATGCGCCGGCGCAGACGAAGGTGTTGCCGCGAGCCTCTGTTGCGCCGCCGAATTGGCGAATCATGCTGAGTGTCATCGCAACAAACGGACGCGAGACTGTCGCGCCGAGTAGCTCGATCGAAAATGTTTTCCCGGGCTTGGCGGCGCATGGCGCGATGAGCAACAGTGCGGACAAAATTTGGCTCGACGCTGCGGCATCGACGGCGACGGAATCCGCCACAATCCCTCGAGTTTTCATCGAAAACGGAAAATGTCCGACCTCGCCCGCGAACGTGAACTCGCAGCCCAATTTTTCGAGTGCGTCGAGAAGCCCGCGCATTGGCCGCTTTCGCATCGCCTTGGTGCCGTCGAGAACGTAGTTGCCGCCTTTTTTCAGCGCGAGAAGGGCGACGATAAAGCGCGCCGCAGTCCCCGCATTTTCGACAAAAAGTTCCGCCTGCGAGTTTGGGATTTCGCCACCTTCGCCGCGCACGGAAATTGTCCTCGCCGCCTCGTCGAATGCGACGTCGAAGCCGAGTTTTTTCAGGCAATCGAGCATGGCGCGAGTGTCGTCGGAAAAAAGTGCGCCGTGCAAAATCGTCGTTCGCGAACCGAGCGCCGCGAGAATGAGCGCGCGGTTTGTTATGCTTTTCGAGCCCGGCAAAACGACGGAAAGCCGCGACAATTTTCGTGGCGGGCGGATAAGAATTTCTTCCGGGAGCGTGTTGTCGGCGGGCGGCATTGTGGCGGGGAAAAATTCAGTTTTGCGACAGTGGCAGGCGCCAGTTTGAGGCGGCGGAGAGCAGGGCGAGAAGCGCCTCGGAATCGCCGCGTTCGAGCGCTGATTTCAGCTCGGAAAATTTTGCCAAAAACTCCGAAAGCGCCGGAATTATCTCGGCTCGATTTTCTTCGAGAATCGCCTGCCAAACGTGCGGATTTCCGGCGGAGACGCGCGTCGTGTCGCGGAGCCCGCCGGCGCCACAATCCCGCCACTCTGCCGGTTTTTGCGCGAGCGCGGCAGAGAGGGCGGCGGCTACGGCGTGCGGCAGGTGGCTGACGTGGGCGACAATGGCGTCGTGCTCGGCGGGATCGACGAGGCGCGTCCGCATGCCGAGCCCTTGCCAAAATTTTTGCGCGAGGTCGATCAGCCTCGGCTCCGCGTCGTTCGCGACAAAGCAGAGGCGATTTTGCAGGAGTTCGGCGTTGCCGTGCGCAAAACCGTTCAACTCCGAGCCCGCCATCGGGTGCGAGCCGACAAAGCCCACTCCGGCAGGTAGCAACTTTTTCGCGTCGGAGCAAATCGCGGCTTTCGTGCTGCCGACGTCGGTCACGAGGGCGGTGGGCGAAATTGTTGTCGCGCAATCCGCGAGAAGCGGGACGATTTTATCCACGGGCACGCAGGCGACAACGCAGTCTGCGCCCGCGACGGCGGCCTCGGGCGTGTCGAAAACAGCGTCGCAGAAATCCGCATTTGCGCAGAGTTCCCGCGTGCCTGCCGAGCGCGACCACGCGACGCATTTTTTTGCGACACCGCGTTTTTTCGCCGCCTGCATCACGGACGCGCCGAGAAGTCCGGCGCCAAGAATCGACAATTTTTCGAACATTTCGAGAACGACAATAGATTATTCTATTTGATTTTGCTTTTATCGCAGAGTTTGACAAGTATTCCCCGAAATAAATGAATTTGCTCACGAATAAAAAAATTTCTCTTGCACGGGGGAGCTTTTCAGGGAAAAAACGCGGCGGTGCCGTGGCGATTTTGCTGATATTGCTCGTCGGGTGCGCTGTAATTTTCGGTGCGTATTACGCGAGCACGCTGAAAGGGTCGCGGGAACGCCTCGACGACTATTTCACCGACCAGATAGACGGCGAAAAGGCGATGGCGTATTTGAAGGAATCGGAAGAGTTGGAAAGCCGCTTCAATTCGATTCACTCCGTAAAAAAAGACAAAATTACAAACGAAGACATCGCAATCTACGAAAGGGCGATAACGTCGTACGAAAAGTACTTGACATATTCCGGAATTGATAAGCGCGTGAATCCGCGCGCGGACAAAATGCGCCGGCGCCTGCACGATTTTCGCGCGACAAAAACGCGGGAACGCTCCGTCGTGCTCGAGCAGGAGGCGGACAAGCTTGCGGGGCAAAAAAAATACGCCGAGGCGGAAAAGAAATACCGCGAGGCGTATGAATTAGAAGAGACGATCGAGACCAAATATTCGCTCTCGGATAAGCGGAATTCGGGCAGGACGATGTCGCTGAAAAACAGAATGCAGACGATGCAGGCAATCCCGTTGCGCGAGCGCGCGGAACGCTTGGAAAAAGAGGGCACGGCAGCTCTCGAAAAACGGGATTGGACAACGGCGAATTTGCGCTTGCGCGAGGCGCTGAAAATCCAGCAGCAACTTTGGGCGGACTACAGGATCGCGGTGCTCACGGGGACGCAGAGCATTGTGCGGCTGAACGAACTTGTCGAGACTGTCGCGTCTGCGCCATACATGGAACGCCGCGAGGCTGCGGAGAAAGAGGCCGAGCAGTTTGAAGAAAATTTGGATTGGGAATCTGCGAAAACCGCTTGGGAAAAGGCTCTCACGGAGTTTGATTTGATAGAGAAAAATTTCCCGCGCTCGAAATATGCCGACAAGGAAATTGGCGCGCGGCTAAGGCAAAATCGCGCAAACGCCGAGGCTGCACCGAGCTTTTTTGAGCTGAAGGAGACGGTGGTGGAAATCCAGAAAGCGATTTTGGCGGACAAGGCGGAAGATGTTCCGCTCTTGGCGCGGCGCGCAGTCATGCTCGCGGCGAGAATCACGGACGCCTATCCCGACAACTCTCTCGTGCCCGTGGATTTGCGGAATGTTTTGGCATACATCGACGTGAAGAGCCGAGGCATCGCGCAAATTCGCAAGCCGTTTATCGACGGGCTTTTGGCGATTCCGGGCGCGCCCGAGCAGGAGCGCAAGATGATGGCAAAGGAAGTTTCGCAGGCGCTCTACGGCTTTGTCATGAGCGAAAATCCGAGCGCGGATAGTTCGAGCATGCAGGCGCCCGTGGAATCTGTTTCGTATGTCGATGCCCAAAAATTTGCCTCATGCCTCTCGCTGATTTGCGGATACGAAGTGCGGCTACCGACGCTCGAAGAATTTGATGCCGCACTTGGGAAATATGACGCTACAACAATCGCAGAGCAGGCGTGGACGCTCGAAAATTCCTCGGCGAAAATTCACGATTGCGGCACGAAAAAACCGAACGAGAACGGATATTTCGACCTCTTTGGGAACGTCGGAGAATGGGTCATGGAAGGGACCGAGGCGAAGAAATCGACGAACGACCGCATTGTCGCCGGCGGCGATTGCCAATCGATTGTCGAAATGCTCGAGAAAGACCACGTGCAAAAGGCACTCGGCAACGACAAGAGCCGGTTGCGCGGATTCCGCGTCGTCGTCGATTTTTCAAAGCCCATCGATTTGCTGAAAGTCAAGTTTAGGGACGAGGGCGACAGATAATTTGCGCGGGCAGGCGTTCGCGCCTCAAAATTTTGCGTTTTTCATGAAGGAACTTCCCGACATCGCACCGGCGAAAACTCGAATCGAAGAGATCGAGAAACTCATGAACGCGCCTGATTTTTACGGAGATTTGAGGCGCGCGGGAACGATTTCCGCCGAGCATTCCGCGCTGCGCGAGACCGTGGATCTCTACGAAAAATGCGCCGGTGTGCGCAAGGCAATTGCCGACGATCAGGCGATTGTCGATGACCCCGCAACAGACGACGAATTGCGCGACATGGCGCGCGACGAATTGCCGAAACTCGAACACGATTTCGACGAATTTTACGGGAAGCTGATGCTCGCGATGATTCCGCCCGACCCGACGGATTCGAGAAACACGATTGTCGAAATTCGCGCGGGGACCGGCGGCGAAGAGGCGTCGCTTTTCGCGGGTGACCTTTTCCGCATGTACACGCGCTATGCGGAGGAATCCGGCTGGAAATGGGAAGTACTCTCGGCGTCGCCGTCCGAGCTCGGCGGGTTCAAAGAAGTTTCCGTGCTCATAACGGGGACAAACGTTTTCAAAATGCTCAAATTCGAGAGCGGCGTTCACCGCGTTCAGCGCGTTCCGGCGACGGAAGCTGCGGGGCGCGTACACACGTCGGCGGCGACTGTCGCGGTTTTGCCCGAGGCGGAGGAAGTTGATGTGCACATCGCGCCCGAGGACATCGAGCTCACTGTTTGCCGAGCCTCGGGCGCCGGCGGGCAACACGTCAACAAAACGGAATCCGCAGTGCAAATAATCCACAAGCCGACCGGTATCATGGTTTATTGCGCGGACGAGCGCTCGCAACTGCGCAATCGCGCCAAGGCGATGAAAATTCTTCTCTCGCGCGTTTACGAAAAAAAGCAGGAAGAGGAAAATTTGAAATACGCCGCAAAGAGAAGAAATCAGATCGGAAGCGGCGATCGCTCGGAGCGAATCCGCACTTACAACTTTCCGCAAAATCGCCTCACCGACCACAGAATCGGGCTGTCGCTCCACGGCTTGTCGGAGATTATGGACGGCGAAATCGGCGAGCTGCTCGCGGCTTTGCAGGAGGCAGACCTCAAGGAAAAACTTTCAGAACTCGGTATCGGTGGCAACAATGGCGACAACGTCACCGTTCCCGCCACAAAGACGACGGGCGACGAATAATTTTGATGAATCCATCGCAATACCCATTTCCCCTTTCCGGCTCAGAAAAGAAAAAACTTCGCGGCATGGCACAACTGCTCGAAGCCAAGGTGCATGCCGGCAAGGACGCGGTTGCAACCGACGTCGTGCGCCAACTCGAATTTGCGTTTAAGCACGAGACCCTCGTGAAAGTGCGTTTCCACACCCCCGACCGCAAAGTCGTGATGGCGCTCTGCTCGGAAATCGCTGAAATCGCGGGTGCGCTGTGCGTCTCGCAGGTCGGGCGAACTGCGACATTTTTCCGCCCGCCTCCCACAACAGATTCCGGCAACAAAGGCATTTTCGCGGAGACGAGTTTCACGCGCCGCCACAAAGCGAATCCACGACAATGAGCGACTACGAGAAAGCGCTTGCAGACAGGGCGGAGCGCGTCGCCACAATGCGGAAGAAACTCGCGGACGTGTTGCCGGAGGAGTTGATTGGCGGATTTTCGACAAACGGGCTGACGCTCGAGATCGGTTGTGGCCACGGTCACTTTCTCGCGGCATATGCGGCGGCATTCCCGCAGGAAACCTGCATCGGCATCGACCTGATTTCCAAGAGAATCGAGCGCGCGCAGCACAAAAAGGAACTGGCAAAGCTCGACAATGTGCACTTTTTCAAGGCGGACGCGGACGAATTTTTTGAAGCTCTGCCACCAAAAATTGTTCTCGGGAAAATTTTTCTGCTTTTCCTCGACCCGTGGCCGAAAAAGCGCCACCACAAAAACCGCATAATTCGCGAGCAGACGTTGAACGAGTGGGCGCGGCGTTCTCGCGCGGGAACGATGATGTATTTCCGCACCGACCACGAAGGATTTTACGAGTGGTCGCTGGAGGCGATTGAGGCGCATCCCAACTGGGAACTTTGCCCTGACGCGCCGTGGCCATTCGAGCGCGAGACATATTTCCAGTCGATTTTACCCGACGCGCCGCGCGATCTGATCGCGCGTTTTCGCGCGTGAACCTCCCGCAAAGTTGCCGGCGGAAAATGGGACATTCCGTCTTGGCACGCCTTTTGCTTACCCGAAGTCAGGCGCTCTTGTGAGCACCACCAATCTTCAAAATCAATTCATAGAAATATCATGAGCAAAGACAAAAAATGCTGCGACGGGGCTTGCTGCTCCGTGAATGTAAAACCGCTTGGCGGGCGCGTTCTTTTGAAGCGCTGCGAAGCTGCCGAGGAAGTCAAGGGCGGAATCATCATTCCGGATTCGGCTAAAGAAAAGCCGCTGGAAGCAAAGGTGATCGCGCTCGGGACTGGCAAAATCGAAGACGGCAAGAAAGTCGATTTCTGCGTCGCTGTCGGAGACAAAGTTCTCGTGGGGAAATACGCGGGGACGGAGGTCAAGATTGACGACGAGACCTACCTGCTTGCGTCTGAGGACGAGATTCTCGCGATTCTCGGGTAATCGGCACTCTCGCAAATTCCATTAAACAATCGCATTTCGAACAAAGGAAAAAACATGGCAAAAAAACAAATTCTGTTTGATGAAGCCGGACGCAGAAAAATTCTCGTCGGCGTCCAAACTCTCGCCAAGGCGGTGAAAATTACGTTGGGGCCGAAAGGTCGCAACGTGATGATCGACAAAAAATACGGTGCGCCGAAGGTCACGAAAGACGGCGTCACCGTTGCCAAGGAAATTGAACTCGCCGATCCATTTGAAAACATGGGCGCGCAGATGGTTCGCGAAGTTGCGTCCCGCACGGCGGATAAGGCCGGCGACGGCACGACGACGGCGACCGTTCTCGCAGAGGCAATTTACAAAGAAGGGCTGAAAAGCGTTTCTTCCGGCGCAAATCCGATCTTCGTGAAGCGCGGCATCGATGCTGCGACCGAGACCATCACCAAGGAACTCGCGACGATTTCCAAAAAAATCAAGAGCTCCGACGAAATCAAGCAGGTCGCGACTGTCTCCGCGAACTGGGACGCTTCGATCGGCGAGATTATCGCGAATGCGATGGAAAAGGTCGGCAAAGACGGCACGATCACCGTCGAAGAGGCGAAAACGATTGAGACAACGCTCGACGTCGTCGAGGGAATGCAGTTCGACAAGGGCTATCTCTCGCCGTATTTCTGCACCAATGCAGAGACGCTCGAATGCGTTCTCGACGAGCCTTATATCCTGCTTTTCGAGAAGAAAATTTCCTCGATGAAGGATTTGCTCCCGATTTTGCAGGAAATCGCGAAGCAGGGTAAGCCGCTCCTCATTGTTGCGGAAGACGTCGATGGCGAGGCTCTTGCGACTCTCGTGGTCAACAAGATTCGCGGCACGATAAACGTTTGCGCGGTCAAGGCTCCGGGTTTTGGCGATCGCCGCAAAGCTATGATGGAAGACCTCGCGGTTCTTACCGGCGGGAAATTCATCACCGAAGATCTTGGAATCAAACTCGAGAACATCACGCTCGCCGATCTCGGCAAGGCGAAACGCGTCAACATCGATAAGGAAAACACCACGATTATTGAAGGCGCGGGAAAATCTTCCGACATTCAGGGGCGCGTCAAACTGATTCGCCGCCAGATCGAGGAAACGACCTCTGACTACGACCGCGAGAAACTCCAAGAGCGCCTCGCGAAACTCGCCGGCGGTGTCGCAGTGATCCACGTTGGTGCTGCTTCCGAAGCCGAATTGAAGGAGAAGAAAGATCGCGTTGACGACGCGTTGCACGCCACGCGCGCGGCTGTCGAAGAGGGCATTGTCCCCGGCGGCGGCGTCGCGCTTCTGCGCACGGCAAAGGCTCTCGACAAACTCGTCGCCTCGCTTGAAGGCGATGTGCAGACCGGAGCGAAAATTGTTCGCCGCGCGATCGAGGAACCTCTCCGCACGCTTTGCGAGAATGCCGGCGTAGAAGGTTCGCTCATCGTCAAGGAAGTCAGCAATGCGAAGGGCGGGAGCGGCTACAACGTCGCGACCGACAAATTTGAGGATCTCGTCGCCGCAGGCGTTGTCGATCCGACGAAGGTTACGCGCACTGCGATCGTTTCCGCGACATCGGTTGCGTCGATGCTCCTCACGACAGAGTGCCTTATCACAGACGTTCCCGAGGAGCCGAAACCCGCTTCCGCATCGCCGGAAGGCGGCATGGGCGGAATGTACTAATTCTCGCCACAGGCAGAAAAGAAGAGCGTTCTCGCAGGAAATCTGCGAGAGCGCTTTTGTTTTTCGCAGAGTTGTTGCGAAAACTCTGTTGACACCGCGCGCCGAAAAGTGTTCGCTTTCCCTTCCAACTTTCAATTTAGGAGAGCAAAACTATGCAACCGACATATCGTCCATCAAAACTTTGCCGTGCACGCAAATGCGGTTTTCGCGCGCGCATGCGCACTCGCGGTGGTCGCGCGATAATCAACAATCGTCGCGCCATGGGGCGCAAGCGTCTCGCCGACTAAGTGCGGGGATAAATGCGTTTTCCTGCGTCGCACAGGATTCGGCGTCAAGCCGATTTTTCTCGTTTGAGAGCGGAAGGCTCGCGGTATAACTGCGGGTCTTTTGTGTTAAATGCGGCACCGCCGGCACAGGCGGAAGGCGAGTCTGCCGCCCGTAGCTTTGTACGCTTTGGCGTCATAGCGTCAAAGAAAATGGTTGGCAACCTCGCCGTCGATCGCAACCGCGCTAAGCGGATTTTTCGTCAGATTTTTCGTGAAAACCCGGAGGCGTTTCCGCCCGGGTGGGACGTAATCGTTGTTGCGCGCAGAAATTTTTCTGCACAAACTGCGAAGCAGTTGACCGCAAGCTATTTGGAAGGCGCGAGGCGAATCATCGCCAAAGTCTCCTTGGCGCGCGGAAACAAATCGTTGCCGGAGTGTGTCGATGAAAAGTAAAAAGAGTTTAATGCAGAAAATAAAAGGCATTCCCGTAGGTGTCATGCTGTGCGGGATCGCGTTTTATAGGCGCGCGATTTCTCCGGTTTTGCACGCCGTTTTCGGTTCGGAAGGATTTTGCCGGTTCACGCCGACATGTTCCGAATATGCGCGGCAGGCGTTTTTGCAGCACGGATTTTTCAAAGGTTTCGCGCTTTCATTTTGGCGCTTGCTACGCTGCAATCCGTTTTGCGACGGCGGCGCAGATCCCGTTCCACCGCACGGTTCGTGGCACAATTCCCACGGCAAAATCGGAATTTTTGGCGGTTGCTTTGACCCCGTCCACAATGCGCATATAGCGCTGGCGGAGGCCGCGCGCGACGCACTCGGGCTCGACAGCGTAATCTTTGTTCCCGCTGCGCATTCTCCGCTGAAAGACAGCGCTCCGAGTGCAGACGCCGAGGCGCGCGTAGAAATGCTCGAAGCGGCAATTGCCGGTCGCGACGGATTTGAAGTCTCCGATTGGGAACTGACGCAGGGCGGTGTCAGCTATTCCGTGGATACTGCGCGGCATTTTGCCGAGTTGCACCCGTTCGCGGAACTTTATTGGATTTTGGGCGCAGATCAACTCGCCGTTCTCGACAAGTGGAAAGACATTGAGGCGCTTTCCCACATCGTGCGTTTTGCCGTGATGTGCCGCGACGAAAAGAAAATTCCGCCGCTTCCGGGTGATGTCGGGAAATATGCATGCGTTGACGCACTTTCCGTCCCGCCTGTCGATGTGAGTTCGACATTTATCCGTGAGAAAATTTCTTCGCTTTCCGACGAAAAGCTTTTTGAATACGTCCCCGAAAACGTCGTGAAAATAATTCGCAAACGTAATCTTTACGCCAATGCCGAAAGCTGAAAACAAACCGACCTCGAAGCGGGTCGGTGCGGTTAGAAAACCTTCTGTCGCAGGGAAAAAACCCTTGACAAAAAAATCCGCACCACGCGTAGCAAAATCGCCGGCGAAGGTAGCTCGCGTTCCCGCAGTTGCAACTCCCGACGAAAAGCCCGGCCACGGATTGGATCTCGTGAGGCGTTGCGTTCGCGCGCTGGAAAACAAGAAGGCGGCGCAAATTGAGGTGATTCGAGTCGCGGAAACTTCTTCTGTCACAGATTTTTACATCATCGCCACCGGAACTTCAGACCCGCACCTGCGCGCGCTTCGCGTCGAGTTGGAAAAAGTGATCGACGAAGTTGTTCCCGCCGGCGGAGTCCGCATTCAAAACGAGCCTAACAGCGGTTGGTGCGTCGTCGATGCTTTTGACGTTGTTGTGCACATTTTTTCTGCGGAGAAGCGGGAATTTTACAATCTCGAAGAACTTTACGCGGCGGGAGAGAAAATTGTTATCTGAGTCGTGCGCGCGTTTTTATTTAATTTGTTGAGCTTCAATCCCGAAACGCTCACTCTCACACCAGAGTACTTTTCTGAATAACCCACGTTAGAATACTGAATGGCAGCACCCAAGCAATTCGCACCGCGCCCCGATTATAATTCCGGTGGCAATCGCGGCGGGGCGAACAATAGAAACAATAATCGCCGCAACGACTTCGGTCCGCGCCGCAATGAAAGAATCCGCGCAACGGAAGTTCGTTGCATCGGTCCGAACGGAGAACAACTCGGGATCATCTCCACGCGAGATGCCTTGGAAATTGCGCGCGCCCGCGGACTCGATTTGCTCGAAATCGCGCCCATGGCAAATCCGCCGGTTTGCCGCGTCGTCGATTACGGGAAATATCTCTACGAAGAATCCAAGAAACAAAAACAGCAGAAGCAGGTCGCCTCGAAGATGAAGGAAGTCAAAATGCGTCCGCGCATCGACGAGCACGACTTGCTCGTTAAGGTGCGTCGCGCCGAAATGTTCCTCTACAACGGGAACAAGGTGAAGGTGACGCTGATGTTCAGATTCCGCGAACTCGAGCATCCCGAATTTGGCTTCGAGACAATCAAGCGGCTCATAGACGCCGTGGCAAACGTCGGGACGGCGGACAACCAACCCAAACTCATGGGACGCTCGATAACGACGATGCTCACGCCGTTGCCGCAGTCGAAGCGCAAACTCGTTTATAACGCCGAGCCGATTAAAGACGAGGACGTCGGCGAAGACGACGATAACGACGCTGCGGAATAATTTTCGCACGGGAACGCGGACAATTTTTTGCGCGATGTCGACGTTGCGCGAGAATTTTCCTGCAAAAAACGCTTGCGTTCCCGCCGAGAAAACGATTTGCTTTGCCTTTCAAATATTTTTCATAAAGCAATGAAAGCGACAATCATCACGCAAGGACGCCAGTTTACGATTTCCGAGGGCGATATTTTCTCTGTAAACCGTTATCCGGAAACCAAAGCTGGCGACGTCGTGACCATCGACAATGTGATTTTCGCCGGCGAGGGCGCTGACGCGAAGGTCGGAACTCCAACGATCGAAGGCGCGAAAGTAACCCTCAAAATTCTTGAAAACAAACGTGGCAAAAAAATCGTGATTTTCAAACATCGTCGGCGCAAAGGCTATTACCGCCGCCGCGGTCACCGGCAGGAACTCTCTGTCGTGAAAGTCGAATCGATCGTCGCTTGATTCATCGCAAAAAATTTAACAAGAAAACTTATTAGTCATGGCACATCATAAGGGCGGAGGAACTTCTACCAATGGGCGCGACTCCAACGCGCAACGCCGAGGCGTAAAACTTTACGGCGGGCAATTCGCGACAGCAGGCAGCATTCTCATGCGCCAGTGCGGAACGAAGGTGCACCCGGGCAAAAATGTGGGTTGCGGGCGCGACTACACGCTTTTCGCGCTTTGCACCGGCACGGTTGTCTGGGATCGCGCGCACCGCAGAGTTTCCGTCGAACCGCTATCGTGAAGCGATAGCACGCTGCCGCGACAACGGCGACTTTCGTAAACTCCGCTCCCGAAATTGGTGGCGGAGTTTTTTTTTGCGTTAGAAACTTTCCCCTCGCCCGCAGTCAAACACTTGCCAATAAATTTTGCTTGCGTGGGAGAGAGCATGTGCGCAACATTCTCGACAAATCCATCGAATCGAACCTCTGTATTAACCCCTGAAAAATATGAAAAGCTCCAAAAACACTCGTAAAGGCTTTACACTCATCGAACTCCTCGCGGTTATCGCGATTATCGGCGTTCTCGCCGGTCTTGTCTCTCAGGCGATTCCTGCTGCGTTCGGAGCTGTTCGTCGTATGTCGGCGAGCAACAATCTCCGCCAGATTGCAACCGCGATTGTAAGCTACAACCAAGGTGGCGGCGCAAGCGGTCGCGTCATCAAAGACGGCAGCGAGCCGAAGAGCGGCAAAGCAAGTTCCGTCGCCGAGTTCGCCGAAGTTCTCGCGCGTTCGCAGGGATTGACCGACGCCGCGGTATGGTACATCGAATCCGACGACGCGCTCGAAGATGTCACCGAATTCCCGCGCACGGTTCTTTCCGAAACGACCGACGGTTCCAACGAAATGCAGAACGTCAAGCCCGCTTCCTGGGCTGTCGTCGTGAATGCGAAAAGGTCGCCGAAAGATTCGACCCGCTACCCGATCGCGTGGCTTCGCGGTTTGGAAACTTCGGGTGAATGGAAAGACGACGCACCCTTCGGATCCAGCCACGGAATCATGGCATTCGCCGATGGCCACATCGAAAGCCCTGAAAACCTTCTCCAAGACGAAACAAAGCTCCGCTCCTCTGACGGAAAGAACGACACGTCGAGCTATCAGGAAGCAATTGGCGACAACGCCACTGTCCTCGAAGATACGACAAACTAATAGCGTTCTCGGAAAGATTTTTCCGCGCTTTGCAAAAACGGCGTTCTCGCAACAATTCCGCGAGAGCGCCGTTTTTCGCATGGGGAACTCATACGTTGCGCCTGCAACAAACGCGCGATTAAAATGTGCGCAGATTTTCGCATGAGCAGAGAAGAAATTTTGAAAGCCTTGGCTTCTGTCGCATATCCCGGATTTACCCGCGACATCGTCTCGTTCGGCTTGGTCAAAGGCGTGGAGGTCGATGGCGCCGGCAAGGTTGTTGTGGAAATTTCTGTGACGACATCGAAACCGGACATTCCGGAAAAAATCGAAACTGCTGCGCGTGCGGCTCTCGAAAAAATCGGTTGCGGCGACGCGGAAATCAAAATTTCTGTCACGACGCCGCGCGCACCGTCTTCGGCGGGGACGTTGCCGCCTGCAGAAAAAATCGTTGGTGTCAAGAAAATTATTGCAGTCGCTTCCGGCAAAGGTGGTGTTGGCAAATCCACTGTTTCCGTGAATCTCGCCGCCGCGCTCGCGCGCGTCTTGGAAGAGCGGGGAGTCGCGCCGGCAGAAGGTTCTGTGGGAATTTTCGATTGCGACGTCTATGGACCGTCAATTCCCGCAATGCTCGGAATCTCCGAGGCTCCGGAACTCGTGGGAGAAAAAATGCGCCCGCGAGAAAGCCACGGGATAAAGGTGATGTCGATGGGGCTTTTCCTCGACGACGACACGCCTGTCGTTTGGCGCGGGCCGATGTTGCAAAAAGCAATAAAGCAATTTGTGGAAGACGTCGATTGGGGCGCTCTCGAAGTGTTGGTCGTAGATCTTCCGCCAGGCACGGGAGACGCGCAGATCACGCTCGCGCAAACGCTTGCGCTCGACGGTGTTGTCGTCGTCACGACGCCGCAAAACATCGCGGCGTCTGTTGCGCGCCGTGGTGCGAGAATGTTCCCGCGCATGAATGTGCCGATTCTCGGGGTTGTCGAGAACATGAGCTATTTCGACGACAATGCGAGCGGCGAGCGGAACTACATTTTCGGGAAAGGTGGCGGCGCAAATACGGCGCTCGTTCTCGGCACGGAGTTTTTTGGCGAACTTCCGCTCTCGCAAAAAATGCGCGAGTGTGGCGACGCGGGCACGCCGATAACGATTGCCGAGCCGGAGAGCATTCCCGCGCAGGTTTTCCATTCGATCGCGGAACTCGTCTTGCTTGAATTGGACAAGAATGAAGAGCGTCTTCGCGCGTCTCGCAAATCGTAGGTGGAGAAATTTCTGATGAGCGTTTTGGAAAAAATCGTCGAAGAAAAACGCCGCTTCGTTGCCGCGCGAAAAATTGCCGAGCCCTTGGCGGGTTTTCGCGACAGACTCCAAAAATCTGATCGAGATTTTTACGCCGCGATGAAATCGCGCAAACCGGCGTTTATTCTCGAATGCAAAAAAGCCTCGCCGAGCAAAGGGCTCATTCGCGCAGACTTCGATCCCGCCGCAATAGCGCGAGTTTACAAGAATTACGCGACAGCGGTTTCCGTGCTCTGTGACGAACCATTTTTCCAAGGCCGGTTTGAAAACATCCCTCTCGTTCGCGCAGAACTTCCGCAACCGGTTTTGGCGAAAGAATTTATCATTGACGAATATCAAATTTTCCTTGCGCGCCGCTTCGGGGCAGACGCGATTTTGCTCATGCTGTCGGTGGTTTCTGAGCGCGAATACGTTTCTCTCGCGGCAACGGCGCACGCTCTCGGCATGGGCATTTTGACCGAGGTCTCGACGCCCGAGGAAGCGGCAATCGCAAACCGCGTCGGCGCGCGAGTTGTCGGCGTAAACAATCGCAATTTGCGCGATCTCTCCACCGATGTCGCGAGGACGCGGGAAATGGCGAGTCTCGTTCGCCGCGACGGCGTTGTCATTGTGGCGGAATCCGGGATTTTCACGCACGGCGAAATCTTGGATACGCTGAAATATGCCGACGCGTTTCTCATCGGGACTTCGCTTATGCGGGAGCGAGACTTGGACGGCGCGTGCAGACGCCTGCTTCTTGGAGACAACAAGGTTTGTGGCTTGACACGCGTGGAAGACGCGCGCGCGGCATTGTTGTCGGGTGCAGTTTTTGGTGGGCTGATTTTCGCCGAAAAATCTCCGCGCAGGGTTTCCGAATCTTGCGCGAAAGAGATCGTTGCCGCCGTTCCCGAGTTGAAATTCGTCGGCGTTTTCCAAAACCAAGGGACGGAGTTTGTTGCGAGCATGGCGGCGCAACTCGGCTTGTTTGCTGTCCAACTTCACGGCGACGAAAGCGCGGAATTTGCCCGCGAACTTCGCCCGAATCTTCCCGCCGGCACGCAGATTTGGAAAGCTGTTTCCGACGCAGAGTTGTGCGCTGCGACAAAGCCGTTTGTTGCGGAGAAAATTTTTGATCGCTTTGTTTTGGATTCCGGTCGCGGCGGGAGCGGGCGCGTTTTCGATTGGGGAAAAATTCCGGAGGGGCTTCGTTCCCGTTCGTTGCTCGCGGGCGGGATCACCGCAGAAAATGCGCGCGCGGCGCATAAAATTGGCTGTCTCGGCTTGGATATAAATTCAGGCGCGGAAATTGCGCCCGGGGAAAAGTCTCCGGAGAAACTTGCGGCAATTTTTGCGGAAATACGAAAATTCTGATGCCGGCGCTGCGGCAGGGCTTGCCGAATGGCACATATTTTGCAAAGTTTCGGTCATGGGTGAAAAATTTAAATGCAGCATGTGTGGCGCTCCCGCGACGATTCACGTTACCCGCCTCGTCGATGGGAAGATGGTCAACATGCATTTGTGCGAAAAGTGTGCCGAGAAGTTTGATGTGGAAAAAATTCCGATAATCAAATTCGCGGAAATGCTGGCGAAAAAAATTCTCGGCGACGAGGCCGTCAAAGGGATTTTCAGGAAATCCAAAGCTAAGGAAAATCAGGGGAAAACCTGCCCATGCTGCGGAATGCCGGATAGAGTTCGTAAGATGACAGATATGATGGGATGCCCCGAGTGCTACGAGTTTTTCGCGGAAGAAATCGAAGAAGTTTTCCCGAAAATCCAGCATGCAAAACTGAGCGTCTCGGCGGAAAAACCGGCGGATAAATCTGAGAAAAATCCTCCCGAACCAAAAACCGTACCAAGCGAGGAAGAAAACATGTCGGAAGACCAACTGCGCGAACTGATAAAAAATTCTGTTGCGCGCGACGACTACGAGACTGCCGCGCATGCTCGCGACATTTTGCGGAAAAAAACAAGCGAAGCTGCTGCGAAAAAACGCGCAAACAAAAAGGGCGAGACCAATGAGCGATAATATGTCGAGCATCTTGGCACAACCGTTTGGCGACGGTCGCGCCGGAGAAATTCTACTTTCCTCGCGGGCGGATATTTCGCGCAATGTCGCGGGCGAAATTTTTCCCCCGAGAATGGACGAGAACCGGAAGCGGTCGTGCGCTCTTTTGCAACGCGAGAACGAAGTTTTGCAAAAAGTCTGTGCAGGTTCGTCGCTGTTGTTGTCGTCCCCGATTGGCTCGCGTGGCGATGGTGACAACGGTTTTTACTACGCGCACAGATTTGTCGGGGTGAAGCCGGTGATAGATTTCACGCAAATCGCGGTGTGCCCCGAGCGCGAAATTTGCGTCGCACTAAACTGCGGAGACCATTTCCACGTCCAGTCTTCTTCGGCGAGCAAACCGCTACGTGAAGTCGTCGATTGTGCGTTGGAATTTACAAAAGAACTCGGCGAGCAGATAAAGTTCGAGCACTCGGAAAAATTCGGATTCCTGACCTCAAACCTCGAAGATGTCGGGACGGGTGCACGGTTCTCGCTCTTCGTGCATTTGCCGGGGCTCGTCTTAGACAGGCAGATGGACAAAGTCGTTCGCGCGATCAACATGTGCGATTTGACGATTCACAGCTGCTTTGGCTACGGACCGGAATCTGCCGGCAGCATTTTCCAAATATCCAACTTGCGGACGTTTGATGTCTCCACAGACGACCTCGTCAAGACGCTGCAAGATTGGGGTGCGGGCATTATCGAGCAGGAGCGCAATGCGCGGAAGCGCCTCGTAAAGAAAAACGGCGTAGCGCTTTTCGACCAAATTTCCCGAATCTACGGCGAAATGCGTTTCGGGATTTTGGCGACAGAAGCCGAGTCTCTGACAGGTCTTTCGTTTTTGCGCATGGCGTGCGACATGAAAATCTTTCCGGAATACGTGCGCCCGATAATCGACGATCTCATTCTCGAAGTGCAGTCTGACTACATCGCGTTCCACAACAAAATCACAATCTCGAACCGCCATGCCTTCGCTGCTACCGTCAACAAACTCCGCGGCACGATTTTGCGAAACGCGTTTGTCGCGATTCCGCCGCCGGATTTTTCGGCGTTTTGAAGGCGCGAAATTTTTCGGGAGAACGCGCCGTGGCAACCGCCAAAAATTTGCCGACAACGCTGACAATTGCCGGTTCGGATTCCGGCGCCGGAGCAGGGATTCAGGCGGATTTGCTCGCAATTGCTGCGAACGGAGCATTCGGCGTTTCCGCGACAACGGCGCTGACGGCGCAAAATCCGGCGGGCGTCTCCGGTGTGCACGCGATTCCGGCAGATTTTGTCCGCGAGCAAATTTCTCAGGTCGCGAAATTTTTCAAAATAAATTCCGCGAAAACGGGAATGCTTTTTTGTGCCGAGATTGTTGCCGTCGTCGCAGATTTTTTTGAAAAAAATCCTGATGTGAAATTTGTGCTCGATCCCGTGATGGTTGCGACAAGCGGGGCAAAATTGCTCGACAACGATGCCGTTTCTGCGCTGCGCGAGTGTCTCATTCCGCGCGCCGATCTCGTGACGCCAAACCTCGACGAAGCCGAAGTTTTTCTCGGCGAGAAATTTTCATGGCGCCGCGACAACAATGTCCCGCGCGCCATTGTTGCGGGAGACGCCGAAAGGCTTGCCGACGCTCTCGGCGTTCCCGTTTTGTTGAAAGGCGGGCATGGCGCGGG
>JAJPZB010000036.1:0-5220 GCA_021204635.1 Opitutia bacterium | reverse complement strand
GTGACGAGAATCTGCCGCATGTCAAGCCCCGGGATTTTGTCCGAAAATTCTTCACCCGCGACTGTATTCCTGAGCGCTTCCTGCACCATGCCCATCGTCGCGTCGAACTCGTCAACCTTCGAGATGAAAAGCGCCTCGGGGGTTGCGGCGAGCACGGCGGCTCCCCACTCCAATTTTCCCTGGTGGCTCAAAATCAGGTGCTCCAAACGCTCTTGAAGCGTCGGGTCGAGTTTGTTTTTCAACGCATGTCTGCGGACGATTCTGTAGCCGAGCACGATGTGGCCGTGGAGAATCCCGAGCCGCGTGCGTTTTGCCACCATCGTCTGCGCGTATTCGAGCGTTTTGCCAACGTCGTGGAGCAGGGCGCCCGAGATCGCGAGGCTCGCGTCCACCTGCGGGTAAATCGGGAGCAATGCTCGCGCGACGCGGGCGAGGTGGCACGAGTGTTCGAGCAAACCGTGGCGATACGCGTGGTGCATCGCGATGGCAGCGGTGGAATTTTTGAATGTGTCGCCGAGTTCGTCCAAAACTGCGCGCGTGACTTTCCGCAAGCCCTCGTGCGGGATTGCGGCTATGTGGTCTTCGAGTTCGGCGCAGAGTTCGTCAAAATCCTCCGGCGAAGTCTCCGTCAGCATGTCCGCCAGTCCCTCCCGCTCGATTTCCGCTTCCGACACCGGCGCGACATACGTGATTCTCGGCGAAAATTTTTCCTTGTAAGTGCCCGACAAACCTTCCACGCGGACTATGTCGCCTTCTTCGAGGTCGCGAATTGTTTCATATGCGCCGCCGTCGGAAAAAATTGTGCAGCTGAAAGATCCGGTTTTGTCGCCGAAAACCGCCGAGAAAAAATTGCCGCCGGTTTTCGCAGTGCGAACCTGCCGCGATTTTATTACGAAAATTCCGCTAAACGGCGCGTCTTTGCGAAGTGTTTTGATGAAATTGGCGGTGTTTAGGTTTGGCATGAGGCGGAGTTTGCGGTCGCAGCGGCGGCATGGCAAAAGTAAAAATTGAAACGAAAATCCAAAATTTTTACGCTCAACCGAAATGTTCAATTCAATCTCTAACGACAGGATTCTCGCTCGCGACGTCGAGGCGACGGTCGTGCCTTCCGGCGAGCCCGCGCTGTTGCCGGCGGGAATGAAAGTGAACATTACGCACCGGCTCGGAGGAAATTTCACCGTCGTCTGCGACATCGGAATGTTCCGCATTCTCGGGAAAGATTGCGACGCTATCGGCGAGACCGTGGAGGCGGCGGGCTCGGCGCAATCTGCCGGCGAAACGACGGAGTTCGGCTCGTTCGGCACGGCGGAGCACCCGGGCCACACGGGCGCGCCCGACGAAGATGCGCTGTGGAACGCGCTCAAAACGGTTTACGACCCCGAAGTCCCTGTCGATATCGTCAATCTCGGGCTCATATACAAACTCGAAGTTCTGCCGCTCGGCAACAATCGCTATTCCGTGCAGGTCGCGATGACGGTGACGGCGCCCGGCTGCGGAATGGGCCCAATCATCGCGGAAGACGCGCGCAACCGCCTGCTCGCCGTCCCGGGCGCCAACGAAGTGCGCGTCGAAATCGTTCTCGATCCGCCGTGGACGCAGGACATGATCACCGAAGAAGGCAAAATGGAGCTCGGGCTGATTTGAGAAATTGCGCCAGAAAAATCACGCCGAATCTTGCGGCGATATGCCGCCACCGCGCGCCAAACGTGCGCGTCGAAATCTTGGAGGAAATCGACAGCACGAACTCGTTAGCGGCAACAATCCCTGTGCCCGCCGGCGAGAGCCCGCGAAACCCTGTTGCCATTTTCGCAAACCGGCAGACTGCGGGGCGCGGTAGAGCGGGGCGGAAATGGGCGAGCGGCGGCTTCGGCAACATCTACGCGTCGTTCGTGTTTTTCCCGACAATCCGCGCCGGAGAAATTGCCAATTGGACGCTCTGGCAGGGCGCGTCGATCTGCGAAATGCTCAACAAAAAATACGGCGTCCCCGCAAAAATAAAATGGCCGAACGACCTTTTTCTCGGCGGGAAAAAACTCGCGGGAATGCTGACCGATGTTCTCGCGGACGCGGGACACGTGAGAAAAATCGTCTTCGGCGTCGGGCTGAACGTGTTCTGCGAGGAAGAGAATTTTCCGGAAGAAATCCGCTCCGTTGCAACGTCGCTCGCGGCTCACAACAATGGCGAGCCTTTGCCCGACTTGGACATTGTTGCGGCGGATTTGCTCGAATGCATTGTTGCCGCAGCGGAAGCCTTTTTCGCCGGAAAATATCGCGAGCGCCTCGCAGAACTTTGGGCGCGCTACGATTTGTTGCGCGACAAAGTCGTGACTGCGATCTACGGCAACGAGAAATTCTCCGGCGTCGCCATAGGCGTGGATTCCGGCGGAAGCCTGAAAATAAGACTCCGCGACGGCAACATTCGCGCCTTTTCCGCCGGCGACGCAACGTTGGCAAAGGAATGATCCCCGCATTGTTGTAGCGGCAAATTTTGCGGCAACAATGCCGAGAAACGTTTGCGCCGACGCCCTTCCGCGCTTAGCGTCATCGCTCAGGTTTCAGCAATGTCTCTAAAAGAAAAACACGCCGAGATTGTCGCAGAACTCGAACCATTCGACGACCCGCACGACCGCTTTCAATACATCATCGATCGCGCAAAAGCGGCAAAGGAGTTCCCGCCGGAATTGCGGCGAGACGAATTGCTCGTAGAAGGCTGCACGTCGCAATTGTGGCTCATCTGCGGCTTTAAAAACGGCGTTTGCCACTTCGAGTGCGACGCCGACGCAATTATCGCAAAGGGAATTGCGCTGCTGATTTGCGAATATTTCGACGGCGCCACGCCGAGCGAGATTGTCGCAGACGACGCAGATTTCCTCGCCTCCGTCGGCATAGACCAACACCTTTCGCCCAACCGCCGCAACGGGCTCGCAAATCTCGTGGCGCGGATTCATGCCTTCGCGAAAGCCTGCGGTTGACGCGCCGATTTTTTCTGCTCTTACCCCGAAAAATTGCCTCAATGACTGAACTCCCAAAAGAAATCTCCGCGCTATATCCATTTTCTCAACACGATTTCGCGAGCTCCGGTGGGCGCATGAATTTCATCGACGAAGGCTCTGGAGCGCGCGGAAACGTCGTCTTGCTCCACGGAAATCCGACGTGGTCTTTCATGTGGCGCGATGTCGTGAAGGCGCTCGCCGGCGCCGGATTTCGCTGCATTGCGCCGGATCTTCTCGGCATGGGGCTTTCGGAAAAGCCGCACAAATATTTCACTCTGGCGGACAGAATTTCTCACGTCGAGGAGCTGATTGAGCGCCTCGGAATTAAAAAATTTTCGCTCTGCGCCCACGATTGGGGCGGGGCAATCGGTTGCGGCGTCGCCGGAAATTCGCCCGAAAAAATTTCCAAAATCGTCCTGATGGATACGGCGGCGTTTCGTTCCCGCAACATTCCGAAGCGGATTGCGGTTTGCAAGGCGTTCGGCATCGGCCCCGCGCTCGTGAAATATTTCAACGCATTCGTGCGCCCCGCCGCGACAATGTGCGTCGAAAAGCCGCTCGCACCTGCGGTGAAGGCAGGATTTTTGTTCCCGTATCGGACGCCGCGCGACCGCGAGTCTGTGGCGAACTTCGTGCGCGACATTCCGCTGTCGCCGCGCCACGTGTCATACGCCGCGCTCTGCGCCGTCGAGGCGGGACTGGAAAAGCTTCGCGACAAGCCGATGTTCATCGCCTGGGGTGGGAAAGATTTTTGCTTCGGCGACGATTTCTACGCCGAGTGGTGCAAGCGCTTTCCGGCGGCGAAAACGCTTTATTGCGAGAACGCGGGTCACTATTTGCTGGAAGACGCCGGCGCGAAAATCATTCCCGAAATCGCGAAATTTCTTTGCGACAAAGCGTAAAATTCCCGCGTAAAATCTTTTAATGATCTGGCAGCTCGGGTAGTTTGACGAAATGAAATTTTCTCCGACGCAGGCTCAGGCGGCACTAATTTTAAACGCGCTTTCGGGAGTTGGCCCCGTTGCGTGCGCGAAGATTTACGCGGCTTTTGACGGCGATCTCGCCGCCGCGTTTTCCGCCCCGGAAAAGGAACTCGCCCGCATCTCCGAACTCGGGCGCGCCGCCGTCGAGAAAATTCTCAATTGGAAGCGCTTTTTCGACTTGAAAAAAGAAGAGGAGAAAATGGCGAAAAGCGGCGTGGAATTTGTCCCGTTTTTCGACGCAAAATTTCCGAAAATTCTTTTGGAAATCCCAAATCCGCCAATCGGGATTTACGTGCGGGGGAATGTCGCGGCGTTGCAGACGCGGCGCGCGATCGGAATTGTCGGGACGCGAAAGGCGTCGCTCTACGGCACCACGCAGGCGACGAAAATCGGGAAGGAATTGGCATTGTCGCGGTGGGCGGTGGTCAGCGGATTGGCGCGCGGAATCGACACTGCGGCGCACGTCGGGACGCTCGAGGGCAACGGCGTCGCAATCGCGGTGTTGGGTTGCGGGATCGACATTGTTTATCCGCCCGAAAACGCCGCGCTTTATCGCCGGATAATCGAGACCGGCGGGGCTGTCGTCAGCGAGTTTCCGTTCGGGAAAGTTGCCGACAAGCGTTCGTTCCCGCAACGCAACCGCATTATCGCCGGTCTCGGCGCGGGAATGCTCGTCGTGGAATCCGACGAGCGTGGCGGCTCGATGATCTCGGCAGAGTTTGCCGCAGATTTCGGGCGCACGGTCTTTGCGCTCCCAGGCAGGGTCGACCAGGTAAATTCGCGCGGTTGCCACAGACTAATCCGCGAGGGTGCGACGCTCATCACTTCTGCCGACGACATAATTTCCGAGATGGAAAGCGTCGCAATCCAGCCGAGCCTCGCCCTGGAATTTGGCAGCGACAACAATGCCGGCGCGGGCAGGGCGGAAAGCGCCCACCACCAACCCGAAACCTCCGCCACCACAATCCTCGCAACACTCCCGCCGGAAGCCGCCACAATATTCAAGGAGTTTGCAGGCGGCGACGCCTTGTCGCCCGACACCATCTCCGAGCGAACAAACCTGCCCTCGGGGACAATCTCGTCAAACCTGACCCTGCTCGAAATCTCGCGCCTTCTCGCCCGCCGAGCCGACGGCCTCTACGAAAAAATTTTCAACTGACCTCCATTGTTGCGGCGCGGGTTGGTGGTGGCGGGTTGGTGGTGAAAATGGGTTGGTGGTGGCGGGTTGGTGGTGAGGATTGGGT
>JAJPZB010000124.1 GCA_021204635.1 Opitutia bacterium | reverse complement strand
CGGTCCCCTCCCGCTAACTTAGCGGGAGAATCGCGCATTGCATGCGCGAGATTGTCGCCACCACCAACCCATTTCTCACCACTAACTCGGCTCTCACCACCACTAACCCAAGTCCCACCACCAACCCAAGTCCCACCACCAACCCGGCTCTCACCACTAAGCCAAGCCGCCACCACCGACCCATTGCGGCATTGTGGCGGCGCGGGTCGATGGTGGCGGCTTGGTGGTGGCGATTGTTGCCGTTAATTATTTTGCGGCTTTGTTGCGGCGCGCCCGAACTGCCTTGGCGAGGATCTCGCAGATTTTTTCCGTTTCCCCGACCGAGATACAGGCGTCTGTAATGCTTTGCCCGTAGGTGCACGAGCTTTTTTCCGAGCAGTTGTAGTCCTGCCTGCCTTCCACGAGATTGCTCTCGACCATGGCGCCGGCGATTGCCCGCGAGCCTGCCGAAATCTGCTCGGCGAGATTTTCCGCCACAATGGTCTGCCGCGAGTAATCTTTGTTGCTGTTGCCGTGGGAGCAATCCACGACGATGTGTGGCGGCAAGTTGAGCTTTGCCAATTTTTCCGCGCATTCCGCCACAAACTCCGGACCGTAGTTCGGACCTGTGCGGGAGCCGCCGCGCAAAATCACGTGCGTGTCTTCGTTGCCGGCAGTCTCGAAAATCGAGACCACGCCGTCTTTCGTGACAGAGGGAAAGCGGTGGGAGTGGCGCGAGGCGCGGACGGCGTCTATCGCGACTTGGATCGAGCCGTCTGTGCCGTTTTTAAATCCGACGGGCATCGACAGCCCCGAGGCGAGTTCGCGGTGAATCTGGCTCTCGGTCGTCCGCGCGCCGATTGCGCCGTACGACACGAGGTCTGCGATGAACTGCGGCGTCACGGGGTCGAGAAATTCTGTCGCGGCGGGGACGCCTTTTTCTGCGAGGTCGCAGAGGAATCGGCGGGCGATTCTCAGGCCTTCGTTTATGCGGAAAGTTCCGTCGATGAACGGGTCGTTTATCAGGCCTTTCCAGCCGACGACGGTGCGCGGTTTTTCAAAATATGTGCGCATTACGACGAGGAGGTCGTCGGAGTATTTTTCGGCAAAGCGGCGGGCGTGCTCTGCGTATTCCCATGCGGCGGAGATGTCGTGAATCGAGCACGGGCCCGTCACGAGCAGGAGGCGGTCGTCGTCTCCGCTCAATATTTTACTGATTTCGTTTCTTGCGGTTTCCACCGTATGCACAGCCGCTTCGCTCGGTCGAACTTCGTCCATGAGAAGCGCGGGCGATACGAGCGGCTTTTGCCGCAGGATTCGCGTGTCGTCTGTTTTTAGCTGCTCTTTCATATTAAAAAATGGTGCTTGAAGAAATCATTTCGGGAAATTCCGGTCAATCCGCGCCTGAGCGGAATTTTTTCTCGTAGAATTTTCGTATTGAAAGCCGATGAATTTTCGCATTGTGGCGGACATCGACGGGGAATTTTTTCGGGAAAATCAGGAATTTTTTAATGTCGCGGGTGCTCTCGCACTTGGCGGCAATCTCGCGCAACTCTGCCAAAATGCGGGCGTGGTCGGACTTCGGCGTGCCCGCGCGCAACTCGAAGACCATGGCGGGGACAACATCGTCGCCCGCAACAATGCCGATGAGCGCGGAGCGAAAAACTGCGGGGTGCGCGTCGAACACCGGCTCGCAAGCCTCGGTGTAGAGCGTGCCGGCGCGCGTCACCACGCGTTCGACCTTCCTGCCGAGGAACCACAATCTGCCCTTGTTGTCGAAGTATCCGAGGTCGCCCATGCGGTGCCAGAGCGAGTTGTCTGCGAGGTCGCGGATTTTTGCGTGGCGCGTGGCACTGTTGTCATTGTCGTAGGACTTTGTGGTGGTGGGGCCGTTCACGCAGATTTCGCCCACCACAAAGCCGCGAAATTTTTCCTTCGGGTTGGTGGTGGCGCCGAAAGTTTCGAGAATCTCGTTGGTGGTGGCGACAATCCGCACGCGGTTGCCCGGCACGATCGTGCCGGCGCAAGTCCCGAAGCCCGCGAGAGTGAGCGCGCCGGTTTCCGCGACAACGGTCTCAGCCGTAACGTCGGCAACGGGCAGGTTTTCCGTCGCGCCGTAGGGCGAATGGATTTCCGCGTTTGGCAAGACTTTTTTGAGGAGCGACATCACGGCGGGGCGGACGGCGATTCCCGCGCAGAGAATCCGGCGAATCTGCGGGAGCGTCTCACCTCGGCTGTCGCAAAACTCGGCGATTTTGCGCCACAACACCGGTGAGCCAAAGCTGTTTGTGACGCCGTTTTGCCGAATTGCGCGGACAATTTTCTCGGGGTCGAGCGTCGCCGGTTTCGCGGGGTTCATCTCGGGCGTGATCGTCGTCATTCCGAGGGCGGGATTGAAAAGCGCGAAGATTGGCAACAGTGGCAAGTCGATTTCGCCGGTGTTGATTTTGTAAAAATCGCGGATGATTTTTCGCTGCGCGTCAAACATTCCGTGCGTGTATCTCACGCCCTTTGCCGCGCCGGTGGAGCCGCTCGTGAAAAGGATTGCGGCGAGGTCTTCCGGCTTGCGCTTGACGATTTTGCGGCGCGAGCCCCTGCCGGCGTCCCGCACTTCCTGCAAGCTTTTTTCAAACTTTTTTGTGCCGACGGCGACGGTGGTTTTCACGCTCGAAAAAGTCTTGCGAAAAATCCGGCGCGACCAGATTGCGAGCGGGATTCCGACGAGTGCCTCGGGGCGCGTTTTTCTCACGCAGCGCAGAAATTTGCCGAGCCCCATGCCAGGGTCTATCGCGACGGGCACCGCGCCAATCCGGAAAAGCGCAAACGCCGCGAGAATCAAGTCCCAGCCAGGGCGCGCCATGAGCAGCGTCCGCGTGCCGGTGCCGATGCCCTTTTCGCGAAATATTTCGGCGGCGGCGGCAGTCGTGTTGTTCAACTCGGCGAAGCTGAGTTCGCGGTAGAGAATGTCGCCGGCGCTGTTGCGGCCGCGCGGCAATCTGATTGCACAGACGTCGGGCACGCGCTCGGCGCTTTCTTCGAGGAATCTTGCGACATTGGCGGACGCTTTTTTCATTATCCGGTCTCGTGCGTTATTTTCGCGTTTTTTATCGATTTGAGGTCAACAAAAAACCCCCGAGGCTCTCGGGGGTTTCTACAACATACAATGTATAACACAAAATTCGTATTAGTAGTCGCGTATGGAAATCGCGCCCCAGAAGAGCAATATTTTCGCACCCGAAAAGTCGCGGCGGCACCAGAGAGAATCAGTGTCGAGGACAACCGTTTGCGAATCATCGATATATCCGTAAGAGCCGGGGCTGACGTCTATGATGCCCAAAACGTTGTGGGCGTGTTCGGCGCGGACGGATTCTCCGTGGTAATCGGTGTCCCAGCCATTGCAACCGGTCGCCGCGAGCGCAAACGCTGCGGCAAATGGAGCGACAAGAGAAAGTTTGCTGATTTTCATTTCAGTATGGAGAAGAGGGGTTAAACTTGGTGAACAGCTTACGCCGAGCGGCGGCATTGTAAAGAAAAAAATCCGCGCAACGCCGCCGCGGCAGGCAATCAGGCTTTGTCGAGAGCTTCTTGCACGCTGCTGAAATGCATTTTTGCAAATTCCGCCATGCGCCGCTTGCCGAATTTTTTCCGGACTTTCACGAGGCACTGCGTCGCCTCCGGCGAGCAACCTTTGGGCAGCATAATGCCGGCTTTGTTCCCGAGCGCGGCGAGCTCGCGCAGGAATGTCGCGCGCGCGACAATCGACGCCGCCGCGACGACGGGGTCGCTCTCCGCCTTGGTCTGCATGCGCAAATCGAAGTTGATGGCGTTGTTCTTCAAATCGCCCTGCACGAGAGGATTCCGCGAAAATTGGTCGAGCAAGCCCCATTTCGGCAGCCCCATTTCCGTGCCTTTCGCGGCGACGAGCGCTTCGCGGAGCACGACAAAATGGAAGTACGAGAGCAGCATGTTCATGTTGAAAAAGCGCTTGTTGTAGAGATCGTTGTACTTCCTCATATCGGCGGTGCACGTTTTCACGATGACGCCCGGGGTCTCGCGAATGAGCTTTTCCACTTTGAAGATCGTTTTATCGACGATCGTCTTGGAATCGCGCACACCGACGGCGATCCACTTCCTGACTGCGTCTTTGCCAGCGATGACGCAACTCGTGACAAGCGGTCCGAACACGTCGCCCTTGCCCGATTCGTCCATGCCGGCGTGCCACTCAAACCACTCGGGGTGCCACACTTCGTCATAGCCGAGGAGCGGCTTGCCCGAGATTTTCGGCTCGAAGACGTTTTGGACGAAGTTGCGCGTCCCCCTGCCCGTCACGAGGAGTTTCATCGAATCGTAAACCGCGAGGGAGAACCCGCCGGCGTCCGACCTGTATGCGAACCGCGTGTATTCCAATTTTTGCTCTGCGAACTCGCTGTTGCCGGCGCAATAATCGTGGAGTTTTTTCGCGATGTTTTCGTCGATTGCGAGCGTGTAAACGCTGAGGGGTTGTTCTTCTCCCGCGCGCGGGATTTCTTCCGTGTGTTGTGACAATTCGGCAGGATCCATGTTCTTTATTTTTTTGAAATTATAGCGTTTCTTTGTTGCAGGTTTTGTCTCATTTGATCCGCGACGGCGAGGGTATAGATCGCCGCCGTCACGGAACGTAAAATGTTTTGCCCGAGCCTTGCGGGCACAAAGCCGGCGGCGCGGGCGAGCGAATATTCCTCGGGGGAAAAATCGCCCTCGGGGCCCACGAGCCACAGGATTTCGCTTGTGGTGGGATCGGCGTCTGCGGCAATGTCGCCGCAATTGCGCGTGCCCGCCTCGAGGCTCGCGACGATGCCGAGCGTGTTCCGCATTGTTGCGGGCGCAAATTTCTCGCAGAAATCGCGAAACTTCATCACGGGGAAAATTTCCGGCAAGAGCGCGTTTCCGCATTGTTTGCAGGATTCTGTCGCGATTGCGTTCCAGCGCTCGGATTTTTTCTCGGCGCGAGCGTCGTCGAGCCGCACTTCGCAGCGCGAGCTCAGCAGCGGGAAAATCCGCGCGGCGCCAATCTCCGTCGCCTGCCGCACGATGTCGTCCATGAGCGAGCCCTTCGGCAACGCCTGCGCGAGCGAGATTCGGCACTGCGGCGCGGCAACAGTGCGGCGCGCGGCGATGGAAATCTCCAACGCCTTCGCGGTGCCACCGACAATTTTTCCTTCCCACACATTTCCGCGACCATCGAATGCGGACACTGCCTCCCCCTCCGTCCCGCGCAAAACTTTCGCGAGATGAAAACTTTCCTCGCCGGAGAGAACGATTTTGTCCGCGTCGGCAGGAACTGCGAAAGGATGAAACGCCCGCAACATGGCTTGCATTTTGACCCCCTCCCCGTTTCCGCGCAACAGCTAAAATTTTATTTTGCAAAATTATTTTTCGCCGGTGCGAACCCCGCATTGGTGCGCGTTTCCGCCGCGTTTCTTGCGTTCGTTTGGCAATTGCCTTTGAATCCGGCGCAATGAAATTTGAACAGCGCCCGCCGAGAGCCCCGAGGAAATTCAAGCCCGTCCCCTACGCATATCACGAGGAGATCGAGCTCGAAGTTTCCACGCTCACGAACCGCGGCGAAGGACTCGGGCGCGTAAACGGCTGGGTGGTGATGGTGCCGTTTGCCCTGCCCGGAGAGCGAATTGTTGCTCGGATTTGGTTCAACGAGAAAAATTTTTCGCGCGGAGATCTCGTCCGCGTGCTGACGCCGTCTCCGGCGCGCGTAGAGCCCGTTTGCCCGCTTTTTAAAACTTGCGGCGGTTGTCAATACCAAAACCTGAGCTACGAATCTCAGCTCGCGTGGAAGACGCAGCAAGTGCGCGAACTTCTCGAAAGGCTCGCGAAAATCGACGTCGCCGTGAATCCCTGCCACGGCTCGCCCAAAGAATACGGCTATCGCACGAAAATCACGCCGCACTTCGAGAAACCGCACGCCGGCGAGAGCGATTTCCCCATCGGATTTTTGCGCCACAATTCGCGCAGCGTAATCGACGTCGCAAATTGCCCGATCGCAACAGACGCGATAAACGCAGAGTTCCCGAAAATCCGAGAAAAGATTCGGGAAAAAGCCGCCGCCGGCGAATACGATTGCGGCGCGACAATCCTCATGCGCGAGACTCTCGAAGGCGTCACCACAGACGCCAACGCGCAAGTTTCCGAGAGGGTTGGCGACTTGACGCTGCGCTTTCTCGCCGGAGATTTTTTCCAAAACAACCCGTTTGTCTTGCCGGAGTTTGTCGGCTTCGGCGTTCGCGCGGCGAGCTCGGGCGGCTGCAAATATCTCGTCGATGCGTATTGCGGGAGCGGGCTTTTCGCGCTGTCGGCGGCAAAGCTTTTTGCCCGCGTCCTCGGCGTGGAAGTGAGCACTTTTGCGGTGGAAAAGGCCCGCGAAAATGCGCGCTGCAACAATCTCGGCAACTGCGAATTTGTCGCCGGCTCGTCCGAGACGATTTTCGCGCAAGTTGCGTTCCCGCCGAGCGAAACCGCGATAATCATCGACCCGCCGCGCAAGGGCTGCACGCCGGAATTCATCTCGCAGATGATGGAATTTTCGCCGCGCCGCATAGTCTATGTCTCGTGCGCGCCGGACACGCAGGCACGCGACCTGAAAATCATTCTCGACAGCGGGAAATACGAGCTCGAAGAGGTCCAGCCCTTCGACCTTTTCCCGCAGACCCGCCACATAGAAAACATTGCAGTTTTGAACCACAAATAGATGAACACTGACACTGACGAAATACTCGACCTCACGCGCCCGGGCATTGTTGAAGCCTCTGCCGGCGCGGGGAAAACATTCAACATCGCGGAAATATATCTCGCACTGCTTTGCGGCAGAAAATTTTACTCGCCCACGGGCAATGTGCCGGCGGGCGGCGGCGACGCGGAATCCGCACCGGGAGTGCGCGAAATCGTTGTCGTGACATTCACGGAGCCCGCGACCGCAGAGCTTTCGGCACGCCTCAGAGAGCGCATCCGCAAGGCAATTACCGAGCCCGAAAAGGAAAAAATTCCGCTCTCGGAAAAGGAGCTCATCCGCCTGCGGCTCGCCGAAGCAGAATTTGACGACGCAAAAATTTCCACGATTCACGGCTTCTGCAACAGCATTTTGCACGAGTTCGGCTTTGAATGCGGAATGCCGCTGAACGCAGAACTTTGCGGAGACATCGGCGAAGAACGCGAGCGCTTTGCCCGCCGCTTCATCTTGCGCGAAAAACTCGCCGGCAGAGAATCGCCGCTCATCGAAGACAAGGAAAAGGGAGAAGACATTTCCTCGTTGGCAGACAAATTGTCCACGCTGATAAACGAAATGGAGCAAGTGCCGGGCCTCAAATTCGCCGCAGAAAGCGCGTCTGCGGACTGGGATTTCATGAAGTCCCGCGCGGATTATGTGCGGCAGGCGTTTGACGAATGGCAAAAATTTCGCGCCGAAGCGGATACGATTTCATACAACGAAATGCTCACGCGCCTTTTGCACGCCCTCGAAAAAGAGACCTCGGGCCCGCGGCTCGCAAAAAAAATCTCGGCGCGCCGCAGAGTTGCGCTCGTTGACGAATTTCAGGACACAGACCCCGTGCAGTGGGAAATTTTTGACAAAATTTTTGTCGAAAACGGGCTGCCGTTTTTCTGCATCGGAGACCCGAAGCAGGCGATTTACAAATTCCGCGGCGGCGACGTCGAGACATACAAAAAGGCGCGCACCCGCATTGCGGAAATTTCCAAGGGAAACCGACTCACGCTGAAATACAACTGGCGTTCGTCGCCGGAAATGATTGCCGCGTTCAACGAAATTTTTAGCAAAGACGCAAAAATCGAGCCCGTCGTTGCCGAGAAAAAGAACAAGACCGAGACCAACGTGAAAATTTCGGGCTTCTTGGAATACTCGGACGCAAGCGCCGCGCCGCGCGACGGCGTGGAGCCGCCCACCGCAGACTCGCCGGCGATTTTCGTGCGCATAGGCGGCTACGGCGCCAGAGCGAAGCTCGCGCAGGCAGGCGTGCAACAAGCGGTGTGCGACGACGTCGAGGCGCTCGTAAAAACGCAGAACGTCCGGCCGTCGAAAATCGCGATTTTGGTGCGCGACAACAAATCCGCCACCATGATCAGGAGCATGCTGGCGCGCCTCGGAGTGCCCGCGACGACGACGGCAACGTCGTCCGTTCTCGCCGACACGGAGGCGGCAGATTTTGAATCGCTGATGGAGGCAATCTTGTCGCCGCGTGACACGGCGAAAGTCCGCAAGGCAGCGCTGACCTCGTTCTTCGGCGACAAATTCAGGAAGGCGGTTTTGACGCAACAAACGGCGGGCGCGGAAGCCGCAGAGTTGGAGGAATTTCAGAAAACGCTGCACGAGCAAAGAACAAACTGGGAGAAAAACGGATTTGCCGCCGCATTTGCCGAAATCGCCAACAAATTCGATTGCTACGAGATACTTGCAAACTCTGAAAACCCGAAGCGAAAAATCACAAACGTGCGGCACTTGTCGGAGATTATCAACGACTGGGAACGCCGCAAAAACCTGACGCCGAGCGCGCTCGCGAAATATTTCGCCGAGCAGAGAAGTCGCCCCAACAAAGACGACAAACAGCAGTCTCTCCGCGCGGAAACCGATTCCGACGCCGTGCAGATACAGACAATTCACAAGAGCAAGGGCCTCGAATACGACATCGTCTTTTTGCCCGACCTCTGGAACCACTCGCTCGACAACACCCGCAAGCCGCCGTATTTCGTCCGACGCGGCACGACGTTGTATATCAAGGGCGACCGAGGCTTTAAAGAAGCGCTGGTCGAAGACAGGGCGCAGACCGACGCAGCGCAATTCTATGTCGCGCTGACGCGGGCTGTGAGCGCGTGCGTGCTCTACCACGAAGCGACGACGACGTATTACGGCAAGCCGCTCGTGTCATACGCCAACTCGTTGCTCGCGGCAGGGGATTATCTATACCCGAACGAGAAATCGCCCTCGCCGCACGTAGTGGTTTTGAACTCGCAATGCGAGTTGCCACCGATTCCCACGAGCGACAAGGTGGCAACAATCGCGCGCGATTGTTGTGAGGCAAAGAGCGTGGCAGAGCGCGAAAAAATTCTCGCCACCGTCGAAAAACGCACGAAGAACGACGCCTTCGGGTTTTTCAGCTTCACGCGAATTTTGGGAAGCCACAACAACCCCGCCACCGACAACAATGACGACGAGAACAGCCTCGCGGAAACTCACGCCGAGGACAAGCCGCCGGAAAACAGCACCTTCCCCGACGACGATGGTGGTGGCAACAATCCCGCCACCACCGACAACAATGGTGGTGACAACAATGCCACCACCACAACGTTGGCGGGAGAAGCCCACCACAAAGCGGAAGAAAAAACCTACCACAAACCCGGATGGTTTGACCTGCCGGCGGGGACATACTTCGGCTCTCTCGTCCACGGCATCCTCGAAAAGGTCAATTTCAAGACGCAGGAAAATCTCGGTGACCTCGCGAAAAACGCGGCGCAACAGCTCACGCGAAACGGCAAAAATCCGAGCGAGATCGAGAAGAAATTGCGCGCGATGGTGGTGGAGACGCTCGGGCTCGAAATCTGCGACGGAGCCAAATTATCCGACGTCGATTCCGAGAAAGACTGCGTGCACGAAATGGAATTTTTGTTCCCCGCCGCAGACAAAAAAAATCTGTGCCCGAAGCTCGACAAAGTCTTCACGGAATTTGGCGGAATCTACGAGCGCACGGCGGAGAGGCATTGGCGCGACAACAGTGGCAGCCACCTCAACATCGACGGCTTCATGCACGGCTTCATCGACCTCGTGGCGCGCGTCGGCGAACGCTTCTTCATCGCAGACTGGAAGACAAACCGGATTGTGGCGAGAAATTCGCGGCAGACAACAATCTCGGAGGCGGATCTCGCGAACGAGATTGTCGCAAACGGCTACGCCTTGCAGTGGATGGTTTACGCCGTCGCACTCAGAAAATTTTTGAAAAAAATCTACGGCGACGCCTACGACCACAACAAACACTTCGGTGGGATTTTGTATGTGTTTGTGCGGTGGGGAGCAATTTACAGAGACGCGTCAATCACGGAAGAAATGCTCGACAAACTCGAAGACATCTTGTCCGCGCCACAACTATGACAGTTGCCACCACCATGACGACAAACCCCAAATCGTAATTAAAAAATGGATACGACAAACTACGACAACAGAGACGACCACCACAATCTCGACGACCACGAACCCGACGCCCACCACGATGACGCTCTCGGCAACCACAATGCCGCCACTCCGTGCGAGGCGGCGCATTGGCTTGCGGGGGAACTCAAAGAACTCGCGCGAGATTCGTGGTTTTCCGCCGACGAGATTGCCACCATCGAGAAAGAGGCAAGGGAACTCGCGCTGAAAATCTACGCGGAGAACGGAACTTGCAAGTTTGTTGCAGACCCCGTCGCGCGAAATTTCTTCGAGACGAAATGCGCGGACGCGAAGCAACACATCGTCTCGCCCGCAGACGCGCCGCGAGTGACGCCGCTGATTTTTGATGCCACCTCCAACCCGGAGAAGCCGACGCTCTATTTCCGGCGGCAATTCTTGGAAGAAGTTTTCATCGCGCGAAGAATCAGGCGAATGGCGGGCGCGCTCCCCGAAGAGATTTCCGGCGAGAGCAAAAAAATCATCGCGGCAGGAAAGGACGAAGGCTTCGCGTTCAAATTCTCCGGCGAGCAACAGCACGCGGTCGAATGCATTTTGCGAAACCGGCTGACACTGATTTCCGGCGGCCCCGGCACGGGCAAGACCACGCTGCTCTTCCGCGCCCTGCTCTGCATTTTGCGCGAGCGCCCGAGCGCGAAAATCATCCTCGCGGCGCCCACGGGAAAATCTGCGGCGCGAATCGGCGAGAGTCTGTTGTCGTCGGGAAATGCGTTCCCTGCGGAGTTTGCGGCGAAATTCCCAAATCTCGCCGAGGCGCGCGAAAAAATCGCCACCATGCGACCGACCTCCATCCACTCCGCCCTCGGCATCGATTACTCGGGGAAAAGCCGCCACGATGAAGATTCGCCCTTGGACGCTGACGTCATCGTGGTAGATGAGGCGTCGATGATCTCGCAAAACCTGATGGAAAAGCTCCTGCGCGCCACGCCCGAGAACGCGAAATTGATTTTGCTCGGCGACAAAAACCAGCTCGATTCCGTGGAGCCGGGCCACGTGTTCGGCGCGTTTTACAATGTTGCGAGCATAGAAAATTCGTGCGCCTCGCTCGTCGAGGGGCACCGCTTTTCGCCCGACGGCATCCTCGGGCAATTGGCGAAATCCGTGCTCGAAGGTTCCACCACAGACGCGGCAAACGCCTTGGCTCGCGGTAAAAGTGGCGACAGCGCCATTGTGGTGGCGAAGGATTTTCAGAAAAAGAATTTCGCCACCACCATCTCGAAATTGGCGGAGAAAATCTTTCCCGAAATCCTCCGCAACCTGCCACAACAAAGCCGCGACTGCGACCCCGCCGAGGTGCTCGCCGCAATCGAGAGCGCGCGAATCCTTTCCCCGATGAAAAACGGCGAGTTCGGGAGCGACGCAATCAACGCGCGCCTATGCGCGAAATTCTCGAAGTCGCGGCAGAGTGGCGAAAATTTCCACGGCCGCCCGATTTTGATCACGCGCAACGACAAGTTCCTCGGCTTGCACAACGGCGATGTCGGCGTCGTCTTGCGCAACCGCGACAACAACGGCTTTGACGCGTGGTTCAGGAGCAGCGACGCGGAAAAAACCGGCGAGCCGCTGCGCTCAATCCCCGTGTTCCGACTCCCCGACTTCGAGACCGCATACGCGACAACCGTGCACAAGGCGCAGGGCTCGGAATTTTCGCGCCTCGCCGTCATTCTCCCGCCCGCGCCAAAAAAGGGCGACGGATTTTACACGCGGCAATTGCTCTACACCGCCCTGACGCGCAGCAAAGAAGAACTCGCCGGCGGCGGGAAATCGGGAAGTTTTCTCGCGCTCGTCATCGACAACGACGCGCTGATGACCTGCGTGAAAACGCAGACCGAGGAAAATTCGCTCCTCAGCGCGCGGCTACAATAAATCGCGGACTTCGTCGATCGGAATCTGCGTGCGAAACCACTTGCGTTGCCGCGCGGCGAGTTGCCGCGTCGCGAGCGCAATGGCGTCTGCCAGCGCGTCAATGCCGCCCTGCTCGCCGGCTTTGAGCCACGCCAACGTCTCGCGATAGCCGATCGCGTTGCCGGCGGGAGTGCCTTCCCGCAGCCCGCGCCGCGCAACAAGCCCTTTCACCTCGTCCACGAGCCCTGCGGAAATCATCGCGGCAACGCGCATGGAAATCCGCTCGTTCAAATCCTCGCGGGTTCGCCGCAGAAGCAGCGTGTGCTTGCGATAGCGCGCAAACGGCGAAGTTCTCGCGCGCATCTCGTCGCGCAATTCGGCAATCGTCTTCCCGCTCGCCAAACAGCGTTCGAGCGCGCGGACGACCCGCCTCGGGTTTTGCCAATCAAAGTCCGGCGCGCCGTCGGGATTAATCTTTCTCAAAAATTCCGCCGCGAAATTGTCGCCGGCTGCGGCAATTTTTTCCACGCGCTCGCGAACCTCCGGCGCCACGACAATCTCGTCCGTGACGGGCGAATAAAAAGATTTCAAGTAAAATCCGCTGCCTCCCGAAACGAGCACGCGCCTGCCCCGCGCGAGAATGTCTTCGACTGCGCGGACGGCAAATTCCACGTAGTCGCCGACGGAAAATTTTTCGGAGGGCTCGACGAGATCCAAGCCGTGGTGCGGCACGCGGGCGCGCTCTGCCACCGTGGGCTTTGCCGTGCCGATATCCAATCCTCGATAGACCGTCGTGGAATCGCACGAGATGATTTCGGCGTTGTTTTCCTCTGCCCAGCGAAGCGCGAGCTCGGTTTTCCCGACTGCCGTCGTGCCCGTGATGACGAAAATTTCCGGGTCTGTTGCCGGCATGTCTTGGGAAATTCGGATTGGTGGTGGCAACAATCCCGCGCTCACCGCAAAATCACGTGGTGCACGACAACAAAGCCGACCGGCGCCACGAGCAACAGGCTGTCAAGCAAATCCAACGCGCCCCCCATGCCGGGGATTGTCGAGCCCGAATCTTTGTCGCCCGCATTGCGCTTCACCACGCTCTCGACGAGGTCTGACACCACGCAGACAATCGCAAGCGGAATCGCGCAAACCGCGCCTGTCAGTGGCGAAAACGCGAAGTCCGGCGGTACGACCTTCGCCACGCCCATCACCACAATCTCCGGCTCCCAAACGCCCGCGCAATTGAACAACGCGGCAACTCCCGCGCCCACCACCATTGACAAAATCAGCCCGCCGATGACGCCCTCCCAGGTCTTGTGCGGCGAAATTGTCGGGGCGAGTTTCCGCTTCCCGAAAAATTTCCCGCCGAGCAAACCGCCGACATCCGTGAACTTTGTGGTAAGCACAATCCACGCGCAAAACCAAACGCCGTTCATGCCGTAAATCCCCACGAGAAGCGCGAAAAAGCTCACCATGAACGGAATGTAGAGCACGCCGATGCCGGTCGAAAGCTGCTTCACGATTTCCGGAATCTCGCGCGAGCGCATCAGGCAAATCCCGCAGATGATGATTATCGCAGCGGGCACGAGCATCGCGATTTCCGTGTTTGTGGTGAAATTGCCCTGCGCGGCGCCGTAAAAAATCGTCGGGATAAAAAGTATCCCGATGAGCAGCCCGATCGCCTTTCGCGGCTTCGCGCCGCAGTGGTCCATGAGCCGGTAAAATTCAAAGAGCGCGAGCGTCGAGGCGATTGTGGCGAGAGCGATGACGCCGTAGATTTTGCCGAAAAAAATCGCACAAAACAGAATTATAAGCAGGGTTGTTGCGCTAAGCGTGCGTTTTAGCATGTTGTTGCCTTCGAGTGGGGATAAGAAAATTTATGGTCGTGAAAGTCGCGGGTCGCTTGGGGAGATTGTTGTCGCGCGGTGAATCTCAGGTCGGCGTGGAATCGGAGCGGATTTGCGCCGAGGTCTTGCCAAAGCGGCGCTCGCGCGTGGAATAAAATTCGAGCGCGGCAGCCCATTCCTTTTCCGAAAAATCGGGCCACAAAACGTCGGTGAAATAAAGCTCCGCATACGCGCCTTGGAGCATGAGAAAATTGCTGAGGCGATACTCGCCCGAGGTGCGGATAATCAAGTCGGGATCGGGAATTCCGTCCGTGTCGAGATACTTGGAAAAGCCCGCCCAATCCGCCGGCGCCGACGCCAATTTTCCCGCCGCCAAATCCGCCGAAAGCCGCTGCACCGCCCGCAAAACCTCCAAGCGCGAGCCATAGTTGAGCGCGACGACAACGCAGTGCTCCGTGAAATTCTCCGTCTCCTTTTTCACCCGCTCCACCGCTTCGCGAACACGCGGCGGGAAGTCTGACAAATCGCCAATTGTCCGTAACCGAATTTTTTTCTCGACAAACTCGCTTTCGCGCTCGCCGATAAACGTCAGCAAAATCTCAAACAGCGCGGAAATCTCGCTCTCGGGGCGATTCCAATTTTCCGACGAAAACGCGTAGAGCGTCAAAAAAGTCACGCCCGATTTTGCTGCCGCCTGCACGACGCGCATAACAGTTTCCGTCCCCGCCCTGTGACCCGCCGCGCGAGATTCCCCGCGCGCCTCCGCCCAGCGCCCGTTTCCGTCCATTATTATGGCGACATGCCTTGGCGTTCGTTGCGGTTTTGGGAGCATAAGTTGCGGGAATGAAACTCCGTCGCCCCGCCGCTTGCAATTTGAAAAACTCAGCACCCCGCGAAAACTCGCCCGCACTGAGACTTTTTGCCGCATTTTCGCCCCAAAAAATCGGCAACAAAATAACGCTTGCGGGACGGTTTGCTTTCTCGTTTCATTCCCGAAAGTTCAATTTTCCAACAAAGAACAAACATGAAACTCCTCCCACTCGCTCTCATCGCTATCGCCGCAGTCGCCGTCGCCGGCTGCACTCCGCGCCGCTCCGCATATGCGCCGCGAACCGATTACCCCAACCAACAGCAACAGCCGCAGCCAACCGGCGGAGATGGCGAAATCTCCAACGTCGGGACCGACGATTTGGATCAGGGCGCGCCGGAAGAACTCCCCGAATCCGACATGCGCTCTGCCGACGAAAAAGTCGCCGCGTGGATCAACGAAAACAACATCCCCGAAGAGGCAAAACTTTGCACAATCTATTTCGCGTTCGACAGATTTTCTGTTGACGAAAATGCGCGCCACCAACTCGACGCAATCGCAGAAGCCGCAAAACGCGACGGCATCGTAATCGTCGGATACTCCGACTACTACGGCTCCGCAGAATACAATTTGACGCTCTCCGACAAACGCGCGCAGGCTGTGAAAAACTACCTCAACCGCATCGGCTCGGCTGATACCGCAAAAATCCACGCGCTCGGCGAACAATTCGCCGTGCAAAGCGGCACAAAGGATCAGGTCAGCAAAGACCGCAAAGTCATCGTCGTGGACGGGAACGCAGCCCGCTAATCCGCCCGCGCAAAAGCTCCGGTGCAATTCCACGCCCCGGAGCTTTTTGTTGCCTCCAAAAAAACAAAACCTATTTTTCTTCACAACATGGATAAAAACACACCTCTGCTTACATGGTGCGAAATTCGCTTCGGCAAAGACATGAACTGGTGGGTCCGCGAAACAAGCGTCCCCGTGCAATGGGACGACGATTCGCTCCCAATCATCGACCCGAGGCAAATGAGCTACATCTTGGATTTGCTCGACGGATTGCGCGAATACGGCCTCTCGACCGAAATTGTCGAAAACGCATTCATCCCGTTCCAATTGCAAAAAATAAACCCGGACAAAACCGCAAGGCTCGTCCGCGTCAATGAAACTTTCTTCGACACCGACGAAGAACTCTTCGCCATGCCCGACATCATTGACGATTCAAAGACGACATACGCAGATTTCCTCTCCCACATCACAAAACTGCGCGTCAACTACCTGAACGACAAAATCGATTTCGTCCAGAAATTCACAACAACGGAACTCGAAGAACAGATCCGCGACGCCCAAACGCAGGCATTCATGGAAGGCAGAACGACGCACGCATTCCAGGAAATCATCGACATCCTCGAATTTATCCCCGACGGCTTCGAACTGAGCCTCGACGACGAGGACGAAAAACTCAAAACCCGCAGCGAGGAAGATGACTTTAAGGCGGCAAAAGATATCGACGAATTCGAGGAAAAAGGAATCGTGGAAGACGATACCATGCGCTGGGACGACGAAGAATCCGACGAAGCCGGCCAAGACGACGACCAGCCGCCCCCCAAAAAACGCCGAGGCCGCAAACCCAAAAAGCAGTAGTAGGCTTGGGTTGGTGGTAGGCTCGGGTTGGTGGTGAAACCGAGTCTGTGGTGAGATTGTTGCGCGGCAGTTTGTTGCGCAACGCTTTGGCGTAGCAACATACTCTGTTGCCGCGCAGGTTTGTGTTGCCGCGCGATAGAAGTTGCCGGCAAGGCAACACCAAAACGATCGCCAGGGTAAAAATAATACCCTGTAAAAATACTTCTTGACATTTGCGCTGGCGAAATCGATATCCTATGTAACCTTCTGTCGAAGATACGATTGTGAAACAAACACGTTGTTATGGGAATGGCAGCACGCGTACAACTTAGTCAAAATTCTACAGCCGAGCCTAAATGGGAGACGAAAAATACAACGGAATCCGGTCTATGCCCACTATTCTTGAAAACTTCAGATTTATTGTCTTCTCGTATTGCAGAAATTATTGCGATTAATTAAAAAGTATCAATGTCGGTGAAAAAGACATATAAATTTGTAGATCTTTTTGCAGGTCTTGGGGGAATAAGAATAGGTTTTCAGCAAGCAGCTGAAGAACTTGGAATAAAGACAAAATGTGTGTTTACTTCAGAGATAAAAGACAGCGCTCTTTTAGCTCTTAATGAAAATTTCCCAAATGAAAATATTCAAAAAAAAGATATCACCAAGGTAAAATCGGATGAGATTCCACATTTTAACATCTTGTTAGGAGGGTTTCCCTGCCAAGCTTTTAGTTTTGCTGGCGGCAGAAAGGGATTTTCTGATGCTCGGGGAACGTTGTTTTTCGAAATAGAGCGAATACTCAACGATCATATAAATGAAGTCGATGGTTTTATTTTGGAAAACGTAGAGGGGCTTATTACCCATGACAAAGAGGAAAAGTCTGATAAAATCGGCAAAACGCTCAAAGTTATTATGACGATTCTATCGGAAAAACTAAACTTTAACACCCAATTTGCACTCCTAAATGCAGCTGATTACGGATTACCCCAAAAAAGAAAAAGGGTTTATATTGTTGGGTGCAAAAAAAAATACGGAACGCTGAACTTAGATATTCCTAAGAAAGGTAAAGTTTCGACAGGGGCTTTCTTAGAGAACGGCCTGCCGTGCATACATACTGATTTTACGACGAAACTTTTGTCTCATTACAAGGCTGACGCTCTATGCGGAAAATTTTTGAAAGACAAGAGAGGTGGAGCACTGAATATTCATTCTTGGGATTTTGAATATAGGGGTAATGTCTCGTCAGACCAGAAAGAATTAATGAATTTGCTCTTCAAATTTAGACGTCGCAAGAAATGGGCGAAAATTATTGGGATAGACTGGATGGACGGTATGCCACTTACTATCAATCAAATTGAAACTTTCTATACTCATCCCAACCTACAAGAGATGCTTGACGACCTCGTCGAAAAAAAATATCTAGTATATGAACATCCGAAAAAGAAAGTCTTGCTAATATCGGAGTCAGGTCGAACTTACACGACAAGGGTCTATGACACCTCTAAGGAAAAAGGGTACAACATAGTCACGGGTAAATTGTCTTTCCCGATTAGTTCCATACTAGACAAGAGCAGTCAATCACCTACGATTGTTGCGGCGGACATGGATCATGTTGGCGTTGTCGATGGTAACGGAATAAGAAAGATGACCCTTCGTGAAGGATTACGCTTTTTTGGTTATCCTGAAAGCTATTCTCTCGAGATTTTTAACTCCGACTGCAAAAATATTCAATTGGGATACGATCTTTTAGGGAACACTGTATGCGTTCCGATCATCAAAGAAATTTCGTTACGACTGTTGAAAAAAATAAGCTCTAAAAATGGATAAGCTAAAACTTCTAGACGCCAAAAAAACAACTACGATGTTTCTCATTGATAATAACATCGAAAACCATTTCGATGATAAAGTCAATAAACTGGTAGATGAAATGAGTGCAGGTCTCAATGGGATTGATACTGTTCCAGGTCTCAAATCCTATATCAAAAAAGATAAAAATTCCATTGACAATCTCATAGCTCTATTAGGCATCACCATGGAAAAATTTAAGCGAATTGTTTCCACAGTTAGACTAAAAAAAGGATTCACATTTGATAGCGAGTGGACGACCAAGACTTTAAGACAAAATATGATAAACAACACTGAGCTCATGTCAGAGTTCTGCGAACTTTTCTCTCATGGAACTACTAATTCTACAGTAGATATCCCGAGATTCATCCTAAGTGATTTTAAAATAGACAAAGATGTCCTAGCAAGGCTACGTAATCGAGATTATCTCACGAAGCTAATAAAATCCAAAATAATTACAGAATACAACAATAAGTGCGTCGCTTCTTATATGAAAAAAATCCGCAATGAGATAGAAACGATCGCCGAATCTTTTGGATTGTGTTTTACAAATGTTAAAAGTGTCGATAAAACAGACATAAAGAATGTTGATGCAATCAGTTTTGGAGACAAACATATCGTCATCAACATACACTTTTCATTAACAACCAGCTCTGGGCAAACGAAATACTACTATGATACAGTAAGCCCGCTTTGGGGAAAAATTGCCAATACCACCAACCTTTGCTTGATAAATATTCTCGATGGTGCTGGATGGATAGGTCGCCCCTCAGACTACGCTAAAATTTTTCACAGTTGTAGTTATTTCCTCAACCTAAGCAACATTTCCAACTTAAAGACGATCATAAAAGAATTCCTTAACGTATAAAACTATGGATAAATCAACTCGTAAAGAAAAAATTAAAGAGATCCTTGATAATAATAAACCTGAACAAACAGGGACCATTTTAATTTATAAAGGGGAACGTAAAACATTTGATGTCTACAAGATCCCCTTGGAATTTGTTGCATACAACGTTGACAACGGTCGTATTAGCAGTCTGGTAAAGTCATATAAAGTTGAACATGGGAAACTTGATATCGACAAAGAAGAGGATTCAAGACAAATTGAGGATTTTTTGTTTAATTCAAGTGAAGAAAGAAATAATAAGACACTCAAAGACCTGGCGGAAAATGGTCAAATGGAACCAGGCATAATCACGATGGATGGTGTCATAGTCGATGGCAATAGACGCGTGTCTCTTCTACGCAAAATCGCTGAAAGCGACAAGTATCCACGGATGGTAAAAGACAGGTGTTCATATTTCTTGACCAGAGTTCTCCCTGAAGATGCTGACGAAAAGGAAATTTTACGTCTTGAAACGTCGTACCAGATGGGAACAGACACTAAAGTTGATTATAATCCTATCGAGAAATACCTGCACATAAAAGATATGACCGAAAAGGGATTCTCGGCCAAACAAATTCATGAATATATGGGATTAAATTCTGCAAGTGAAGTTGCCACCGACCTTGAAATAATGGATCTGATAGATAAATATTTGGACACATACGAGTACAAGGGTATATATACAAGATTGCCAAGGGGCTGTGAGGATGATTTCATTAAATTAAATCAGTCGATCAAGAAAATTCGTGCAGGAAAAATATCATGGATTCAACAAAATGAGATAGAAGAAGTTGTAAATGATCTCCAGGTAATTTGCTTTGATTATATCCGTTTAGCGGAAAAAGGGGATTTCGACTATAGGGCTATATCATACACAAGCAATAACAATTTTTTGTCGGATAGTGATATATGGAAGTCATTCGTTGAGCGATATTATAAAATTTCGGGTGTTGAAGAAAAGCATGTCGAAGATATCCTTTCTGAAACTCAAAATAGCGAAGACACTAAAAGATTATTGAACGAACGAGATAATAATTGGAGAAAGAGAATGAAAGAAGACCTAATGGATGTCTTTATGGATTACAAAAATAAAATTGATAACAAAAAAGAAAAGAACAAACCTATCGCCTTAATTAGGAGAGCACTAAATGCATTATTGGAAGTTGATACGAGAATAATCCATACTGAGAGAAACAAAAATGAATTGATAGATAAACTTGACGAACTGATTAATAAATCAGAAAGCATCAAGCGTGAACTCAGTTAAATGCGCTCATGGAAATAATCATTTCATCGAATGAAAAAAACAAATATGTTTTATCGGGAAGCATACAAGAATTATTGGCGAACAAACGATCTGCGACATTGCTACGCAATAATTTTAGTATTCAGCTCGTTGCCGGTAAAATATTAATATCATCGACTGAACCTATTGAACGTGTCGCTAACATAATTGGGTTATCAGCGAAATACATTGCAGCAACTATAAAGTATGAGGGAGAAATGTCTTCTGAAATGGAGGCTTTTAAGCAAGAAGAATTATCATTTATAGAATTCAGTAAACGAGCAATGCAGATTAAATCAAATGTCTGCAACGGAGTAGATTTCGATAATTTTTCTAATTGTTTACTGGAACATATGAGCAACCGTAGATTGTATCCAAGGCAGTTGCTTTCTGCATACCATTTGGCATTTTCTCAGAATGCATGTAATTTCTCAGTTCCCGGTGCCGGTAAAACAAGTATCGTGTATGGCGCATATACATATTTAAGAAACCTTCCAGAGTCTGATCAAAAAAGAGTAGATCGAATATTGGTTGTTTGCCCCTTGAGCGCATTTGCACCATGGGAATCTGAATATGAAGAATGTTATGGGCGCAAACCAAAAAGTAAAAGAATTAACGGACAAATATCTTCGGAAGATAAAAAACAGTATTTTTATGGCGACACAGACGAACTTATATTAATAAGCTATGCATCCATAATATCCGTTAAAGAACAAATACTATATTTTCTAAAAAACAATAGGGTCATGGTCGTACTCGATGAGGCCCACAAAATTAAGAATACTGCAGGCGGTATTACAGCCGAATCATTGAAAGCTATCTCCCCATTTTGTACATCCAGGGTCGTTCTCACAGGGACGCCAGCACCAAACGGTTATGAAGACATGTACAATCTTTTCAAATTTATTTGGCCTAAAAAGAACGTTACAAATTATACAGTTGGTCAACTCCGAGATATGACAAAAAGAGGTCGTGAAGATGATAGAGTCGCGCAATTAATGACAAACATAGATCCTTTTTATATCCGTATAAACAAGTCCGATCTTGGGATTCCCCCAGCCATTGAAAATCCTCCGATAAAAGTAAAAATGAGTGACTCTCAACGGCGCATTTATGACTTTATAGAGCGCAAATTTGTTGAGGCAACTGAGAGTGGGGACGCTGGTTTACATTCTATGCTAACCAGAGCGCGTATGCTACGGCTACGGCAAGTTGCCAGCAATCCTGCATTACTTCAGCAGCCAATAAGTGAATTTGCCAATGAACTTGGAGAAAATTACTCGATTGTAGAATCATCGGACAATGAGTTAATTAAGGATATAGTAGAATACTACCATGATGAAGTTCCATCCAAATTCGTGCGTTGTGGAGATCTTATTAATGAATTGATTGGCAAAGGAGAAAAAGTCATCGTATGGGCTATATTTATTAAAACCATCGAGAAATTATCCCATTATTTAGAAACTCGTGGAATACCCTGCAAATATCTCTATGGCGCTACACCTGTTGCCACTGACGGAATGACAGAGGATGATGCCGGATACGAGTTTACAAGAGAGGCGATCATAAGAGAGTTTCATAAAAAAAATAGTCCTTTCAAAGTTATTGTAGCAAACCCTTACGCCGTCGCCGAGTCAATTTCTCTTCACAAGGCATGCCATAACGCCATATATCTGGAAAGATCGTTTGATTGCGCACGTTTTGTCCAATCAAAAGATAGAATACACCGGTATGGACTTAAAGCAGAAGTTAAGACGAATTACTACTATCTTCTATCTGAGCAATCGGTTGATGAGGTAATAGATGAGCGGCTTCATGTTAAGGAGAAACGGATGCTGTCACTAATCGAATCTATGCCAATTCCCTTATTTAATAATCTCGGAGATGATGGAGATGACGATATAAAAGCAATAATCGCTCATTATGTTGGACGGAAAGATAGAAAAATACAGTGAGATTGGAGACGTAGAAGGGATGCTCTTTTTGTGTAAGCATCTCTCGTCTGGCATTTCCTCAGAAAAGGATCTTCGAGAATTGCGCTTGCATAACATTGGTCGAATTTCAGTAAACATAGATCCTGCATTGCGTCTCATTGGTATCCTGAAACAAGAATTTCCACAGCAAATCGCCGCACTATTGACTAACGCCACTTCAAACTCACTTTCTGACTTCAAATCATTATTTTCTGCGATCTTTATAAACTATCTTATTTCAAATGCTGTAGTCAGGTTAGAAGCCATAAAATTCGATGAAGAATTCAACACATTTTATATTCCGCAAAATGGCTTTAAATTATGCCATGCTTGCTATAGAAATTTACTAATGTCTTTCGGAATTATAGACAGTCGGAGCAAAGGAGGTTACTTTTATCGTGGAGATACCGAGATTATAGCAAAAAAAGCGAGCGAAAGCAGACTTAAAATGACCTTGGCTCAACTTGAAAAATCTTTACTTAGTCAAAAGGACGAGGGCGAACAAGGCGAGCAATTCGTTTTAAAATATGAGTATTCGAGGTTAGCATCTCACCCCCATAGAGATATGATTAAACAAATTTCTCAAATTGATGTTTCTGCAGGATATGATATAATTTCATTTATGAGCACGTACTCTGGGAGTCTTGACAGATTCATCGAAGTAAAGACGTATCGAGGCAATCCCCATTTTTACTGGAGTTCAAATGAGAAAAACACCGCATCTATTAAAGGTAATTCATATTACCTGTATTTAGTCGACATTGAATCAATTGAAAAGAGTGGTTACGTCCCAACAATTATTCCCAACCCTGTCAGTTTCTTTACAAACAACATAGACTGGAAATCCTCGGTCGAAACCTTGTACGTAGAAAGACGTTAGCCACACCCTCCCCACTATCCTGGTCTCCTCGAATCGCGTGTTTTTCATTGTTGCCACAACAGACCCGGTTTCTACCACAGGTTCAAGGTCTCACCACTAACCCGCCACCACCGACCCTCGCAACAATCTCACCACCAACCTGCCGCCACAATCGTGAGGGACGTTAGTCCCGAACAAATCCGTGTGACAACAATCTGCGGAACGTTGCCGCCACCACTAACCCAATTTTCACCACCCACCCCTCCGCCCTCCCCAC
>JAJPZB010000179.1 GCA_021204635.1 Opitutia bacterium | reverse complement strand
CCACAAACCCCCCCCCCGCCACAGACCCGCGCGGCGCCGCAAAAACTCCTTGCGAGAACATGCGGGAATCTTAGACTTAACGAACTCAATTCCCACGCGATGAATTCCGTAAATACCGAGGTTGCATACAACAGTAAGATCGAAGGCGGCGTTGTCGTCACCAAGTTAGATGCCGCGATTGACTGGGTTCGCGCGCACTCCGTTTGGCCCATGCCCATGGGGCTCGCATGTTGCGCAATAGAATTTATGTCCGCCAGTTGCTCCCGCTTCGACATTTCGCGATTCGGAATGGAGGTCACGCGCTTCTCGCCGCGCCAAGCGGATTGCATGATTGTTTCGGGCACGGTCACCTACAAAATGTCGCAGGCGGTTCGCCGCATTTACGACCAGATGGCGGAGCCGAAATGGGTCGTCGCGATGGGCGCCTGCGCGTCGTCCGGCGGCATGTTCCGCAGTTATTCCACCTTGCAGGGCGTCGATCGAATCTTGCCCGTCGATGTTTACATTTCCGGCTGCCCGACGCGCCCCGAGGCGCTTTTCGACGGCCTCATGGCGCTGCAAGACATGATTGCCAAAGAGCCCGGGCTGAAACTTCTCAAGCGCGATCGCCCGATCAAGCCGCTTTATTTCGCGTAAAAAAAACGGCTCTCACGCAAAAATTTCTCCAAGGATTTTTATGAACGAAAAAGATTTGGCGCTGCAAAACGAGCTCCTCGAAAAATACCCCTACCTCGCCGTCAGACCCGGTTCGGCAGACCACGCCTCGTTCGACGTCCCTGCCGACAAAGCCGTGGAATTCGCCCGCGCGCTCCGCGACAACGAAGGATTTTCCTCGATAAACGACGTCGAAGGCTGCGACTGGGGCGTGGATGCCTCGCCGCGCTTTTCCGCGATTTGGCACGTTTACAACTACGACAAACACCTCTACGTGCGCATGAACGTCTATGCGCAAGACAACGAAAAGCCGCGTGTGCCCTCGCTCTGCTCCGTTTGGGCGGGCTGCAATTGGCACGAGCGCGAGGCGTTTGACCTGCTCGGAATTGAATTTGAAGACCACCCCGACATGCGCCGCATTTTGATGTGGGACGAATATCCGTATCACCCGTTGCGAAAAGATTTCCCGCTCGCAGGAATTGAGGTCCCGCACCCCGACCCCGACACCGTCGCGCAGACCGGCGTCAAGGTCTTGCCCGCGCCGCAAAACGGCGGGCCCTTCCTCGCGACAGGCGGAAACACCATGCGCAAATCCGAGCCGCGCGCCCTCGATCAGGAGTGGCGCGAAGGCAATCGCAAGCCGAAAAACAACGGCAACAATGACGCCTGACGCGCAACGACAACAATTTCAAAAAGGGAAATTTCACAATGCCCAAGAGCCTCGATTTTGAATTCTCCGACGCCGCAAGCCGCGATGACGATGTCATACAGTGCGAAAAAATGCACGTGACAATGGGGCCGTCGCACCCGTCAACGCACGGCGTCCTCCGCCTCCAACTCGAAGTTGACGGCGAAATCGTGACCAAGTGCACGCCCGTCATCGGCTACCTGCACAGAGGCGACGACAAATTGGCGGAGAACATGACGTACAACCAGTTCGTGCCGTTCACGGACCGCTTGGACTATCTCGCGCCGATTTGCAACAACGTCGCCTACGCGCTCACCGTCGAGCGGCTCGCCGGCCTCGAAGTTCCCCCGCGCTGCGCCGCTCTCCGCGTGCTCACGAGCGAGCTTTCGCGAATGTCGTCGCACCTGCTCGGCTTGGGCGTCTATGCAATGGACACCGGCGCGCTCACCGTTTTTCTCACGACATACACCGAGCGCGAACGCATTTACTCGCTCTTTGAAGAGCTGACGGGGCAACGCCTCTCGTGCAGCTACACGCGAATCGGCGGCGTCACGCGCGACGTGCCCGAGGGCTGGCTCGCGAAGGTGGAAAAGGCTTGCGACTGCGTTCTCAAAGCCTTGGACGAGATGGAAGGCCTGCTCTCGCGCAACAAAATTTTCACAGACCGCACGCAGGGAATCGGCGTAATCAAGCGCGATTTTGCGCTGCAATACGGGCTGACAGGCGTGAATCTGCGCTGCACCGGCGTCTGCGCCGACATTCGCAAAGACCGTCCATACAGCGGCTACGAGCAATACGATTTCGACATCCCCGTCGGCACTGTGGGCGATTGCTACGACCGCTATTTGCTGAAAACGGAAGAGGTGCGCCAATCCGTGAGAATCGTGCGCCAAGTTTGCAAGACGATTCCCGACGGACCGATTTTCGCGGAAGATGCAAGAAAAATTTGCCTCCCGCCGAAAAATCGCGTCCTCACGGGCATGGAAGAACTCATTCAGAATTTCATGATCACGACGCACGGGCCGCAAATCCCCGCCGGCGAAGCATATTTCGAGGCGGAAAACCCGAAGGGCGCGCTCGGATTTTTCATCCACTCGAAGGGCGAGGGCCACCCGTATCGCCTGCACGTCCGCGGGCCCTCGTTCGTCTCGCTCTCGACGCTGCCGGTTCTCGTCCCGGGCCACTTCGTCACGGATATTCCCGCGATTCTCGGCTCGCTTGATTTCGTGCAAGGCGAGTGCGACCGATAGCGGCGCACTGCGAAAAACGACAACGCGGAAAATGCCGACGCTCGCCGTTTTTTCGCAAAGCGCAATGTCAGCCCGCTGGCTGATCAGGATTTCCGGCGCACGACAACGCGGCGCAGAGCCCGCGCAGGCGGCGCACAAGGCATTTGTCACGCTCAAAAAAATAGAAAAGGCGCTGAGCAAATCTCTCGCCGACAGCGACATCGCCCGCGCAAACGCCCTCAAACAAGGCGAGCGCCTGCGGCTGCAGCCCGAGACCTTCGAGTGCCTCAAACTCGCGCAATCGCTCTCGCAACAAACCGCGAAGGCGTTCGACCCCGCCGCCGGAACGCTCGTCGATTTTTGGACGAGGCAACAAGCCGCGACTGTGGCAAATGCTGCCTGCGGCAACGGTGGCGGATTTTGCGAGGAAATGCCGGAGTGGCGCGCGGCATTTGAAAATTTCCGCTTCGGCGCATTCTCGCTCGACGACAACAGTGTCGAAATCGTGTGCGACAATGCGGGCGCGAAGTTGGATCTCGGCGGCATCGCAAAGGGATTCGCACTGAAAAAAATGGCGGAAGACCTCGAAAGCCTCGGCATCGAAAGCGCCCTGCTCTCCGCCGGCGGCTCAACAATTCTCGCGCTCGACGCCCCCGAAGGTCGCGACAAAGGCTGGGAAATCGCACTCGGCAACAGACCCGAGACCATCTCCATAAAAAACGAAGCCCTGAGCAGTTCCGGCGCGCCGCAACGAAAGACATGCATCGTCGATCCGCGCTCGGGGCTGCCCGCCACCACCACAAACCCGACGCGCGTAATCGCGCGAGACCCCGCTGTGGCAGACGCACTCTCCACCGCACTCGCCGTGATGAGCCCCGCCGAGCGCGCGCAATTCGCCACCACCATGCCGCACATCAAAATCTTGTGAATACTACGCAACCGGGTTGGTGGTGAAAATGGGTCGGTGGTGAGATTTGGGTTAGTGGTGGCGGCAATCTGCCACGAAGGGATGTCACACGGATTTGTTCGGGACTAACGTCCCTCACGGCAGTTTGTGGTGGGGATTTTTTCGGAGGGTTGGTGGTGGAATTTTGAGTTGGTGGTAGGAATCGAGATTGTTGCGAGGAAATGGTGGGTTAGTGGTGAGGACCAGGTTGGTGGTGAGATTTGGGTTAGTGGTGGCGGCAGGTTGGTGGTGGCAACACATCGCGCATGCAATGCGCGATTCTCCCGCTAAGTTAGCGGGAGGGGACCACGTTAGCGGTGAGGGAGTGTGTTCGTTGAACGTCGCCTGACTTTGCTTCTCACCACCAACCCCTCCGAAAAAAATCCCACCACAAACTCCTCCCACCACCAACCCAAGTCCTCACCACCAACCCCAAAAAAAGGCTCTCCGGTGTTCATCACACCGAAGAGCCTTATTCCATAATCACTAACCAATGATAAATCTGTAGCGCAGCTTATGCCTTGCGGTTGCGGCGCCGGCGTGCCGCCACAAACCCGAGCGCACCGAGCCCCGCGAGCAAACCAAACATCGAAGGCTCAGGAACCGAGATCGTGATTATGCCATTCTCGAGGCTCACGCTATAGCCTAACGCCTCGAGAGCGTCGTAGCTGATATCGCCATCGTAGTTGCCGGAGACGATGTTGAACGCATATTCTTCGCCGGCAACAAGAGAACTCAGGAACTCGTCGCTTGCGGTGACCGCGATCTCCGAGCTCAGCGTCGCGCCATCGATGACAATCGCGTAGGCAGCAGCCTCCGCGTCGGTCGAACTCGAGGTAACGTAGTTGTCGAGCACAACCGTGATCTCATTCGAGACCGTAACGCCTTCGCCACTAACCGTGAGCTGACCACCGTCAATCGTGACAGCGCCATTCCCGAGCGCTCCACTGCTCGCCGCCACAACGATGCCCTCGGCGATCGTCGTGCCGGCTGTGTAAGTATTGGTGCCCGAGAGCGTCAACGTGCCAGCGCCAATTTTGACGATTGCGCTTTCTCCGGACTGATTTGCCGTGACTGCGCCGGAGAGCGTCAAGCTCTGCCCTGAAGACAAATCAAACGTAACCGTGCTTCCGGACGTAATCCACAGCGCCGCAGTAAAATCCGCACTATCCACGCTGTTGAGCCCGATAGTTGTGGTGTCGATATTGATGGCGCCGCCGCTTCCGGTCTTTGTTATCGAATCGACATTCAAGCGCCCCGCCGAAACCGTTATGGTTGCCGAGCCGGCTTGGACTATCGAGCCGATATTCGCGGTTTCAGATGAAAGCGTGATTGCGTGCGCGCCATCGTTTTCCAAAACATCGAGGTTGAGAGAACTGACGCTGATGGTCAACGCGCCGGAACCGGAGCTCGCCGTAACCAACTTGGTGGCATTCAGCGTGCCTTTTTCGTCGCCGTTATCCGTGATGGAAAACGAATAGCTCGTGCCGCCATAATTTATGACGCCGGCAGTGCCCTCGCTCGTATTGCTGTAATATTCGGAGTTCACATTTACGGTTCCGCCTATCGCCAAGGTCGTAATTTTGGCGGGAACATCAATCGCGCCGACGTTGAGCGTAGTTCCGGATTCCACCGTAATGCCTCTGCTTGTATTTGAAGTAACGCTCGCCGCAGTAATTGCGCCGATGGTGTAATTTCCGGTGCCGCTGAAAACAATTGATTCGCCGGAGGTCGTAGAATCGTCCGGTCCGCCCAATTCTAACGTGCCGATGTTCACGCTGTCCGAGGAGGAAAACGTCACCGCGCCCTTGCCCTCGTCGACAAAAGTATCGACGTTGAAATTGGCGACGGTGATGTAGAGGTAGCCGGCAGTTTGATTTGTGGAATCGGTGAAAGTCGTCGCCGAAAACGTTCCGATTCCGCCAATCACTTTTGAAAATCCGCCGCCATAGCTCACCTCGCCCGCGCTGAACGTTCCATTGACGGTCAGCGTGCTACCGGCGGACACGTGGGCAAGTGTGCCAACAGAGACACTCGCGCTCGAATCGATGGTGATTTCAAACGTGGTGGAAGTCGGGGAATTGTTGCCCGAACCGCTGATGTTGAAGGTGTCTGCGGTGAGTTTGGCACTGTCGGTCGCGGCAAAAGTATAGCCTGTCTCGGAAACAGTGATTGTTCCCGCAGTGATGTCTTCGCCGAGAGTAACTATCGAGTTGGAAGCGCCGGTGGCGTCGAAGGTGGCGTTGTCGCCGGATTGGAACGTAGTTTCGCTATCGCCCCAAACTGTGGACTCGGACGACCAGATGTTTCCGTCATTGTCGCCTGCCCACGTCAGATCGTCCGCGAGAGCGGGGATCGTCGTAATCGCCGCAGCTGCTGCGACGAGGGTTGTTAATATTAACTTTGAGTTAACCATGATACTTGTGTGATTTGAGTTTGCCGGAAGTGTCGGAGACCTTCCCCGACTTTTTCGGTAAGTGGTAAGTTTGTAGGGGGGGGGGGGCAATGTCAAGACAATTTTTAAAATTTGTCGAAAAGTTTTGTTGTGGAGGGGTTGTGGGGGATGGTTTGTGGTGAACGGTGGGGTTGGGTGGAT